>CAZURC010000001.1:0-16354 GCA_964623405.1 uncultured Treponema sp.
AATCGCATTCCTCATTCGGCGACAGACTGTCCTAAATGTATTTGGAACGGACAAACATCTTGCGCAAATCCGCAGATTAGTGTACGATTGTATTAGGTTTTTATGATAAATGTATAATTTGGGGTATATTTTGTGTCAAAAATTCCTTGTTTTTTCCTCTACTTTTTTTATCTCTTTATAATACAAGGAATTAGACGCTTTTGGCCATCTTCGACTCCCGTTGGAGCTATAAACTTACCTTGCAAAACATTCATTTCTAACTTAAAATCACTATTATATGAATCAATCTACAGGCACAGTTCTGAGCGGGACTAACAATATCTTTGAGGTTGAGTCCGTTTCTGAGGATGATGGAAGTTCATTTATACGCACATGCTCATTAAAAAGCAAACGATTAAAATCGGACACAAAGTATTACAATCCGCTTGCGCCTGGAGATGTTGTCAATATTGAATTTGAGAAAGCAGATGACAAGAAAGCCCAGATTGTCTCCCTTGTGCCACGGAAAAATGAATTCGTACGCTGGAATGTAAAGGGCAGATCTCCTCAGCTGCTTGCGGCGAACCTAGACTACATCATTCTTGTCACGACTCCCGAGGAGCCGGATTTTCGTCCGCGCTTCATAGACAGGGAGCTTGTACAGGCGGACAAGCAGGGAATAGAGCCTGTCATTCTTGTAAACAAATGTGATCTTCCGGCAGCACAGTCGCCTGACTTTCTGGACAGGCTTTCCGTATGGGAAGATCTTGGCTACAAGGTAATGAAGGTGTCCGCAAGAACAGGAGAAGGCATGTTTGAGCTTGCGCAGCTGCTTCACAGGCATCTAAGCGCTCTTGTCGGCCAGTCCGGAGTCGGAAAATCATCTCTTGTCAATGTGCTGGATAACAGCATAGTCCTTAAAACAGGAAGCCTCTCAAAGAAATACGGAAAAGGCAGCCACACCACAACAAAAGGCGCGCTCCTGCATATAAACATAAACGAATCCCTCACAGGAGGAATCCATGGCGCAAAAGCCTCTATAATTGATACTCCTGGAGTAAGGAGATTTGTTTTGCATGGAATTGAGCCGAACGAGCTTGCCCTCTACTTCCGTGAAATGGCTCCCCTAGTCGGAAAATGCTCATTCGGCATGAGCTGCACTCATACAACAGAGCCTGGCTGCAAGATTCTTGAGGCTGTATATTCCGGTGTCATAAGCGAAGAGCGGTTTGAGAGCTGGAAAAGAATTTCAGAGGAGCTCAAGACAGGGAGCTGGACTGACTAGAAATGTGGCATAGAAGAACACTGGAAGAGCTTGCCTATTTCTCTGTCCGCGACTCAGTATCCCTGCTCTGCGCATCGGACGAAGCACGCGAGCTTATGCAGACAAGGCTTCCTTTGACAGAAGCTGAGAAAATAGAGGAATTGAAAGAGCTAAGCAGGGAATGGGAAAAAACGCTCGGCAAGACTCCCGTGCAAATAAGAGGCTGGCCGCCAGTCCACTCACTGTTCCGTATTCTCGATGTTGAAGGCACAGCTCTTGACCAGAGCCAGGCGCTTGCAATCCTCCAGTTTGTCTCATCCGCCATCTCAAGCGCAGAGGAAATCAATGCGGTTTCAAAGACCCTTCAAATAAAGAGCCTCGCGGAGCTTTTCTCATCCATGGACATTCTCTCACTTGAGAGTGTCAAGAGCGAAATATCAAAAGTCATAGACAACGAGGGAAATATAAAGGATTTGCCTGCTCTCAGGGAAATAAGAGAAAATATAGCCCGCATACACGCAGAGATAAGCAGCGCGCTGAAAAAATACACGAGCGACACAAGCCTGTCTCCTGCGCTTGCAAGCAATGTCCCCGCGTTCCGCGCGGACAAGCAGGTACTGGCCGTAAAGGCGAGCCACCGGCTAAAGATACCGGGCATTGTGCATGAGGTAAGCTCCTCCGGCCAGACATTCTTCATAGAGCCAGATGAGGTAGTAAGGAAGAACAACGAGCTTATACAGGAGGAATTCCATCTCCAAAGCGAAACGCGGAAAATCCTCACCCAGCTTACAGCGAAAGTCGCTGTATATGCGCATATATTAAAGCCGGCCCTAAAGACAATGATTAAGATAGATCAAGTCTGCGCGGCAGCTCGCTGGGGAATTAAGAACAAATGCATCTATGCTCTACCGTGCGCACAGAAAGACGGATCATCACTGCCCCCTTCTCTCATTCAGGCACGGCATCCGCTCTTAGCCGGCAAAGCTGTTCCTATCGACATGAAATTCATGGCAGGGAAGACTGTGCTTATAATAACAGGGCCGAACACAGGAGGAAAGACTGTAGCTATCAAGACTTTTGCGCTCCTGGCTATGTTGAACCAGACAGGATTTCCTGTTCCTGCGGCGGAAGGAACAAGGCTTCCTGTATTCAGCTCGCTTTTTGCGGATATAGGAGATGAGCAGTCAATCGACCAGAGCCTGTCGACATTCTCCGCCCACATGAAGAACATCGCGGCGGCAGTGAAGCATGCTGACGAGAACAGCCTCGTCCTGCTTGACGAGCTTGGAAGCGGAACTGATCCTCAGGAAGGCGGAGCCATAGGAATGGCTATACTCGACCATCTCATAGAGACAAGAGCCTTTGTCCTTGTAACAACCCATCATGGGATATTAAAAAACTACGGCTACACAAATCCGTCCTGTATCAATGCAAGCGTTGAGTTCGACAACAGCACACTCAGCCCCACATACAATCTTCTCATGGGCGTTCCAGGAGAAAGCCATGCGCTGGACATAGCAAAGCGCTCAGGACTTCCCTCAAGGACTGTAGAGAAAGCAAAGTCATACATAAACAGCCAGCAGGCCGATGTCAGCTCTCTCATAAAAGGGCTTACAGAAAAACACGCAGAGCTTGCGGAGCTAGAAAAAGAAGCGAAAGAGAGGGAAAAGACTGTCAAGGAAAAGGAAAACAAACTTGAGCGCAAGATGATTTCATTGCAGGAAAAACAGATTGAGCTTGAGGAGCGGGAGCAGCGCAAGGCAAGCGAGTTTGTCGAGCAGGCACACAAGGAGCTTGAGAATCTTGTCCGCCTGCTGCGCGAGGGAGAGATAACGAGAGCAAAGACAATTGCGGTAAAGCAGTTTCTAAATCGCCTTTCAGAGGAAGACCAGAAAAACACAGCGGAAACCCAGGCCAAAAAGCTTCAGCTAGAGGAAGATAGAAAAAAACTTGAAAGAGAAGAAGAATCCGTCCGTCTTGACAACGGGATGCTCATAACAAGAGCAAAAGATACTAATGAAACAAGAGTATCGCGCAAGAAAAAGAAGAAGACTACAGGCAACAAGGACGCTCTTAAGAACGCAAGAAACACTTACTCGCCGCAAGAGGCAGAGAGGCTGACGCTTCTTGCCGCCTCTTCATATACGACAAAACCTGCTCGAAAGGAAGCAGGCGTCATGGAATTTACAGAGGGCGCTCAAGTAATGCACAGCAAAACAAGGGCAAAAGGCACGCTTGTCTCAAGAACAAAAAAAGACGTATGGTCTGTGCAGTTCGGATCGATAAGGATGGACGCAAAAGAAAAAGACCTTGTTCTCTTAAGGCCTGAATCGGGTAAGCCTAGCATAAGCATAGAGCTGGCAAATGCAAGCGAGGGCCAGGCAAAGCCAGTATTTGAGCTCAGACTGCTTGGAATGAGAGAAGAAGAGGCTATAAGGGCTCTTGAGCGCCAGCTGGATTTATGCCAGCTCAATAACTTTAAGTCATTCTCCATAATACATGGGAAAGGAAACGGAATACTCCAGCAAGCGGTAAGTGACTATCTTGCGAACTATCCTGCGGTAAAAGGTTTCCGCTTTGCGTCTCCTGAGGACGGCGGAACAGGAAAAACCTACGTTGAAATGTCATAGGGCTTGCGAAAGGCAAGGTCTTATCATATTGTTTGACACTTTCTGTATTTTTATACATAATTTGTGCATATTTATAAGGAAAATACATTGAAAGAACGCACATCGCGGCTAAAGGCCATAAGAAATCTTATAAAAAACAATAGCATAAAAAGCCAGGAGGAGCTTCTAGGCCTGCTCACAAAGGATGGATACGAGGTTACCCAGGCAACGCTCTCAAGAGACTTGAAGCTGCTGAAGGTCGGAAAGATGAGCGACGGACACGAGGGCTATCTTTACGCGTTGCCAAGCGAAGAGGAAAGCAGAGAAAACGAGTCGATTTTTGTGCAGGACTTTATGCGCGGATATGTAAGCATTGAATGGAATTCATCAACTGTTGTAATAAAGACTTTCAGCGGGCAGGCAAACTCCGTGGCGAATGCCCTGGACAGCCTTAACATGCACGAGATTCTCGGCACTGTCGCCGGAGACAACTGCATTTTTGCAAGCCTGAGGCATGGAACAACAGGCGAGCAGTTTATGTCCGCGCTTAAGAAGCACATTCCAAACCTTGACAGCTAGGCTTCTGACAACAACCCTTTATTTGTAAACCTTTCTTCCCCGTTGTATAATGGCTATATGGCTACAATCACATTGACAATAGAAGACAAGAAGATCAATTGTCCGCTTGGCACAACAGGAGGACAGGTGTCTTCATATTTTTCAAAGGGGAACGCAGACCTTATAGCTGTGCGTGTAAACAACGAGATAGTATCATCTGCATGGAGAATAGAAACCAACGCTGTCGTTGAGCCCGTTTATCTCAATTCAACAGAAGGCTCTGATGTATACAGGCGCTCCTTATGCTTTATCCTTGCGGCGGCAGCGCATAGCCTTTTTCCAAGCCGGCGCCTTTTAATCGGGCACAGCCTGGGCTTCTCATATTACTACACTTTTGATGACGGAGCTGTCACACAGGAACAAATAAGCAGAATCAAGAAAAAGATGGACGAGCTTGTCCATGACGACCTTGAGATCAAAACTCTGGGCATCTCATATACCGATGCATGCGCCCTGTTTGAGGAGCATGGCCTGATTGAAACAAGACATCAGCTGGAATTCAAGTGCCCCCCAAAAGTTGTCATCAACTCGCTGGGAAGCTTTTCCGACATTTACCAGGGGCCTTGCGCAGAGCGCACAGGGCAGATAAAGGTTTTTGACCTAATGCCCTACTCTGATGGATTTTTGCTGCGCTTTCCTTCCGAGCAGGAGACAGGCACTCTTGCCGAATTCACCGACAACCCCAAGATTTTTGAGATTTACAAGAAATACAAGGACTGGGGAAAGCAAGTCGGCGTAACTTCCGCGGCGGATATAAACGAGCTTATACTAAATCGGAAAATCAATGACTTTATCGATATAACAGAGACATTCCAGTCCCAGAACTATGCGAATGTAGCGCTTCAAATACATGAGCGAAAGAACGTGAAAGTTGTGCTGATTGCAGGACCCTCCTCATCAGGAAAAACTACATCGGCAAAGAAAATCGCTCTTCATCTGCAGGCGCTTGGCTATAATCCAAAAGTAATTTCTCTGGACAACTACTATGTAGGCCGTGAGAAGAATCCTAAGGATGAGAATGGAAACTACGACTATGAATGCCTTGAGGCGCTAGATATAGCCTTGCTGAACAAAAACCTTAATGACCTATTCGCAGGAAAAGATGTAAAAATCCCTTCTTATAACTTTGACCTAGGACAGCCGTACTACACAGGCGAGACTTTACGGCTGGAAAAGAACGACATTCTGATTATGGAGGGAATTCACGGGCTGAATGACAAGCTCACGCCTGACGTGAGCAATGAGTACAAATTTAAAATTTACCTTTCAGCCCTTACACAGCTCAATCTTAATGACCACAACAGAGTAGCCTCAAGCGACAACCGCCTTGTCCGCCGCATAGTCCGTGACGCAAGGTTCAGGGGCAAGAGCGCGGCAGATACAATAGGAATGTGGGACAGTGTACGAAGAGGAGAAAGACTACATATTTTCCCTTTCCAAAACAATGCGGATGCAGTCCTGAACACAGCTCTCGATTATGAGCTTCCAGTTCTAAAGGTCTACGCAAGCCCTCTTTTAAGAGCAGTCAAGCCAACCCAGAAAGAGTATAATGAAGCCTGCCGTCTAATCAGGTTCCTGGACAACTTTGACCAGATACCAGAGACATATATTCCAAAGCAGTCTATCGTCCGTGAATTTATCGGAGGCTCAAGCTTTCACTACTAGACACGGAGTCTCTGGTTAAAAGCGGAGCTATTTAATGAACCGCCGGCTGTTTATTATATCATCAAGCTCCTTGTCCTCTTTCCTTCTGTTCTCCAGAGCCCATTCTTTTTTCCGTGCGTCCTTCAGCTTCTCAAGCGCTTTTACTTTGGTCATGGCGTCCTTCATAATCTCTCTTTTTTCCTCTGTAACAAGCTGAGCCTTCGAAAGCTCCTCAAGAAGCATATCCTTGCGCTGGTCAAGTAGAGCGATATAGTTATTTACCGCATAGAGCGCGCTGATATTGTCCATTCCGTCCGCGCTTCTAGCCGCCGCAATCCGCTGCTTTGCCACAAGCTCAAGCGTATCTTTTATTCTCGTCTCCTCCCCTACAGCCTTTCCCAGCTCTATTCTAGCCTGCTCTTCTTCAAATTCCCGGAGATTCAGGATTTTCTGCATATTGAAGACAAATTTCTTCATTCAAACGATGCCCTGCAACTATTTATCGGACGACGGAGCGCCGCTCATTCTGATTGCATCTGCCGCCTGCTCCAGAGAATTTCCCAGGATTGAATCCGGGGATGACCTTGAAGAGTCTGAATTTGAGACTGCGACATCATCTACTTTTTTTTCATGGACAAGCTCCGCGGTTGTTTTCTTCCCTTGCCCAGCGGCCTCATCATACTCATCCTCTGGAATCTGAATTTCAGAAACCTCGCTAAGCATCTTTAAGGTTGTCTCTATTGTGCAATGCTCTGCCTTTTGCTGAGTTAAAAGAGCTTCTATCGCCCCATGCTTGTCAATTGCCTCGTCTATATCACTGCTGCTGCCTTTTGCATAAACGCCGGCATTAATCATGTCCTTGTTCTCTTCGTAGATTGAGATGAGCCGGCTAACCTTATTTACAGCCTTCTGAGTCTCTGGCCCTGTAACATCATCCCAAAGGCGGCTTATTGAGGCAGTAATATCAATTGCGGGAAAATGCCTTTCCATGAACAGTCTGCGGCTTAAAACTATATGCCCGTCAAGAGTTCCGCGCACCTTATCGCTGACAGGCTCGTTTAGATCGTCTCCGTCAACAAGGACTGTATAGAATGCTGTGATTGAGCCTTTGTCATTTGTTCCGGACCGCTCAAGGAGCTTAGGAAGAAGATCCCAGACACTGGCAGGATAGCCGCTCTGAGTAGGAGGCTCGCCTACAGATGTTCCAATTTCACGCTGAGCATGGCAAAAACGTGTCACGCTGTCCATCATAAGCATGACATCTTTTCCCTGATCCCTAAAATACTCTGCGATCGCTGTCGTAGTATACGCGGCGCGCAGGCGGGAAATCGAGCTCTGGTCTCCCGTTGCAACCACAACGACAGAACGCTTCATTCCGTCGCTTCCAAGATCGTTCTCTATGAAGTCCATGACTTCACGGCCACGCTCGCCCACAAGCCCGATTACATTCACATCTGCGTTTGTATTGCGGGCAATCATCGAAAGCAGAGTTGACTTTCCAACACCGGAGCCTGCAAAGATACCAAGTCTCTGCCCTTTTCCGCACGTTAAAAGAGCGTCTATTGCACGCACACCCGTTATAATTCTTCTATTTATGTTCTTTCTTGTATAAGGATTTGGCGCTGGAGCTATGGCAGGGTA
The DNA here is from genome assembly GCA_964623405.1 of uncultured Treponema sp. Taxonomy (GTDB): domain Bacteria; phylum Spirochaetota; class Spirochaetia; order Treponematales; family Treponemataceae; genus Treponema_D. The sequence continues at coordinate 7,756 of CAZURC010000001.1, forward strand.
GAATTCGCTTGCCTCTATCGGCCCCTTGTTATCATAAGGATGACCAAGCGCATCAATCACACGTCCTAGAAGACCTTTCCCGACAGGCACTTGCAGCTCCTTTCCGGTGGCTATAACTTCGCTTCCAGCCATAATGCCTTTTGTGTCTCCGTAAGCCATAAGACTTACAGAATTTCTGTCCTTGTCAAAGCCAACAACTTCCGCAGTTATCTCAGATCCGTCATTGTTCTTTATCCTGCAAAGCTCGCCAAGCTTTGCATAAGGCCCGTTGCTTTCTATCATGAGGCCGCGGACAGCAGTTACAGAGCCTGTATAGAGAATCGTCTCTGTGTCCACAACGGTTTTAATATATTTGTTAAAAAACTGCTCCATGCTTTCCCGCTCCCCAAAAGCCTTGTAATTATGCGCAATATAGCAAAAATAATTCTTAGGTTAAAGGCGCGCCTTTCTGCATGGTCTTGACAGGAGATATTTCAAGAATCTTATTCTCAAGCTCTGTCAGCTGGCTTGAAATTCTCGCATCGATTGCGCCGAAGTCGGTCTCTACAATGCAGCCGCCTTTCTCAACGGTGCCGTCCTCTATGACAGTGATTCCCTTAACACTCTCAACCTGGGCAATAAAATCCTTTGCATGAGCACTTGTAAGCTTTACGTCCTCAAGGTTCACACGGATAGTGACATCTCCACGTCCTTTTACTTTTTTAAGAGCAGAAAGAACATTCGCCATGACAACCTGCTTCTGATTCTCCGACATAACCTTTACAACTTTTCTTGTCATAAGCAGCACAAGCTGCACAATCTGCTGCTCTGTCTCGTTAAGGATCTGCTCACGGCGGGTCATAACCGCCTCAAGAATCTTATGGCTTCTGTCAACCAGACGGGAAACTTCTTCTTTTCCAGAGGAAAAGCCGCTTTCCTCTCCTTCCTTATAACCTTCCTCGTAAGCATTCTTTTTTATTTTCTGCTTGTCATCTTCCGCCTGCGCGCGTATTTTTTCCGCTTCTTCCTGAGCCGCCTTTACAGTTTCCTGAGCCTTGTTCTCTGCATCAGTTTTTATTGTCTGAGCTTCATCTGTCTGTCTCTTCACCTCGGCAAAAGCCGCCTGCTTTGCATCCTCAACTATCTGATCTGCCTGTGCGCTGGCATCGTCAAGCATTTTCTGCTTTTCCTCTTCCCATTTAGCCTTAAAGGCTTCTGCCTCGCGCTTTAAGTCGTCTGCCGTAGGGCCTGTATATTCAGGAACTTCCTCAACTTCAACTTCTTCTACTGGAGGCTCGAAAGAATGAACCAGCCCAAGCTTAAAGTCACCATCCTTAGTCTTAAATTCATTTGGTTGAAACAGATTCTTATTCATTCGTTCATAGCCTCATAATTCATAAATGCAGTGCCTTCCAGTTTATACCAAAAAAGCGCGCTTTTATCGGAGCAGATTTATACCACAAGCTCATCCTCTCCAGAGCGGGCGATAACAATCTCTCCCGCATCCTCAAGACGCCGTATTGTAGAAACAATTTTTTGCTGAGCTTCCTCTACATCCTTCAAGCGGACAGGTCCCATAAATTCCATGTCCTCTTTGAGCATGCTTGCCGCACGCTTGGACATATTGCGGAAAATCTTGTCCTGGACTTCCGTGTCCACTGACTTCAAGGCCTTTGCAAGCTCCTGTGTATCGACCTCGCGAAGCACTTTCTGAATTGCACGGTCGTCGAGCATGACAATATCCTCGAACACGAACATTCGCTTCTTGATTTCTTCCGCCAAGTCCGGATCATCTTCCTCAAGAGACTCAATGATAGCCTTTTCTGATGAGCGGTCAACAAGGTTGAGAATCTCAACGATTGACTCAACGCCTCCAGCCGCAGTGTAGTCTTCGCTTGAGAGCGTTGAAAGCTTTTTCTCAAGAACCCGCTCAACCTCGCGCAGAACATCAGGAGAGGTACGGTCCATAGTTGCGAGACGTCTTGCAACCTCTGGCTGGATTTCCGCAGGAAGATTCTGAAGAATAACAGCGGCCTTGTTAGGCTCAAGATAAGCTAAGATAAGAGCAATTGTCTGAGGATATTCAGTCTGTATAAAGTTCAACAGATGCGCCGGATCTGTACGCCGGATAAAGTCAAACGGACGAACCTGGAGGCTTGAGGTAAGACGGTTGATAATATCAATCGCCTTCTGGGACCCAAGAGATTTCTCAAGAAGCTCGCGCGCATAGTCAATTCCACCCGTAGAGATAAAGTTCTGGGCATTCATCAGCTCCTGGAATTCTTCCAGAACCTGATCCTTGAAATCAGCGTCAACAGTCTCTAGCCGCGCAATCTCAAATGTCAGTGTCTCAACCTCATCCTCACGCAGATGTTTCATAATCTCAGCAGAGACATCGCTGCCCAATGAAACAAGGAAAATTGCAGCTTTCTGTCTTCCAGTCAGGCTTTTATAGTCTTTTGCGCTTGATTTCTTACTTCCTGCAGGCTTGATATTCGTCGGTTTAGAAGCCGGCTTTGCCGCTGGTTTTGCTTTTTCATCTGGCATCAGGTTACTCCTCCATCATCCAAGTGCGGATAAGCATCGCAACGTCCTCAGGATGCTCCTTAGCCATTGCGATTGCATTTTCCTGCAGCTCAGCGCGCTTGCGCTCTTCGACCGACATGGTAACTTCCATTCCATCCTGTTTTGCATCCCAAAGAGCCTTTTCCCGTTCCGCCTGCTGTCTGCGCAATATTTCCTCTTCGCGCAAACGCCGTCTCCTCTCAAGCTCACGGCTGATAAATCTGAATATAATAAATGCAAGAAGGACTACCGTAATTCCAGCAAGAACCATAAGAATAGTTGTACGCGTCTGCTGCTTGCGGAAATAAGCATCCTCCTCAAGCTCCCAGTCTCCTTCCCGCGGGATGGGGAAGCTTGTAATTGTAACGCTGTCGCCCCTGTTCTTGTTATAGCCAATCGCTTCCTGGACAAGGCTCGTAACCTGCTCTATCACTGTCTGAGAAACAGGATAATATATTCTAAAGAAATGACCGATTGTCAGCCTTGCATTAGCAGGAAGAATATTGTTCTGCTGGCAGTATTCCTGCCATGTTGAGAGATTTCTGTCGTCTATGACAACCGGCTTTCTAGTCTTATCCAAGACAGTTTCCCATCTTCCGTCAATGTTGGCAGAAGCTGTTATCCGCTCCAGCTTTGAGTTCTGGTCAGTATGACGCTGTTCCGTGTTGACAACATTATTCTGGGTAACCCCTGTCTCCGTTGACTTGCCTATGACATTGGACATATCTGAGTAGACAGGAGGATTCTGTCCTTCAACTCCCGCCGGCCCCTCTGGATTGTAGCCCGTTCCTGTCCATTCCTTTGTTACAGTCTGAGAAGAAATTGGAAGATAATCGCGTTTTTCTGTTGTGTCATAAGGCTTATCAGGATCTTGGTCTGTAATAATGACAGGTGAATATATTGTCTGGTCACGTGTCACCTTGTCCATGTTCTTCTCTATTCTAACATTCAAGTCCCTGACACGCTCAGCGCCGTTAAAGTTACGCTGAAGAAATTCAAGGATTTTCTTCCGCAAAGTCTCTTCCTCTGCGCTCACCATTTTCTGCTCTTTGCGTATATTATCCAGACGGTCGCTTTCCGCAAGACTCTCAAAGTCATTCAGGATATTTCCATGATTGTCAGTAAGAGTAAGGTTCTCGGCGGTAAGTCCGACAACAGATCTCAAAATCAAGTCTTGAAGCCCCTTAAGCTGCTTGCGGTTTTCCGGCATTGTGCTGTTAGGTGCAAAAGTTATTTTTACAGATGCAGTTACAGGCTTCTGGTCTGTAGAGAAAAGCTCTTTTTCTGGAGAAGTGATAACCACTTCGGCATCGGCGACATCATCAAGTGACTTTATATGCTGTTTTAGCTGTCTCTGGAGTGAACGCTGGAGCTTTACATTGCGGTCAAAGTCTGTCTCAGACCAGCTTGTCTGGTCAAAAAGTCCGAAAGCGTCTACCCCGGAAGGAACAAGTCCCTCTGTAATAAGAAGGCTTTTCATCTTGTCCGCAGTTTTCTTGCTGTCTACGATTATAAGGCCGTCGTCATTTACACGGTACGTTACGCCTTCCTCATCAAGTCGCAACGTAATCGCATCTCTTGCAGTCTCGTCACGTATAACAGTATTAAAAAGCGGATAGCCGGCAGGTGCGCTGTTCACACGGAACATAGCGACAATAGCGACAATGACAAGGACTACAATGCCAATGAAAATTCCTTTCTGGACAGGTTTCCATTTAGCCCACAGTCCCTTTATCTTGGCTGGAAGCTGTTTAAGCCATTCGATCATCTGGCCCCTCCTCATGACCGAATATTCTTTTGATTTTAATTTAAAATAAATTCATATTATAATAGCACATTATTTATGCAAAGGAAAGATATTTTTTATGTGTTTGTATTAGATGCAAGCGATTAGATTGATTATCTTGTTGTCTGAATTTCGCTCCAGCCTGTAAGAATACGGTCAATCACAGTCTGGGCAAGAGTCAATGACATCTGAGCCTTTGCCATTGCAGTGGTAACATCATGCACATCTACAGAATCTGGATCTGTTATGAGCTTTTCCTGCACACGTCCGACCTCAAGCTGCTGGTCATTAACTCCGTTCACAGCCTCAAGAAGATAGGACTCAAAAGCTCCAAGCTTTCTTGTACCGGCCTGCTGCTCTTTGTTACCCCTAAGCGAAATATCTGAAACAGGCGCTGTTCCTGCATGAGATGGATTTGTGCGGATCATTTCTGGCGCAGCCATTATCTGCATAACGTTCATAGATCAATTATCCCCCTGGTTTTCTCCACACAAAATTCTAACCTAAACAAATTCAATTGTCTAGGACAACTCACTCATAAAAAGAAATCAGCTTCTTCCTATTTCCAGAGCTGCGGAAAACATATCCTTAGCTCCTTGAACAACAGTAGAGTTCGCCTCATAAGCCCTGCTGGCGGAAATCAAGTTCACCATTTCGTTCACTATGTTTACATTTGGATACTCAACATATCCCTTGTTGGGTCCGGATTGGATTGCATCAGGGTTCGATGGATCGTATACCATTCTGCCTTGAGTTGTGTCCTTTACAATCTCTCTCACGCGGACACCTTTCCCAGGTCCATTATCCTGCTCTGCGCTTACAAATGGCATTCTCCATGTCGGATGGCTCGAAGCAATTGGCTCTATAATCACAGTAGACTTCTTGAAAGCCCCGCCTTCCGGAGTGCGCGTCGTAGAGGCATTCGCAATGTTATTTGAAATCACGTCTGTTCTAAGACGCTCAACACTCATTCCTGTAGCGGCGATATTTATTGATGTAAACATTCCCATATAAAAAACCTCCGGTTTTTAGCAGTTAGCTATCAGTGCTAGAAACTAGCCAATACTCGCTATTTTCTCATCGCGAGCTTTACCTGGCTAAACTCAAAATTCTGAAGCTGCGCCATAAGACGGTAGTTCATCTGTATTTTCAGAATGTTTGTAGCCTCGGTCTCAGCATCAACATTATTTCCATTGGCATTAGCAGTTGTAGTCCAATCTGTCACACGGCGCGGCTCTACATCACGCCAGTCATAAGGCTCATCAAGCGCAATGTGGCGGCTGTCAGTGCGTGTAAGCTGAAGATGACGGTATGAGTCAGCCTCGCTTTCAAAAGCGCGCTTAAGCTCGCTCTCAAAATTCACTTCCTGGCGCTTGTAGTTAGGAACTTCCGAATTTGCAATATTATTTGCAGAGACCTGATAGCGGAGAGTGTTGACATCCATCGCCCGCTGCAACAGCTCTACTGACCGTGTAAAAGTATTCATACCTAAATTATCGGAAAGAGATTCTTTTTATTTAGGGCTTTTTAATAGGAACAAATAAGAGCAGGAAGGTAACTAGGAAATTATTTTCCGTTAAAGCGTCTTAGGAATTCCCTCATCCGCTCTGTTCTCGGGCTGGTTATAAGCTCTTTGGGATTTCCCTGCTCAATAATCACTCCGTCATCCATAAAGATTATGCTGTCGCTTGTATCACGGGCAAAAGCCATCTCATGGGTAACAACAACCATGGTCATCTTTTCTTTCGCCAGGCTCCGTATGACTTCCAGGATTTCTCCTGTAAGCTCAGGATCAAGGGCGCTTGTCGGCTCATCAAAAAGGAGGACTTTCGGTCTCAAGGCAAGGGAGCGGGCAATGCTTACACGCTGCTGCTGTCCGCCTGATAGCTCGCACGGATAGCTGTTCTCCTTCCCTTCCAGCCCCATTCTGCATATCAGCGACATGGCGCGCTCTTTCGCCTCTTGTTTCGGGGTTCCAAGCACGCAGACCTGCGGCTCAGTGATGTTTTTAAGGACAGAATAGTGCGGAAAAAGATTAAAATTCTGGAACACAAATCCAAGATTAAGAGCAATCTTGCGCTGTGACTCCTTGCTGGCATAAACGCCGTCCGCAACAAGTCTCTGGCCGCAGATTGTTATTGAGCCTGAGTCAACCTTCTCAAGCTGCGCAATACAACGGAGCATAGTTGACTTTCCAGAGCCTGACGGTCCGATAATGCCAAGAACCTCTCCTTCATTGACATTAAACGAAATGCCTTTTAAAACCTGCGCTCCATCATGAAATGACTTTCTTACGTTCTCTACAGAAATTATGCTCATTATCTATAATAATCCAGTTTTTTCTCGATAAAAACAAACGCGGAACTCACTGCCCAGTTCATTATAAAATAAAAGGCTCCGGCAATAAAAATCGGCGTAGTGCTGAAAAGCCTGCTTGAATGAGTCTGGGCGGTGCGCAAAAGCTCAACAACACCAATCACACTTACAAGAGCTGTATCCTTTACAAGTGTAATAACTTCATTTCCCATCGGAGGAACGATTCTCTTCACAACTTGAGGAAGTATTATTCTGAAGAAAGTCTGTGCCCTTGTATAGCCTAGAACTTTTGCGGCCTCATACTGACCTAAAGGGATTGACTGCAAGCCGCCGCGGTAAATCTCAGCGAAATAACATGCGTAATTAACAGAAAGAGCGATAATTGCGGCCGTGAAGCGATCCCATGAAAAGTTGAACAAATAAAATGGGCCGAAATACACGACAATCAGCTGAAGCATCAGAGGAGTTCCGCGGATAACAAGGAGAAACGCGTTTGCGCTCCATGAAAGAGGCTTGAACTTTGACATTCTAGCCATTGCTATAGGAAGCCCAAGAGGAATCGAAAAAACAAGTGTCAAAAAAAACACTTCAAGCGACACAACGGACGCCTGAAGCATTGTCCAGATTAGATTTGACAAGGCGAAGCTACTTTCCTATCACAGTGATGTCTGAGCCGAACCACTTAGTAGAAATCTTCTCAACAGTTCCATCGGCAGCCATCTCCTCAAGTATTCTCTGAACCTCATCAGTAAGCTTTACATCACCCTTGCGGAAAGCGATTCCGTACTCCTCCGGAGAAAGTCCTTCTGAAAGCACATCAAACGGCTTGCCCGATGTTGTTATCGCATAGTTTGCGACAATCAAATCCATTACAACTCCGTCAACACCGCCAATCTCAAGGTCATTCAAGGCCATGATATTATCTTTGAATTCAACAATAGACTTCAATGAGCGCTTGAATTCAGGAGATGCCTCAACAGCATCCGCGGCAGAAGAGCCTGCCTGCAATCCTACGCTCTTCCCCGCGAAGTCAGCGAGAGTCTTTATTCCAGAATCCTTGCGCACAACAAGAACCTGCGCATTATCAAGATAAGGCTTTGTAAACGACAGCGCATTCTTGCGCTCTTCTGTGATTGTAAGGCCGTTCCAGATACAGTCTATTTTTCCGGTAGCGAGCTCTTGCTCCTTTGAGTCCCAGTTTATCGGCTGTGCGCGGAATTTTACACCAAGCCGGCTGGAAACTTCCTTAGCAAGATCTATGTCAAAGCCGACAATTTCGTTTGAATCATTCCTAAAGCCCAAAGGCGGAAAAGAGTCATCCAGTCCAAGCACAAACTCTCCGCGCGCCTTCAAGTCCGCAAGTGAATTATCTGCTGTTGTCTTTTTCGAACATCCGGAAAGCGCACAAAGCGCGGCAACAGCACACAAGCCATAAATGATTTTTCTCATTTTAATACTCCTATTTTATCTGCAATCTTATTAACCGCAGTTTTTAACATTTGTCAGCACAAAAGGACATGAGCAAATCAATCTGTTTTTCAACCTGCTCAGGGCTAGGTCCTCCAGTTGTCTTGCGGGCTTTCATGCACTCAATTGGCGAGATACGTTCGAACAAGTCATTCTCAAAGAGAGGGCTTATAGTTTTCAGCTCTGAAAGAGAGAGCTCTTCTATTGATTTGCGCTTTGTATCAATTGCAAGCCGCACACACTGGGCAGCAACGCCATGCGCAGTGCGGAAAGGCATTCCCTTCCGCACTAGGTAGTCAGCGACATCAGTTGCATTCAAAAAACCGCCTTCGCAGCTTGCCGCCATTTTTTCTGTATTCCACCTTGCGCTTTCAACCATTGCCTCAAAAACCACAATATTCTGGCCAACACAGTCAAGTGCGTCAAAAAGAGGCTCCTTGTCCTCCTGCATATCGCGGTCATAGCTCATTGGCAAGCCTTTCATCA
>CAZURC010000001.1:16454-53079 GCA_964623405.1 uncultured Treponema sp.
GGCTCCTTGTCCTCCTGCATATCGCGGTCATAGCTCATTGGCAAGCCTTTCATCATTGTCATAAGATTAAAAAGATCCCCGTAGACTTTCCCTGTACGGCCGCGTATAAGCTCAGCAAAGTCAGGATTTTTTTTCTGGGGCATTATTGAGGAGCCTGTTGACCATTTCTCGCTAAGCTCAACAAATCCAAATTCTGCTGTAGACCAGTAGACAATTTCCTCGCACATTCGGCTTAAATGCATCTGTATAAGAGCAAAGCCGCTTGCAAATTCAATGCAGAAGTCGCGGTCTGCAACGCTATCCAATGAGTTGTGCGTAACGCCGTCAAAACCAAGAGTACGCGCGACTTCTTCCCTGTCTAAAGGCAGATCAGAGCCTGCAAGGGCGCCGCTTCCTAAAGGAGAGAGAGAAATCCGTTTTAGGCTGTCGGAAAGACGCTCATAGTCACGCACGAGCATCCAAGCCCACGAGCAAAGATGATGGGCAAGAGTTACCGGCTGAGCATGCTGCATGTGAGTATAGCCTGCTAGCAAAGAATGAGTATGGGAGGTGGCTATTTTCGCAAGAGTTCTTATTAGCGAAGCAATTTTTTTCTGAAGCTCAGGAATAACACGCCTAAGATAGAGCCTCTCATCAAGAGCTATCTGGTCATTTCTGCTGCGTCCCGTATGAAGCTTCCTGCCACTCTCACCGATACGGTCTGTCAAAGTTGCCTCAATAAACGAATGTATATCCTCAGCTGAATAGTCAATTTGCAGCTTGCCAGAAGCCAAGTCTTTCTCAATAGAATCAAGGCCTCTCTGAATTTCCTCATTTTCTTTTTCGGAGATTATTTTTTGCTTTGCAAGCATTGCGGCATGGGCTTTTGAGCCATGTATATCATCCAAAGCCATTCTTTCGTCAACATGGATGGAAGTCTCAAACTCTACAGCAGCCGCATCAGGCCCTTCTAAAAAACGTCCATGCCAAAGCGCCGCATGGTTATCCTGGGTAATAGTCCCGTGCAATTTATTCTCGGACATAACGCTAAGAGTATAATGATTTTACACGCTCTGCTCAACGATTTTTTAAGCGCTGTTTTAGTTTTCCCAGCTCATCATCTGCTCATCAATAGGTTTTCCAGGAATCGCCATAGGGAAAATCATCTCATCAATATCAACAATAGTATCAACAATATAAGGCTTCTTCTCATCAAACGCAGTCTTAAAAGCTTTATCAAATTCGGCATTGCTTGAGGCTTTGATATATCCCACATTATATGCGTCAGCAAGTTTTTTCCAGTCGGGTCCAAAGTCGAGCGTTGTATGGCTGTAGCGCTTGCCATAAAAAAGCTTTTGCCAGACACGGACATTTCCAAGAGTACCGTTATTCACAAGAACAATAACAATCGGCAGATTATACCTTGCAATTGTGCAAAGCTCGTTGCAGTTCATGCGGAAAGAGCCGTCGCCGGCAATATGCACAACACGTCCATCAGGATGCGCAATCTGCGCTCCCATAGCAGCTCCGGTTCCGTATCCCATCGTTCCGAGACCTCCGGAAGTAAGGAAAGTGCGAGGTTTCTCAAAAGGATAAAACTGAGCGGTCCACATTTGATGCTCGCCTACCTCAGTTGTAATAAACGCATCATCACCCGCATACTTATGGACGGTCTCAAGCATGAATTTTGGATTTACAGAATCAGGCTTTACCGCATTATAGCTTGCCGGAATATCCTTCTTCCATTCCTCAATTCTCTTAATCCATTCCGGATGGGATTTTTTTTCAATCAATGGCAGAAGTCTTGCAAGGATTTGCTTTAAATCACCGACAAGCTCCGCTCCCGCATGAATATTCTTGTTGATTTCAGCTGGATCAATATCAATATGAAATACTGTAGCATGTTCCGCAAATTTCTTAGGATCGCCAATCACACGGTCAGAAAAGCGGGAGCCAAGCGCAAGAACAAGGTCGCTTTCTGTGACAGCCATATTGCTGGCACGTGTTCCATGCATTCCTACCATCCATGTGCAAAGAGGATGAGCGGACGGGAACACATCTCTTCCCATAAGGCTTTCAGAAACTGGAATATCCGCTTTTTCAGCCAGGGCAAGCAGCTCATTCTCCGCTCCTGAGATTTTAATTCCGCCCCCTGCATAGATAACCGGCCGCTCAGCCTTGTTTATTATATCTGCCGCCTTTCTTATCTCATCGTCAGAAGGAACATTCACATTCATTACACGCCTGAAATTCGCATTGCCCTTTACCAGCAGAGAAGAGCCGTCATCTCCTTTTTTAAGCGAAGAGAATTCGCATTCCGCGGCCGTTATATCCTTTGGAATATCAATAAGAACAGGACCTGGGCGGCCAGATTTTGCTATTATAAACGCCTGCCGTATTATATCCGCAAGCTCCTCAACCTTTCTGACCATAAAGTTATGCTTTGTAATAGGCAGAGTCACACCTGTAATATCAATTTCCTGGAATGTGTCCTTTCCGAGAAGCGAAGTCCCGACATTGCATGTAATCGCCACAATCGGCACTGAATCCATATAAGCGGTCGCAATGCCTGTAACAAGGTTTGTAGCTCCCGGTCCTGATGTCGCCATGCACACTCCAACTCTTCCTGTTGAGCGCGCGTAACCATCTGCGGCATGTGCAGCCGCCTGCTCGTGCGCAGTCAAAATATGGCGGATTCTATCCTGGTTTTTATAAAGCGCATCATAGATATTGAGTATGTTTCCTCCAGGATAGCCAAAAACAGTGTCAACACCTTGCTCAACTAGACATTCAATAACAATCTGAGAACCATTAATTTTCATAAAACTTCCTAGAGACAGACGGAGAATCCGCGCCTTTGCTTATTATATATACGTATTGTAACGATTTGCCCCGTCATGCTCAACAACACGGAAAAATCATGCTCACTCACTTGAATAATTCATAGCTCTTAATTCATAATTCTTAGCGACCTATGCGCATCCTTTTTTACTCAACAAATTCTAGCATTTTTGACGGAGCAAATACAAATATCCAGACACGGCCTCTGCTTTCCAGCCAATGGGAAGAGCTTTCAAAAGCGCATCCAGAGCATAAATTCCTGATTGCGACTCAGAAGCCTGGAATGTTTTTAATCGACATGAATCAAAATGAAATCGCAGGAAAAGCTGAGAATGTTGATTATTTTTTGATTGAGGATGACGAGGAGTCAAAAATCGCAGACTTTCTGTCATCGCTAGAGCCAGATATAGCAGTGGCGGCGACTTTCTATACTCCGCCGTTCGACTGGCTTACGGCAAAAGATGCAGTTATTGCTGAGAAGCTTCGCTCAAAAAACATAAGAACAATATGCCATCCTATAGAAGCTGCGCTCATTTGCTTTGACAAATGGCAGACGCATCAGTTTTTTCAAAAATGCGGCGCAAACTGCGCAAACGCCGTATATTTTAATCATGAGCTTTTTATAAACGGAGGCAACAGGCGCACAATCAAGAGCAATGTCTATAGGACAGCATTCTTTGAGCAGCTTAAAAAGCTTAGATTTCCTGTAATCATCAAGGATACTACAGGGCTGAGCTCATACGGAATGGATGTCGTAGACACTTTTGAAGAGGCAAAATCAATAATACTTTCAAAAAAAACAACATCAAGCAGAATAATAGAAGAAATGATTTCTGGCGGTCAGTTCGGGCTTGAGGCAGTCCGGCTGGAAAACAACGGGAAGCATATCACGAGAGTCTTTCCGCCATTCAGATTCTCTGTGAACAGATACGGAATAACATCTCCAAAGCAGTCCGTAAAGGCTGGCCCTGTCTTTGATAAAACAGAATACTGTCTCGACGAGCTTTATGGAATGATTTGCAGACTGTGTGAAAAACTTGACTTAAACGGAAGCGCGAACTTTGACCTTGTATTCAATCAAGATGAGAAAAAATGGTATGTGCTTGAAATAAACCCCCGCCTTTCAGGAATGACAACAACCTACGCCTCAAGCATGGGGAAAACCGTGCCCCAGATGCTATTCGAGCTTTTAAGCCTTTCTGCACAGGAATTGCCGCCAGAAAGCGGTTTTCGGCCTGCAATGAACATCAAGTTTCCGATTTTAAGCCTGGAAAAACTGAAAAAAGCGGAATCCCTGTCGTTTGTTGACTTTGTAAGCCAGCAGGAGAATCTAGGCGCAAAGCAGCTGCGAGAAAAGGGCTATACGGAAATTATCTTCTCCGCAAGCACCTTTAGAGAGCTAAAAGAAAATCTTGAGACACTAGAAAAGGAATTCCCAGACGAAATGGAAGAAATATTTTTTAGCAAAGCTGCTGAGCTGCTGGAACCCCTGATACGTTAATTCTTAGCCTCTTTTTTTTGAGACGCATCCCACTCTGCTTTTTCTATATATTCGACTGTAACCGCGCCTTTATCCTCATCTATAGAAATAACAGCGTATTTGTCATAATTCTGTATAAGCCAAGTGTCATACTCTGTCCAGCTTGGAAAAGTCTGTGTCATATCACACCTCCTATTCGCCATGGATGGCGAAATATCTTTCTAGTCATTCGCACGCTTGAAGAATCTTCCGATAATTTCCTTTGACTGCAGAACGTTGATAAAGGCATCCGGATCAACGGCTCGCAATGCTTTCTCCAGTTTTCCGCTTTCTGAGGATGAGACGACAGTATAGACCATTTTATGCGTCTTTCCAGAGAACTCGCCCCGCCCCTCAAAGACTGTAGCGCCGTGATTTGTAAGCTCCTTGACCTTAGCATAGATTTCAGAGCTTTTATCAGTGATTATAAGAAGAGTGGTCTTCTCGTATTTCTTATAAAGAGTGTTTATGACCTGAGTTGAAGTGAACTGGAAAATAATTGAATAGAGAGCCTTGTCCCAGCCAAAAAGAAGCCCTGCGGCAAACAAAACACATACATTAAAAGCAAAAATCAAGTTCCACGCAGATTTCCCAGTCTTTTCAGAAATAAAAATCGCTATAAAATCAGTTCCACCGGAAGACGCGCCTGCAAAAAGACAAAGAGAAATCGCCGCGCCGTTCAATATTCCGCCGAATACAGAGCACAAAAGCATATCATCCGTCAAATAAAGGAACTTGATACTAGCAAGCAAATCTGTGAAAAGGCCTGAGATAAAAATCATTACGACACTGAACAATGTGAACCTTTTTCCGATATACTTGATTCCTATAAAAACCGGAACCGCGTTCAAAATATAGTTCACAGCCGAATATGGAACATAAAAGTTCAGATACTTCTGGAATATATCCTGGATTAAAAGAGATATTCCTGTAAAGCCTCCAGGAAAGAGACTCGCCGGACGGGCAAATAAAACAATATTCAGAGCAAGCAAAAAACCGCCTAGAGCGACAAGTGAAAATCGTTCCATATCTTTCTTAATATTAAAAGCCATGCTGATGATAATAATGAAAAAGGAAGAAAGTAAAAAGACCAGTCAAAGCCAATCAAAGTGAAAGTCTTTCTAAATAGCGGCAATGCTCCTATTCTTTGTCTAAATCCTCAAAAATATCCTTGACCTCATAGGCAAAAGAGTACAAGTCATTAAAAAGCATCTGATTTCTCGAGGCGCAGTCTGCAAACAGATTCAAATCCTCCTTGCTGAGCTTTTCAGAGCGCTGCACATCATCAATAATCTGGTTCAGCCCCTGCACATTATCCGAAATCTTGGAGCTGATTCTTCCGACATTTATATTGTTCTCTTCATTCATGCTTCGCACACTCTTGAATTTCTCCAACGTTGCGCCGGCCTCGTTGTTCAAGCTTGACAGGCTGTCGGAATTTTTCCTAGTCTCACCCTCAAGATCCTCAATGGACTGCTGAAGGCTGTTTACGTTTCCCATTATTCCCTCAGTGGCTTTCTTTGTCTCTGCGGAAAGTTTCTTTACCTCATTCGCAATAATTCTAAAGCCTGCTCCGGCCGCTCCCGCATGAGCCGCTTCTATAGACGCATTAAAGGAAAGAAGGTTTGTCTGCTCAGAGATGTTCTGAATATTGTCAATCTGCTTTGTTATGTCCTGTATTTGCTTAGAAAGCCGGTGGAACTGCTCAACATATTTTCTATGCTCCTGCTCTATGCTTGTAACTGAGTCACGAAGCGCAGATAGAGCAGAGAATATTGTCTCAAGGTGAGAATTATTCTCCGCAGCCCTTGTTGACATATCCTTTGTGTCATCCGCCATGCCGGCAGTTGACTGCATAAGTTTTTCCAAAGCCTCCTGCTGCTCGGCCGCAGACTTTGCCTGCTCCTGACGGCTTAGCATGTATTTGTTCAAGAAGTCTGAGCCGATTGCATCTTTGCCAAGATACTCAATCAAGGACTCTACAGCGTCCATTCCGCTTTTTACAAGTGAATTAGGTTCCATAGTTTCTTATCATCCTCCCTAGTCCCCGATAGCAACGCTTACAAGCGTCTGGTTGCAATGGATTCTTCCAAGCTGCTCTCCATAAGCAGAGAATCCAGCAAACGTCGGGAATGCGGCTCTGTATTTTGCAATAATCTGGTTTCCAGTTCCTGTGCTGGCAAAATATCCGGTGCGTGTGATACAGCTCATCAAAAGCACAAATTTAGGATTAGGGATAACGCTTTTTATTGAGCTGCAAGTCTCGTCGCATTTCGCAAGATGATCACCTACATGCATAAGCTCCAGAGTTGAATTAGGAACAATACGGGCGAATGTTTTAATCTTTCCGTCAGGAGTGAATCCTGCAAGAGCGGCGATATAAAGCGAGCCGTTCAAGTATCGGCCAAAAGGATTCTCAAAGGTCATGGATTCAGCCCTGGCCTCTGAAACACCCAGCTTCTCTGCGTATGCGGCTTTTGGCGGACGTCCGTCCATGCGGATAATCGTGCGGTTCACAGGATCAGACTCGTTGACAAGGAATGTCTTTCCAGTCTGGTTGAATATATCCTCCTGCCTTATGTCAAACTTGCAAGATGTCTTTATAAACATCATAGCAGCCCCATCCTGTGTTGTTCTTCCATTCACACTAACAAATGTCTTAGGTGTGTCTCCGGTAAAACCGGCAGTAGCGCCAGCAAGCTTAAAGTTGTCATTCTTTATAATTGAATAGAAGTTTGTAAGAACAGTCTCCTCTCCGTTATATACACCGTTTATAAAGGCAATCGCAAATGCGTCGCGATGGGACTCAGAATCTGCGCATCTTATTCCGCAACTGGAAAGTGCCGCCTCAATATCACTCTTGCTGGCAACAGGATAGCGGCTTCCATGCTCAACAAGAACAGCCTTGCACCTCAATCCAGAAGAGGACATTGTCGTCAGAACAATCGTATTCTCTGTAAATCCGCTCATTGAGATTTCCCCCGCTGTGCTAGTCCCCATTACCTCACAACCAGGAAATCTCTCTTTCAATAATTTTGACAGCTCCTCAAAGTCATAGGAAATAGCAGCCATAAAGAAAACTGCGTTGTAATAGGAAGCCTCATGCTTAAGCTGAGAGCAAAGCTCATCAACAGCGCCTGCGGCATCGCTTTTTCTGGAGATGACAACCTCTTGTTCCATTTTTTAGCGCTCCATGTTTTATACGCATAGCAATCAATCGCAAAGGAGATTTTCCCTGCCCCTCACTATGCCTCGCTAATTATTCTAGCACAGTTTTTGATTTCTATAAAACAAAATTAAAATAATATTGAACAAAGTTTAGAAAACTAGAATGAATTTTTGTTATTTCTTTGCAAGAGTGATATTCAAGATAAATCCAGCATGGCAATTTTTTGCACATAGTCCTTTTACAGATCTCAGGTTTTCATTAAAATACTGATATGGAATTTGAAGAAAAAGATATTGCCTACCCGCCTGTCCATCCAGGAACAGAAAGAACCTTTATCCGTTTCTACAGCGGAGAGCCGGATTTAAATTCGATTTTTTATCCTTTCGCATCGCAAGACAATGACAAGCCTCAGAGAATTTTTGTAACAGACACGAATGTCGCATCCCTTCCGCAAATCAAGCCTTTTGTGGATTTTTTCCGCGGCGAGAACTTTGCAAAGCCAAATGCTGAGCCTGGCTATACGGGCAAAAGAGGCAGGGATCTCCTTCTAATACTTGGAAGCGGCGAGACATTCAAGACTATAGAAAGCGTGCTTTCAATATGCAGAGCCGCAACAGAGTCAAACGCACAGCGCTCAGCTGTCTTTGTGGGAATTGGAGGCGGTGTTATAACAGACATGACAGCTTTCGCCGCTTCAATATTCAAGAGAGGAGCCTCTTTGGAGCTTGTCCCGACAACTCTTCTTTCCATGGTAGACGCCGCAATCGGAGGAAAAACCGGCTGCGACTTTGACACATACAAGAACATGATTGGAACATTCTTTCCCGCTCAGAAAATCCATATAATTCCGTCTTTTATATCTACACTTCCATACAGTGAGTATAGAAGCGGGCTTGCAGAGGTTGTAAAAACAGCTCTCCTTTATTCAAAGCCTTTATTTGAAAAGCTTGCCGCAACCCCCTGTATCCTCACAGACAGGAAAAATCCGCTTGCAGAGGAAATGATAAAGACATGTGTAAGCGCGAAAGCCGCTGTCGTAGAAAAGGACCTGACAGAAACAGGCATACGCAAGCAGCTCAATCTTGGGCATACATTTGGACATGCGCTAGAAAGCAGGGCAGGACTTGGAAGGATTAGCCATGGAGATGCCGTGGCATGGGGAATTGCAAGAGCCGCCGAGCTATCAAGAAAACTAGGACTCTGCACAGATGACTATGTGAATAGAATAAAAAAAGTTCTCTCAAGCTATGGCTGGGAAACAGAGCCTCTCCACTCTGTTATCAAAGGCAAATACAAGACAAGCGAGGACGCGGCGGAAGCTCTGTACAGCGCGATGAGAAAAGACAAGAAGAATACATCAGAAAAAGTCACTTTCGTCCTGCAAAAGGATATATGCAAGACCGTTATCACAGAGGCAGACAAGGAAACAGTCCTTTCAGTTTTAGACTAGGTTTTTATAGGTCTTTAATCAAACTGTCCGTCTCCCAGGGAAACACAAGATATGGATATTTCAAAATACTTTGACTGGGCGGCCACTGCGCCCCAAGACCAGCAGATTCTGACAGAATCTCTACAGGAAGCTCTTGAGTGCATGGGGAATCCGTCCGCAATGCATTCAGAGGGACAGAAAGCGCGCAAGGCCTTTGAGAACGCAAGAGCCTTGTCCGCAAAAGTTCTGGGGGTAAGGCCTGAGCAGGTTTATTTTACAAGCGGCGGAACAGAAAGCGACCACATTCCTCTCCTTTCACTTATGAACAGGGAAATGGACAGCGAAGGAAAGCGCGGCACAGTTATCCTAAGCGCAATTGAGCACCCCGCGCTAAGAGAGCAATGCGCATTATTGAGCAAGCAGGGATTTAATATAGTTCATATAAGCCCTGACAAGAATGGATTTATAAGCGCTCAGTCCATAACAGAGAAGCTTACAGCCGACACTCTCTATGTAGCCGTAATGGCGGTAAACAATGAGACGGGATGCATACAGCCTGTATACGAAATAGCTGATGCTCTCACAAAAGCGTCGGCAGGAAAACGCCGTCCCCATTTCCACGTTGACTGCGTGCAGGCGGCAGGAAAGATTCCTCTGGACTTGAGCTATCCTGGAATAGACAGCGCGGCATTAAGCGCGCACAAGCTATGCGGCCCGCGGGGAATAGGCATTCTCGTCTTAAAGAAAAGCATAAAGCCGTTCCTAGTCGGAGGCGGACAGGAAAGCAATATCCGCTCAGGAACAGAGAATCTTTTTGGAGCGATTGCGTTTGCAAAATGCCTTGAGAAATACTACAAGCCTCTGAATTTCACTCAGCAGGAAGAGAACACACGGAGCTTTATAGAAGAGCTCAAGCTTATCCCTGGCTGCACGCTCGTTCCAGAAACAAGAGCAGACACAAGCAAGGAAACACAGGAGCATTTCAGTCCATATATCATACAAGCGGCCTTTAGGAGAATCCCGGGGAATGTGATGGTAAGGGCATTAGATGCAAAAGGCTTCTGCATATCAACTGGAAGCGCCTGCTCTGCAAGAAAACAGAGCAGACCTATTCTTGCAGCAATGAACGCAAGCCGCGAGATTCAGGATACAGCCGTAAGATTCAGCTTCGGGTCTCTTACAGAAAAAAAAGACATGGAAAGTCTTTTTAACGCAATCAAGGAAGTCACAAAAGACTTTATTTAACCGGCATTAAACGTTCCTATAAACAAGGCATTGCAAAATGGCTTGTTCGCACGCGAAAGCGTGCATGTATATAAACAAGTTTGAATCTCAAACTTGAAGTTAAACGAGGCTGCGATATTTCAGCGGCCTCGTTTAAACGTTCTCTGCGCCAGGATTTTCCGGCTCCCTGTCTATCTTTGATTTTATGTGGATTACCTTGCCAGTGCGCTTTATTCCGTCTGGAAGCCGCTTGTCGTCATCCTCATCTTTTCTACGGTAAACACGCTTCTCAGACTTAGGTCCGTATTTTTCAGCCTTCATCGCCTTTTTCTCCGCGCGGGCCTTCTTTCTTGCCTTCTGCTCCTTGTCCATATACCGGAGAGCATCGTCAAGTCCAGAAAACACTTTCTGCATGTCTTCCTGGAAAATTGAAATTTGATGGCGGTCAAAGTCAGCACCATCGCCTTTCTTGCTTTCAACAATTTGAAGGAAGATGTCGCCTGCACGGTTCTCCTTTACGTTGAAAAAGTATGTACGATTGTCCAACACAACCTCTGTAGTATAAAGCTCGCCGCGGATACTCATTTTAGTCTTCCTTATAAAATAAATGTAAGATTTAACCAATATAAATTGTTTGGGCCTAAAAATCAACAGATAGGCATTCTGCTGTTAGATATGCCTTATCCAGCCGCAAGACTAATAGCTAAAAGTCAGACGCTGTATAGGGCTTGGGCCGATTTTCCTACAGACATCGCGGTGCGCTTTTGTCGGATAGCCCTTGTGCCTCGCATAGCCGTACTCAGGATACAGCTTGTCATATTCATACATAAGGCGGTCGCGGGAATTCTTTGCAAGAATGGAAGCGGCCATAACCGCCGCATATTTTCCATCGGCCTTTACTTCCGCCCTCACCTCGCATGGAAGACTTGGGGCTCTGTTTCCGTCAGCGATAGCAATGACATCGCAGCTATCAGCCGGAAGAGCATTCATTTCTAGCCAGGCAGGGAACTTTTCCATCATCGCAAGATATGCATTCCTCATCGCCAGCATACTTGCCTCAAGAATATTGATTTTATCAATTATCTCATGGCTTACGAACGCAACAGCCCAGCAAGCTCTCTCTTTTATCACAGGCTCAGCGGCAAGTCTTTTTTTCTCTGAGAGCTTCTTTGAGTCATCGAGTATCTCAATAGGAAAATCCGGCGGAAGAATGACAGCGCCAGCAGAGACAGGACCTGCCAAAGGCCCTCTTCCAGCCTCGTCAAGCCCGCAGATAAAATGGATCACTAGAAGCCCTCGGAGGAATTATCCTTGTCTTCTAAAAGCAATGTGTCCTTGTCTCTCCAGACAGGCACAACAGAGCGCAGCCTGCCGTCAAATTCCCCCGTATAAGCGTTGCCTGTTATTCTGGCGTTTGTTCCAACCAGCTCTGCAATCCGGCCAAGATGGGCAGTAACACGGCATGACGAATCCCTAAGCTCAAACTGTCCGCCGCTTACAGAGAAATCAACAGCTGTCTGTGAGACTGCGCTTACCCGGCAGCCTTTAGCCAGCAGCTTTGAGTCAACACAGCTTGCGGCGCATGTGTATGAATCCGACTGAACAGTCAGGCCAGAGTCCTCAAGCTCTAGAACAGAATTAACGGCAAACAGTCCTGTCCCATTGTCTCCAAAGATTCCGACAATCTCGCAGCCATCAAAAGATACTGTCGAATTCTCAATTCTAAAGAAAGCAGAATTTGAGAGTGAGGAAGACTCTCTGTTCTTCTGGAAAACCACATTTTCTGCCGAGAGGCTTGAGTTCTGAATAACGATGCTGCCCTCCGGAGGAACAATAATAGAGGCATCTTTTCTTCCGGAGAACGCACAGTTTGATGAGATAACAGTATCTCCCTTGCTCAGCGTAAAGGTTCCTGTAACATAGAAATGAGCGAATCTCCCGGAGTTTATAACCTCAAGCGCCTGGTCAAAGCTCGTGAAAGGAGACTGAAACGTGCCGTCCGGCATATCGCCTGAAATATACGAGTCTGATGCTGATGAGTCTATATAGTAATTGAATTCGTCAATAACAACACGGTACTCAGAAACTGCCCCGACATTGCCGCTCCTGTCCACACAGTAGGCGCGTACTTTGTAGAATACAGACGAGTCCTCGCCGCTTCCAAGCGCAACAGCGCCCTTATAAGGAACAAAAGAGCCTGTATCCACTGCATCAAATTCCGGGAACGAGTAGTCAAGTCCGCTGGCCACAGCATCCTCAGAAATCTTAACAGGAGCGCTCGCCGCAAAGAAAACATCCTCATCACTGCCGCCGGCAATCTCAAGCTCAATCGCTTTCCTTACAAAAAATCCAGGGCTGCTTGGCGAGAACGAAGGCGGAAGAGGCGGCTGCTTGTCAACATCAAAATAAGCGCGCTTTTCTCCCTGATAAACGCCGTCAGCATAGAAAGCGAACACAGCCTCTCCGGAAATCTCGTCTCCCGAAAAAGTGTCAAACACAGCGGTTGTAAAAAGCCCCCCGCCAGACAAAGCCTGCCCGCTCACTCCTGATGAGATGACTTCCATCCTATAGCGGAGATCTCCGTCAATGCTGAATACAGCCGCGCCCGACTCTGCATAGGAGACACTGAGAAGAGGCTCCGCAGGAATAACAAAGCTCTGCACAGGATTGCCTTTCTTGTATGCGACGCTCTGCCACCGCACAGTATGCTTTACAGATCTGTCCAGCTCGACAGGCACGGACGAAGCCGACCAATCCCCGTCGTCAATAGACCAGATAAGGTTCTTGCCGGTGAATCTAAATGTTTTCCAGGAAGTTATTTCAAACGGCACATGGAACTTTGAGAGAGTCCCTAGCTGCCCGCCTGCAATAAGAATGACAAATCTCCAGGAGTTCTTGCCATCCGTAACATTGCAAGGAATATAGCGGCTAAGGCTGTTGTCAGGATCAATCGAAAGAGATGCGCCCTTCAAAAGCGGCTTATCGCCGTCGCCCATTGAGTATGAAAGAGATGAGGGTATTTCCAAAGAAGAAGAGTCATATACATATACACCAAGATTTGAAACTTCATTTATAAAAGAATACTCTGCGCTCTCCTGCTCAAACGGATTGATTTCCTGCACATTGTAGTTTACTTCAATCTCCTCTTTTGTGTCGCCAAGAACCGCTGTTATCTTCAGATTCGTGCGGCCTACGCTGTCAATCAGGACAGGACCGTCATAAGCAAAACCAGAAGCAAGAGGATCGCTCCCGGAAAAAGAATAGAAACATTCAGCTCCGTCGCTTGTATCAATGACAAGGGGCTGCTTATTGCAGAAATTCCCCGCCACAGGAGAAATAACCCGCTGCGCAAAACCAAGAAATGGCGCAAGAAGAACAAAAAATGTAAAAAACAGTTTCTTATTCATTTACAAATCTCTTTCTTATATCATCAAAGCTCGTCTGAATTTTGACGCTTCCTCAATTCTATTCGAAAAAAGGCTCCAGGACATCGCGAAGTGCAGGATCTTCCTTAAAATAATGCTCCTCCAGCTCCTCTTTCTTTAGTCCCACAAGCTCATGGCTCATATAGTGAATCCATCTGTCCTCGCTGTCATTGTTTATATCAAACTTGCGGCACCAGTAGTCAGGCTTTATGGGAAGAGTCTCCTTATAAGTGAAATTCTTAAAGTCATGCACAACAACTTTTATGTCTCCCCGCGGGATTCCCTTCTCAAGCAAGTACTGGACAAGGAAATTAAGAGTCCGTCCAGTGTCATAAATATCATCAACCAAGAGAATCTTGTCTCCAGGCCTAAGATACTCAGGGGAATAGGTCCAGCCGTCAATCCTTATAGCATCATGCTTTTTTATATCACTGTAGGAACGGGCCACAACGGCGGCATAAAGGACAGGCTTCTTGTCTTTAAGCGCAAGCTTGAAGTATTCGCTTATAACATTTGACATATACGCTCCGCCTCTAAGAGATGTATATATTATGTCAGGAACAAAGCCGTCATCAAGTATTTTCTTTCCCAGCTTAAGCGCGTCATTTCTGACCTTGTCATACGGCAAAAACTCTTTAACCATTTTTAAATTCCCCTTTTTTTAAGTCCTAGCATATCTGCCATGCAAACCTATGCTGAAAAGCAGACTTTTGCATAAGCTTATGTCTGATTTTACAATTAAAAACACAAATTTACAATTACAGCTTAAGCAAGCTCAAGGCTATTGCGCAAAAGAAAAATAAAAGCTGTCTCCAGGCTTATCAAGGCTTAGTGTGCCAAAGGCCTCTTCAATCTCATCACGCGAATTCTGGGCATTCGCCCATAAATAGCGTCCGTCTCTAGCCAGAGAAAATGCGGAATTCTCGGAAACCATAAGACGGTATTTAACAGCCGTCTTTGCGGCTGTTCTTGGATTGGAGCCAAGCCATGCGAGCGCAGAGGAAAGCTTTTCCTGCAAGGCAATGACAGCAGTTCCATTATTCTCCGCAAAGCTCCTGTTCACGAGGACACATAGCTGAGGAAATCTTTTTCCTCCATGCTTAGCAGTGTATTCATCGCAAAGAGAAAAAGAGCTGTCAAGAGCAGGATTGTTCAAGAGGGCAATTGAGGAATAAGGCTCGCCGAGCACAGCGCACACCTCTTCTCCGCTCAAATCGCTGGCGGCCTCTAAATTCTGCTGGAAACCAGACAGAACCGAGACAATTCTTGCTGCCGGATTTCTGTAGTCTATGAGCACATAGCCGCTATCAGGCAAATCTTCAATGGCAGAAAGGCTTTCTATAGGCTCAAGATTGCTGTCCTTTGCCTCTGCGCAAAAGAGCATGCTTGGCAAGGATGATTTTGAGCTTATATACACAGTCTTTCCAGAAAGGTCTGAAAAAGAGCTTGCCTTAAAGCCGCCGGTTATAACCATCCAGTCGCCCCATTTCAAGACCCCTGCCATGACAACACTGTCATGACGCAAGGACCATATCTTAGCGGCATCATGAATTTCAAGAACAGCGGCTTGTATCTGGTTCTTTAAGAGAGAGGTAAGCAAATCCTCAAAGGTAGCAAAAGCCTCCTGGTCAAAGGAAAATTGCTTTGTGTCAACGGATGCGGCGTTATGGAAGAAATATGCATAAGGAAGCGCCCCCTCTCCAGCTACAAATCCTGAGCGGATAGGAACAACTTTATCCGCTAGAGCCTTTTTCAGCGCCTCGGAGTCCGTGCTCTCCGTCTGAGCGGAAACATCTGCCTCGCCGCGCCTTCTAGCGCAGCCCGCAAAGACGATGCAGAAAACAGCGACAGCGGAAAATACAGGCAATATTGTCTTCTTTATTCTAAAAGGAAAAATCATACTCTCTATAGGATAAAGCATAAGACAAAACAGTGCAAACTAGCCAATACTAAGCCTGTCCTTCTCTGTTATCTCTCTTATAACTTTGCATGGAACCCCGGCGGCAAGACTGTTTGCGGGAATATCCCTTGTAACAACGCTGCCTGCCCCGATAACACAGTTCTCTCCGATTGTCACTCCGCCGCAGACAGTAACATTAGATGCAAGCCATGTGCCGGAGCCTATTTTCACAGGCTTTGCATATTCTAAGGTCCCGCGCCTCTGCTCCGCCAAAAGCGGATGCATAGGGGTCGCCACCGAGCAGTTGGGGCCGAAGAAAACATAATCGCCTATAAGAACAGGAGCGCAGTCAAGGATAACAAGGTTGAAATTTGCATAGCAGTTGCTGCCAAAAACAGTGTTTTTCCCGTAATCAAACTGGACAGGCCCCTGTATATAAAGATTCTTTCCCTGTCTAGGGACAAGAGTCCTCAATATTTCAGACCGTCTTTCCTCCTGTGTCTCAGGAAGCTGGTTGTACTCAAGACAGAGAGCATGGGCAGCCCTCCTCATTTCCAAAAGCACGGGGTCAGAAGAGTCGTAAATTTCCCCATGAATCATTCTATAGAGCATATTGTCATTCTCACTCATCGGCAGGCCTCATCAGTTGCAAGCAACTTATCAAGAAAAGAGCGTTTTTGCAACAAAAAAAAAGCGCCCTGCGCTTTATCAGCACAAGGCGCCTCAAACTTTTTCGCTATAAATTGAGCTTGAGATTTTATAGCTTTCAAAGTTTGATATGGGCATTCTCTAGAAATGTCCAGGCCCCAGGAGGAAAATTAAAAAGGCCTGTTATATAACACTTCCAGAATATGCCCGTGAGCTTTTGTCCGCTAGAACAATCACGGACAAAAGCGTCAATTCTTATTCATTTTTTGTTTCTATTCTGTAATTTCTTCAAACACAAGCTTTGACACCTTTGTATTCTTTGATGACTGGCAGGCGCCAAGCTGATAAGTCCCTGCTGTCAGTATTAAAGTCTTGCAGGAAATATCCGCATCGGTATTCTTGCTTGACGGCAGGGAAGAAAGAGATACAGTCTCTCCGTCACAGGACGCTGTTCCGTCACTAGAAGCAATGGCAACTCCGTACAGGCTGTTCTGGTTTGAGCCCAGGACTTCTGTAACAACAAGACTGATTCTGTCCTTGACAGTAAATTTTATAGTTCCCTGCTGGACACCGCCTTTAAGCACAAGTGTCGCATACTCCTTGTCAATCCTGGAGGAGACTGATATGCCGCTTACAGTTTGAACTTCGGACAAGGCGTCCTGCTCCGTATAGCCGCCTGCTACAGAAATGTCATAGCTTCCTGCGGCCATATAGATGACATCAGTATAAGATGGACATTCATTCTGCTTTGAGCAGGATAATGCGTCTTCCTCAGAATCATAGTGAGCGCCGCAGTTAGGGCAATAAGGCCCTCCGCCAAGAGAATCTATCACAGCGGAAACAATCCCGCTTCCGTCTGCATCGCCAGAAGACTCCTGCTCCTGTCCGGATTTTGACACAGCAATCTGATAAGAAGCTATGTTCTCTGTGTTAGCCCATACGCCGACATAATAGCAGGCAGAGCAAGATTCAGAGCTGATTGAAAAGGAGCTGTTTTCCTCTGAAATATCAATAAACTGCTCAAAGCTTCCATCCGCAGAGAACACTACAACGTCAGGATATGCGCCGCTGTCAACGTTGACCGTGACATCCGCGCTCTGGCCGGCGGCAACAGAAATCTTCAGGAACTTCATCTCTCCCTCAGAAAGCGAGCCGCTTTCTGCATCAAAGCTTACAGGGACAGTATAGAAAGAAGCTGAAGCTTTGCTGTCAGAGACAACCTCCACGCTCTTGTAGTTTGTTCCCCTGGAAACCGCGTTTCCGTCAGAATCCAGCAGGAGAACCTCAAGCGTATCCTCACCGTAAGTTCCGCAAGGAATTCCTGAGAACTCAAGCGTATAATTGAATCCAGAAACGCCCGCATTCTCAGCATCCCCGCCTACAGATTCCTTTTGCGCGCTAGACAGGCTTACAACGTCAAGATAAACAAAGCCTGAGCCCGTGTTGTACCCGAACTTTACTCCCGCCGTCTGGGGAGCGACGACACGCGCCGACGCGCCATCAGAATAAAGCGCCGCATAGTCAGGGACAAACATAGTAACGCTTGCACCGCCGTTCTCACCAAGCACGCTCTCATCTGCCCCTCCGGAACTAGATGAAGAGCATCCAGTTGCAAAGCCCAATACTGCCGCTGAGCTGAACACAACGGCAAGTTTCTGTAAAAGAGATTTTTTCATTTTTGCTCCTTAGAGTTGAGCATACTCAGATGCCCATTCTCTATATAAATACTTGCAGCCAAAAATGAAGAACGCACAAAAAATTATCAAAAAAAAGAAAAAAAATTCTTTTTTTTTAATAAACAAGCCAGCTTGCCAGCTTTCTAAGAGCACATCTGTTTTTTAGTAAATCCAGCTTTCTTTGCCCGTTTCCTCCGCCGCTTCTAGCTAAGAGCAGCAGCGGCTAACCCCTTAAGCACGGGCAGCTAATACACGAAATCAAGCTGATTTCGCTCCGAAATTAAGTTAATTTCACTTTGAAACCAAGTTAATTTCGTTCTGAAATCAAGTTAATTTCGTTCTGAAATCAAGTTAATTTCGTTCTGAAACCAAGTTAATTTCGCCTTGAAACCAAGCTGATTCCGTTAGCCTGCAAGGAAGGCTGAGCATAAAAGAGAAGCATTTTAAGACAAAAAAATAGCGGGGGTTTCCCCGCCAGCTAGTAGTTGTCCCACTTAAAGTCGTCAAAATCCTTGATCTGTCTTTCCCGCTTGTTCCGGAAATACTTTTCCATTTTGCGGATTGTAAGCGGAGGGTTTTGGATGCGGGCATGGGAATTCGGCATATAATTAGGGTTCAAGTAGAAGTATGCGCTGTAAAGATTTTTTGTCTGCTCCTCGTCAGCGCTCTTGTCGTCTATAAAGATAATTCCGGCGAGATTGCGGGAAATGTCGCAGACTTTCAGCTTTGACGGAGAATAGAGCGATGAATGCTCAGACGCCTTTTCCTTGATTCTAAGCAGCTCTATGAAAGTCCGGCGCGCAAGCGAGCGGTAGAACATATTATTGAAGTCACCGAAATCGACAGTCTCCCTGTTGAACCAGGGATTTTTAACCATTGTTATAATCGAATACTCATTGTCCAGGAGCTTCGAGCCGTAATCAAGGAATTTAAACTTATAGGCCTCTGCCATTGCGAACGGCGAATACTCGGACACAGTTGTAATCGTGTCGGAATACTGAATTCTAAAAGTAAAGCTGATTCCTGATTCCGACTCATATTTCAAGACACGTCTGTTCTCCGCCACACTGCGGCAGAGAGCAAGATAAATCTTATGCTTCTCATGCCCCATATTTGTCTTTACATCAGAATAGTCCAGGCTTGAGCGGTTGTCGGCTCCAATCATAACGGATTTCTTCAGAGAGACAAGCGCATACTCCTCAACTGCGCTGAAAATCTCCTCCAGGATATTCTGATGTATGCAGTTGAATGACTTTACATCGGTAAAAACATCGTACGACTTGAAATGCAGGCAAAGGTCAATATCAATTGTCTCCCTGTGTCCAATCAGAGCCGGAACAGAATTCCTGTGCCTTGAGACAGGAAGCTTGTTGATATAGCTTAGATTGAAAAATTCAGAGAACTGCGAATAGAAATCCAGCGCGACAAGCTCTGAATAGGGGCCTGCCCACCCGGAATTCTTCGCTTCCCCGATATTCTTTATCTTCTCGGCAATCTCGTTTATTGTGCGCCCGTCATCCTTGAACTTAAGCGCAAGTCTCCTGAGCCTCTTTACAAAGTTTACAGCAAAGAGATTTGGAGAGGGGGCATTGAGAGAAGCGGAGCATCTGTTTGTGCAGGAGCGAATCTTTATTGTCTTTTCGACAGAGAAAATATCAAGGATAAGGCTTTCGATTCTTTCAACATCTGTCATGGCTTGTCCGCCCATAACGAAAACTATTATTCTTATTATAGCGCACAATTCCCGCCTTGACAAAGAATAGCTCTATCAGCAAAATTTCCATTTTAAGAAACAAATACTTTAGACAATTATCGCAGGAGGAAAAGATGAGACTCACTGGCGCGCAGATTGTAATCAAGATGCTTGAAAAAGAAGGCATAAAGATTGTCTCAGGAATTCCCGGAGGCTCAATTCTTCCTGTCTATGACGAGCTTGCAAAAAGCTCTATCCGCCATATTCTTGTCCGCCATGAGCAGGCAGCCGGATTTATCGCGCAGGGAATGGCTCGCTCTTGCGGCAAGGCGGCTGTATGCATCGCGACATCAGGCCCTGGAGCCATGAACCTGCTTACCGCGATTGCTGACGCACGAAGCGACTCCATTCCTATTGTCGCCATAACAGGCCAGGTAAACACGTCCCTCATAGGAACAGACGCTTTCCAGGAGGCGGACACTTTCGGGCTCTCGTTTCCTATCACAAAGCACTCTATAGCGGTAAGGTCTCCAGAGGAGCTTTTGACAGCAATTCCATACGCATTTGAGATTGCGACGGAGGGCCGCCCTGGTCCTGTGCTTATTGACATTCCGCGCAACGTGCAGCTCGCATCGTGCGAAGTAGCGGAGATTCCAGATATAGGCAAGTTTAAAAGCAAAGAAGGCAAAGTGCGGTTCCACACATCAAGACAGGAAGAGGAGATTCTTGCAGGGAAAGCCGCGGAGTTTCTTTTTTATGCGGAAAGACCAGTCCTTTACATTGGAGGAGGATGCAATTCTCCTGAAGCGGCTTATGTAATAAGAAGATTCAAGAGCCTTTACAGGCTTCCTGTAGCGACTTCCCTGATGGGACTGGGAGTAATTCCAAGCACAGACAAGGACAATGCCGGCATGGTCGGGATGCATGGCTCTTATTCTGCGAACATGGCGATGTATAAAAGTGATCTTGTTCTTGCGGCAGGGGTCCGCTTTGATGACAGAGCGACAGGTCTTGCAGACAAATTTTGTCCTGGCGCAAAGATTATTCACATAGACATAGACGCGGCCGAGATAAACAAGATTCTGCCGGCAGCCATAAGCATTGTAGGCAAAGCTGAGTCAGCAGTTGCGCTTATTGAAGAATCGTTAAGAAAGCTGATGGATAGCAAGAAAAACGAAAAGGCCTGGAAGGCCCGCTCACAGTGGGCAGACAGCATTGCAAAACTTACCCTGCAAGGCAAGTCCTTAGTATCAGGCTCGCCAGCAAAAAGCGAAAAAAGAGAGGGATTTGAGGACTCTATAAATCCAAGAGCCTTCATATCCCGCATTCCAAGCCTGGCGGAGGAGGCAGGGCTGACAGAGGACCGCATTATTGTAACGACAGATGTAGGACAGCACCAGATGTTTGCGGCCCAGTATTATCCTGTAAACGAGCCGAGAACTTTTCTTACCTCAGGGAGCCTCGGCACAATGGGATTCGGTCTTCCGGCCGCGATTGGAGCCGCCCTGCAGAATCCTGACAAAAGGGTAATATGCTTCAGCGGAGACGGCTCTATCATGATGAATCTTCAGGAGCTGAGCACCCTTGCGGAGAACAATCTTTCAGTAACAGTGATTATCTTTGTAAACAAGACGCTCGGAATGGTCTATCAGCAGCAGAAGTTTCTGTTCAACAAGAACTACTCCGCAAGCACGTTTGCCACGGAGCCGGACTTTCTGGAAATTGCAAGAGGCTTTGGAATTGACGGCACAGATGCAACTGCTGACAGCGAGTGGCATATAAAGGCCTTCGACATGAAAAGAAAGAACAAGCCTTATATTGTCACCGTAAAAGTTGATCCGGAAGAGAATGTGCTCCCGTTTGTCCCCGGTGGGAAAGCAAACGTGGAGTCAATAAGATAGCATCTCTCTGGCTATAGAATATAGCGCGACAAGTCAATATCTGTCACAACGCCCTTGAGCTTCTCGTCAACAAAGCTCGCGTCTATGGAAAGAGTCTCGCCTGGATGCTCATCCGCGCTAAAGCTCACATCCTCCAGCACTTTTTCCATGATAGTATGGAGACGGCGCGCCCCGATGTTCTCGCTGCGGCTGTTCACGTCCTCGGCAAGGAAACTCATTCTGTCTATGGCATCATCTGTAAACTCAATATTAAGTCCTTCCGTAGCAAGAAGAGCCTTGTACTGCTTTGTAAGCGCGTTCTTAGGCTCAAGGAGAATTCTCTTGAAATCATCCTTTGTCAGGCTGTCAAGCTCAACTCTAAGAGGGAAACGTCCCTGAAGCTCAGGAATCAAATCGCTTGGAGCGCTCATGCTGAATGCACCTGCCGCAATAAAAAGTATGTGAGTTGTGTCAACTACGCCCCATCTTGTGTTGACCTTTGAGCCTTCCACTATTGGAAGGATGTCTCTCTGGACGCCCTCTCTGCTCACCTGCCCGGAGGAATTCTGATTCCTAGAGGCAATCTTATCAATCTCATCAATAAAGACTATTCCGCTTTGCTCCACCCTTTCCTTCGCAATGTCGGCGGCTTTGTCTGGATCAACCATGGAGTCAAGGATTTCCTCCTGGAGTATCTTGCGAGCCTCGTGGACGGTTACAGTTTTCTTCTTTGTGCCGCGCCCCGTAAGGAGATTCTGAAGGTCCTGCATTCCGTTCTGCAGGTCATCAAGGCTTCCTCCTGCGATAATCTCCATGCTAGGACCTCTAGGCTGTCTTCTTACCGTGACCTCAACCTCTCTTTCCTCCAGCTTGCCCTCGCGAAGCATAGCGCGGAATTTCTCTCGTGTTGAAGACGCTGAATAATCGCTCTGAGTCTCATTGCTGTCTTTCTCGGCAGGAAGATGATCCGGCAGGATTATAGTGTCCTCATGGGAAGCTTTCTGCGCTTTATTATCTTTTTTATCGCTTCCAGGCAGAAGAAGATCAAGAAGCTTCTCCTCTACTCGCGGGACACTCGCCTCCTTCATCTGCTCTTCCATTTCCAGCTTTACATTGTTATAGCCTACCGCCATGAGATCACGTATCATCGACTCTACATCGCGTCCTACATATCCCACTTCTGTGTATTTTGTGGCCTCAACCTTTATAAACGGCGCGTTCACCAGCTTTGCAAGGCGGCGGGCAATTTCTGTCTTGCCGGAGCCTGTGGGTCCTATCATAAGGATATTCTTTGGAGCAACCTCATCCCTTATGTCATCTGAAAGGTGAATGCGGCGAAGCCGGTTCCTAAGCGCGACAGCGACGGCTCTCTTTGCCTTGTCCTGACCTATTATATACTGATCAAGCTTCTCAACTATTTGTTTTGGTGTAAGTCCTTCTATTGCCATAATTTTTCCTTATTCCAGAACTTCGGATGTAACGTGGTGGTTTGTGTATATGCAGATATTTCCTGCTATATTAAGTGATTTTTCCGCAATTTCCTTTGCAGAGTAGCTGCTGCATTCAAGATATGCAAGAGCGGCTGAATAAGCATAGTTTCCGCCGGAGCCTATAGCCATGACATCGTTCTCAGGCTCAATGACATTCCCATCCCCGCTTATCAGCAGAATCTGATCCTTATTGGCTACAAGCAGCATCGCCTCAAGCTTCTGGTAAGAACGCTCTGTGCGCCACATCTTCGCAAGCTCAACGGAAGAGCGGAGCAAGTCTCCATTATATTCCTTTAGTTTTTCCTCAAACTTGTCCAGCAACGTGAACGCATCTGCCACGCTTCCTGCAAAACCTGTAAGAATCTTTCCGTTATAAATCTTTCTTACTTTAGTAGCATTTCCCTTGCATACTGTGTTTCCCAAGGTCACTTGTCCGTCTCCGGCCATTGCGACCTGTCCGTTTCTTTTTACAGCAATAACTGTTGTGCTTCGAATCTCGACATTTTCCATAAAAATAAATATAAGTAAAAAAAAGAAAACGGGCAAGGAAAAAACAACAAAGCCCTCTTTCCCTCAAGCTTATTTTTTTCCTCCGCCATGTGGATGAGCCTTGTTATACATTGCAATGATCTGCTTTGTAGACACATGCGTATAACGCTGAGTTGTGCTGATTGAAGAATGTCCGAGCATCTCCTGCACAAGCCTTACATCCGCGCCATTTGTTATCATTGCCGTTGCGAAAGTATGGCGCAGCGCATGGGGATTCACATGGCGCCTTGTCCCCTCGGAGCCTGAGTATCTTGAAAGAATATAGCCTATCCCTCCCCTGCTTAAAGGCTTTCCTTGCTGGTTTACAAAAACAAAATCCTCTGGATTTAGAATTCTCCTGTTCATAAACCGCGAGTTCCGTTCCGCAAGATAATTCTTAAGGGCATTTATTGCATCTTTTTCAAGATAAACAACTCTATCCTTGCTTCCCTTTCCTTTGACAACAGCGCTTTCAAATGAGTACGAGAAATCTTCAGTCTTTAGGCCTGCGACCTCCGAAAGACGGCAGCCTGTTGAATACATCAGCTCAAGCAAAGCCTTGTCTCTGCTTGCCCACAAGAGCGGCTTTATTTCCGGCTCTGCGCAAAGCTGGTCAACCTCTGCGCCCGTAAGAAAATTGGGAAGCTTTTTAGGTATTCTTAGAGATTTTATTTCAAGAGCAGGATTCAAGCTGATATACCCGAACTTCCGGCAATATGCAAAGAGATTTCTTACCGATGCGATAAAGCGGTTTATCGTTGTGGCTTCTTTTTTTTCAAGAGAAAGCTGGCCGATACAAAGGCGTATTTCCTCTGTTGAAATTGAATCTATCTGTCTATCCGGTCCTATATGCCTCATCTGCGCGAATCTTTCAAGATCATTGCGGTACGAGCATACGGTATTCTTGGACATGCCTTGTACTGCGTCTATATAAAGCAGAAATTCCTCAGAAGCATCTTTTACTGTCAAAACGCCCCCTCCATTCTAAGAAAAGCGTCTATTTATCCGCCGGCACGGTCTCTCCTGCTGGCTGGAAACTGTCATCCTCTCCAGCAGAATGAAGATAGTCGCAATTAGGATTTATGCATGACTTATAGGAGCCGTTCTTCTTGTCATACTTTTCTACAAGGAACCATCCGCACTTAGGACAATATTGATCTGGCAGAGGCTTGAAATGTGTTATGAAAGAGCATTTTGGATAGTTTGTGCATCCATAGAAAGATTTGCCGCGCCCCTTGGCCTTGCGCTCAACTATATCCCCATTGCAGCCCGGAATCGGGCACTTTGCAAGCGGTATAGATTTTGTGTTGTGGCACTCAGGAAAACCTGAGCACGCAAGGAAGAATCCGAAGCGTCCAAGTTTCTTAACCATCGGCTTGCCGCACTTGTCGCATTTTAAGTCCGTCGGCTCATCTAGGAAACCTTTTATGCTCTTTGTGTTGCTCTCAACCTCATCAACACGCTTCTTAAAAGGACCGTAAAAATCCCGTATCATGTCATTCCAGACAAGCTTGTCCTGCTCAACCTCATCAAGCTCATTCTCAACCTTAGCGGTGAATTCCTCATTAATTACATCAGGGAAGGACTCGACAAGGATTTTTGAGATCATCTTTCCAAGCACTGTAGGCATGAGCTGTCTGTTGTTTCTTGTGACATAATAGCGGTCCAGCAAGACAGAAATTATAGGCGCATAGGTTGAAGGACGGCCTATGCCTTTTTCCTCAAGCATTTTTACGATAGACGCATCTGTATAACGCGCCGGTCCGGAAGTAAAATGCTGCTCAGGATAAAACTTATGCGCGCTGTCCAATATTTCTCCTTCCTTTAAGGAAGGGAGATTTCCTGTAACCTCCTCCTTTGACGAAAGAACTTTCATAACGCTGTAAAATCCTTTCTCAACGAGCTTTGACGCGCTCACACGGAAAAGAGCGTCACCTGCCTCAATATCCACACTTGTAGTACGAGTTTTCGCGTTGTTCATCTGGCTTGAGAAGAACCTCTCCCAGATAATTGAATAAAGGCGCAGCTGATCTCTTGTTAAGTACTCCTTTATGCTGTCCGGCGTATAATCAACATAAGTCGGGCGTATACACTCATGCGCATCCTGCGCGCTTTTTCCCACAGCGTAATGTATAGGCTGGCTCGGAAGCTCAGAAGGGAAATTCTTTTCAATCCATTTTCTTGCATCGTCAAGAGCGCTCTGTGCAATACGGACAGAATCCGTACGCATATAGGTAATGAGACCGACGCGGCTGTCTCCAATCTGCACACCCTCATAAAGCTGCTGCGCAACCTGCATTGTCTTGCGTGATGTAAAGCCAAGACGGTTTGCCGCGTCCTGCTGGAGCTTGCTTGTAGTATAAGGAGCTTTTGGACGCACCGTTTTATCAGTTGTCTTTATTTCCTTTACCTTGCATTCAGAATTTTTTATCTCTTCTATTATTTTGTTTACATCGCTCTCGTTCTTAAGCTCAGGCTTCTGCCCCTTATATTTAACAAGCTGAGCGGTAAACTGAGTCTTCCCTTTTAGAAAATCAGCTTCTAGTGTCCAATACTCCTCTGGAATAAAATCCTCAACTTCCTTTTCTCTTTCACATATAAGGCGCAAGGCGACAGACTGCACGCGCCCGGCGGAAAGACCGTTTTTCACCTTTTCCCATAAAAGAGGACTAAGATTATATCCTACAAGGCGATCAAGCACGCGTCTCGCTTTCTGGGCATTGACAAGGCTTTCATATATTTCTCTTGGATGCTTTACAGCTTCCTTTATCGCGTTTGGTGTAATTTCATTAAAAACAACACGCTTTACATCTGCCTGAGTCTTGTCTTTTATTGCATTATTCAAATGCCAGGCGATTGCCTCTCCCTCACGGTCAGGATCGGATGCAAGCAGGACGTGGCTGCTTTTTTTTGCATCATTTTGAAGCTCTTTCAAAAGCTTTGCCCTTCCACGGACTGTTATATATTCAGGCTCAAAGTTATTGTCAATCTGGATAGCCATACGGCTTTTTGGCAAATCGATAAGATGCCCCATGCTCGCTTTTACTGTGTACCCTGATCCAAGATATTTCTCAATAGTCTTTGCTTTTGCGGGAGACTCTACAATTACGAGAGTGTTTTCCATCTTTGCTTTCTTACTGGCTGCCATTCTGTGCTCCAAACTTTTTTTAAAACAGATACCTCTGTCCATTATTCTGTGTTATATTCTCGCCACAAAAAGTATGCTCCATAAGCTCGCGATATTCCTTGTAGCTTTTTATTACAGGCGCTCCGTCCTCTATATAACGCTCTGGAGAGCTAAGCATCTTGTTTCTGGCCTTTATCTGCCATTTTCCGCCTTTTGCCGCCATAGCCTCAAGGTTATGGCGAGTTATCTGCTCAAGAGACTTAGACTCATCATCAAAGCAAGCCTCGTGGAAAAATACATAGCGGTTATAGTCCAATGCGAATGAGGCTGTAATCATTGCGCCTCCGCCAGACGGAGACTGCACAACAACCGTAGCAGGACTTAATGCCGCAATAATCCTGTTTCTCTGCACAAAACGGAACGCAACAGCAGGAGTTCCTGGAGTATACTCGCTAAGGATGAGGCCTCCCTGCTCTATAATCCTCATAGCTGTCTTTATGTGCTGAGACGGAACTATTGTATCTATCCCGCTTGGCAGAACCGCAACGGTTTTACCGGCCTTGCCTGAAAGAGCTCCTTTGTGGCTTGAAATGTCAATTCCGTATGCAAGTCCGGAAACGACTGTTGTTCCGTCATTACTCGCACTCTCTGCAAATTCAAAAGCGGCTCGCCTGCCTGAGTAAGTCGCTTTTCTTGTTCCTACCATAGAAACACAGTTCATCTCAAGACAGTCAAGGCTTCCTCTGTAGAAAATGACATAAGGAGAGTCCTTCATCTCCCTAAGCATAGCAGGGTAAGCCGCTTCATCAGCAAAAACCCATTGTATGCCGATTCTCTTAATAAGAGCAGAGGCAATCTGTGCCTTGCGCAAAGCTTGTTTTCCGTCCCAAAATGATTTTCCGAGATCTCTTCTTACGGCAAGGGAAAGCTCATTAATTGACATTAACGCAAGGTCATTAAAATTGTCAATATTTTTTTGGAGAAAGGTCTTTTCGCTCAATGTCAGGAACGAGGCATCCGCTATCATAAGACGCTTCGTAAGCTCTGATGTATCAATTTGCATAGGATGTATCAAGGACGATTTTCTTATTAGCCTCGGCTTCCTTCTTTTTTGTGTCAGATCTTGTTGTAGAGATAATTCTGTCGTAGAGCTCTACAGCCTTGTCATACTCACCTTGCACATAATAGGCTCTCGCAAGAACAAACATAATATCAGTATTCTTAGTCTCAACATCCAGCGCAGTCTCCAGATACGGAATTGCCTTTTCGCACTGGTCAAGCTCAAAAACGTAAAGAACACCCAGCCCGTAGAGAGAGCGAACATAGCGCGGCTCAATCTCGATTGCCCTTAGATATGCGCTTTCAGAAAGCTTAAGATAATTGAATTTTTCAGTCGAGGTGGCTCCGGTCGCATTGTAGTCAAGAGAAGCCTTTGCCATATACCCTGCACACACACCGACATAATAATAGAGATTCTGATTCGCAGGGTAATACTGAATCGCCGTCTGGAAAGCCTTTAGAGCCTCGCCGTACATCTTTGCATCCAGATACCGTGTAGCAAGCATTTTGTACCATATTCCAATCTGAGAATTTGCCAGCTGGATGTCCAGAACTCTGTCCTGGTATTTCTTAATGGCATCTTTTAGCTCATCGATTGTTGTAGGAGACTGGACATTTTCTTCCATTTTTTGAAGGCGGATTATGGTTTTGCTGGACTTTCCCTGGCATCCACAAAGAACTAAGCAAGCAGAAACAACTGCAGCCGCCACGCGAAAAGTTATTTTTCTAGACTGTCCGTTGGTTTTCCTGTCAATCATCTTTTTCCTCCATATTGTTATGTCCCGGAAAATACTTCTTATGGCTCTCACGCAGCTGGGAATTCTCAACATGCGTGTAAATCGTAGTTGTAGCAAGATCTGCATGGCCTAGCAGTTCCTGCACGGAGCGCAAGTCCATTCCTCCTGCAAGAAGATGGGTTGCAAAGCTATGTCTTAACGTATGGACTTTTGCATGGATTCCGCTCATAGCCTCATACATCTGAAAGTTTTTCCAAATTCCTTTCCGGCTCAAGGGCTTGCCCAGATAATTCACAAAGACTTCATCGACAACCCTGTTCTTGACCAGAAGAGGCCTGACGTTATTCATATACGCCTCAAGCCGTTCCTTTGCAGCTTGCCCAAATGGAACCATTCTCTCCTTGTTGCCCTTTCCTTGAACTATAATAATACGCTCATTCAGGTGGACATTTGAAACTTTTAGGCCTGCGGCCTCGCTTATGCGCAAGCCGCAACTATAAATAAGCTCAAACAACGCACGGTCACGAACCCCAAGCGGCTTTGAAAGGTCAATCGCATTCAACAGCGCGTCAACTTCCTCTATGCTCAGAACCTTTGGAAGAGCACGGCTTGCCTTTGGTCTGTCAAGCAAAAGAGCCTTGTTCTCTTTCCAATATCCTTTACGCGTAAGATAAGAGCCAAACGAGCGCAATGCAGAAATATCCTTTGCGTTCGTAAGCTCATCTCTGCCGTTTGTCCTTCTCCAAACAAGATAATAGACAATGTTCTTTGTATCAACAGAAGCAAGCTTGACTTTTTGCTCCTCAAGCCATTCAAGAAATAAAAGCACGCTTTCTGAATACGTTTTTGCAGTGTTCTCGCTAAGCCGTTCTACAGTCCTTAAATCAGTGTAAAACTGCTGAAGCATTAACTCAACAGTCATTTTGATTATTTTTTTGTAAGATCAATCGATTTAGAAAGATTCCTCCAGCATGCAGGCTGATTTATATCACCAGTGTCCTTAAAATTTGACGGAGGAACAATTCCGCCCGAAGAATGCTTTGATGCGTTTTTCATTGCATCAGACAAGTTGTTTTTTCCTGCGATAGCCGCCGCAGAGCTTCTTTCTGCAAAAACAGGCGCTGCTGCGCTAAAAGGAGATGCGCTTTCTTTTGCGGGCTGCCCGGAAACGATGGAGCCTCCGCTCAAGACTTTCTCAAATGAGCCTATGTCCATCATATCATCATTTGCGCTAACCTGCTCTGTCTGAGGCTCCTCTGCGACAGGCTCCTGTATTGCATCATTTGGGGAATTAAAGCCTGTCGCAACAACAGTAACACTTATCTTATCCCCAAGATCCGGCTCAATATAAAGGCCCCACAATACTTTCACGCCTTTCGCCGCGCTCGCAGTTATTCCTTTCACAATCTCATCGCATTCGTCAAGTCCGATATTCTCATTGCCGCTTATCTTTATAAGAATATTCTTTGCTCCATCAATATGAGTGTCCGAAAGGAGCTTGTTATTAATCGCCATTGTCGCGGCATCAACTGCGCGGTTCTCGCCTTCAGCAACTCCGATACCGAGGATGGCATCTCCCTGTCCTTTCATAACAGTCTCGACATCCTTAAAGTCACGGTTCACAAGTCCTGTCTTTGTAATGATTTCGGAAATACCCTGAACGCCCTGCCGCAGAATATCATCAATAATCTTAAATCCTTGAGGAACCGAAGGTTTCTTGTCAGGTCCTTCAAATA
This sequence comes from uncultured Treponema sp., assembly GCA_964623405.1. Lineage (GTDB taxonomy): Bacteria > Spirochaetota > Spirochaetia > Treponematales > Treponemataceae > Treponema_D. The sequence goes on from CAZURC010000001.1 coordinate 46,515, forward strand.
CACGCTGATTAGGAATAACAATAAGGGAATCAACCTCTGCGCGAAGTTTTTTGATTCCTTCCGCGGCAAAAGAAGCGCGGACATCGCCTTCAAAGGCAAACGGCGTCGTCACAACTGCCACAGTAAGAATACCAAGCTCCTTTGCAATATGGGCAACGACAGGAGCAGAGCCAGTTCCAGTTCCGCCTCCCATTCCCGCAGTAATAAAAACCATGTCCGTGCCTTGCAGAAGCTGCTTTATAGTGTCTGCCTCTTCCTTTGCCGCCTGCTCTCCAATCTCCGGATGCATTCCGGCTCCAAGTCCGCCGGTTATTTTTTTGCCTATTTGAATCTTATGATCTGCCTTTGACACAGAAAGATGCTGAAGATCCGTATTAATCGCAATGAACTCAACGCCTTTTATTCCGGCATTGACCATGTTGTTCACTGCATTCCCTCCGCATCCGCCGCATCCCACGACCTTTATTTTTGTAGGACTTATCAGCTCTGTAGAGTTTCCTTCATCATTAACATCCAAAATATCCAGCATATATTCCTCCCGCCCAACAAAAGCAGATCCCCTTTCCGCTTATGTTTATGCTTTGTTTTAGAAAAATTTTTTTAAGAACTTTTGGAAAGCGCTTTCTCCTCCAGCTCCATTGCCATCACGATGTTTTTTCTCTTTTTTTCTGCCGCTATCTTCTGTGCTCATATCATTAGATAGATGTCCAAGCACAAGTCCGATTGCAGTTGCGAAATCAGGCCGTCTATACTCTTCCTGAATCCCGCCGTAATCGCCTGGAACGCCAAGCCGGACAGCAGAGGTTCCAAACACATCCTCCGCAAGCTGCACAGCGCCTGGCATAAGCGCTCCGCCGCCTGTAAGAATTATATTGCCGGAAAGAGTTGTATTCGCCTTGTTTATCACCTCATCTCTGACCATAGTGAAAATCTCTCTCATCCTAGGCTCGATTATTCCCATGCAGATTTCCTTCCGTGAACAAACCTCAGGAGCTTTTCCTCCGACACCAGGGATAATTACCTCACTATCGCCTTCCATTGCGCCTTCCCAGCAGCATCCGTTCTCTATCTTTATCTTTTCCGCAGTTGCTGGAGAAACGCCTTTTACAATAGCAATATCGTTTGTAACGAGATTTCCGCCGACAGGAACAGAAACTGTGCAAATAGGAGCGTCATTGTTGATAACAATCACATCAGTAGTACCACCGCCAAGGTCAATTATAATGGATCCCAGCTCACGCTCATCCTCTCCCATTACAGAATGCATTGCCGCAAGGGTTTTTAGCATGACACCGCCGACAGAATATCCAGCCCTCTCTACACACTGAGTAATATTAGCAATAGCAGTCTTTGAGGCGGTTATAATATGGACTTCAGCCTCAAGCCGAACCGCAATATTTCCAAGAGGGTTTTTGCAAGATGAAGTGCCGTCAATAATATAGTTTTGAGGAATAAGATGCAGAATTTTACGGTCATAGGGAATGTTTACCGCATTAGCCGCTTCCAGCACACGGTCAATATCGCTTTTATTTATTTCCCTAGCTCCCTTTCCATGAGAAGCGATTGCGACAAGGCCGGTTGAGTTCATGCTGTCAATCTGGATTCCGCCAATAGCCGTTATGCAAGAATAAACTTCGTAGCCAGCTTTTTGCTCAGCTTCCTCAACACAGCTCTTTATACATTCCATCGCGCTCTCGCGGTTCACAATCACACCGTTGCGCAAGCCCGCAGAAGGCTTCTGAGCTGTGCCGATTATTTCGATTTTGCCTTCGCCAATCTCCTCGCCAATAACAGCGCGGACAAAACAACTTCCAAGGTCCAGGCCGACAAAAATATTATTCAAAGCTGCTCCCGTCTCCAGATGCGCTGGCATTGGTATGATAAGAAACAGAGCCGTAACGCAAATCAATCACGTCAACATCCTTGTTCAAACCTTTTACAACATCCAGAGTTACCATCATTTTCTGAAGAGTCTCCTCGTTAAGAACACGGTCAGAAAGAACCCTGAGATGCGCTTTTACAGGAATAAGAACCAACTCAAAGTTGCCATATTCTCTCGGCACAACATGGATTTCTGAAACCGCCGCAAAATACTTTCTGTTCACTGACTGAATTTTTGCAATCTGATCAATGAGCAGATGATATTTTGAAGGAAGCCTCATGCCTTCAGGAATGTTGTCTACAGGAATTCCAGAAACAATCGGAATAGAGCCATCGGCAGGAATTTCCGTAGAACTTGAATGAAATAATATCCCATTTTTATCAATTTGAATAGGTATTGTGCGCTCATCATTATTGATAAATGTGACAGCCACCGGGTCTCTTTCCTTTACGGTCACATAAACACGGTCAGGGAATCTTTTTGTCACTTTTACGCTCTCTATCTCAGGGATGCTTGCAATAACCGACTGGACTTCCGCCCTGTTGAATTTAATATAATTCTTATTCAGCCGCTCTCCGCAGGCATCAACCGCCTCCTGCATGCGGCAGTTATTGAAACCACGGAAACTCACTTTAACATTGTTCATGCAAGGCACAGCAAAGAAATACACAATTCCTTCAATAAGGAGCAGCGCCAGAAGAATTAAAAAAACTATCTTTACCGCCCGCGACTTTGAGTCTTTCTTGCTATTCGCCTTTGCCTCGAATTCCTCGAACGAGGAAAAAACAATATCGCTCATCTACAAATTCTCCCTAAGCAAAATCTCCATGTCATCGCGCTGCTCAATTCTCGATGCATTTATTAAAAATCCGCACATTGCAAGCGTAAATATCATTGACGAGCCTCCTGAGCTAAAAAACGGAAGAGGAATGCCAGTTGAAGGAAGGACCCCGCCCACAACAGCTATATTCAAGAGAGACTGAGCTACAATTGAAGCTCCAAATCCAAAGCTTGCTATAGCGGCAAAACGGTTTCCTGTATACATGCAGATTTTGAAAACACGGTATGTAAAGCCCGCAAGCAGAGCAAGATACAGGACAACGCCCAAAAGGCCCATCGCCTCAGTCCAGCCGGCAAAAACATAATCCGACTGTATCTCCGGAACTCCGCCAAGCTTTGTAAGTCCGCTTCCTATTCCCTGTCCCCAAAAACCTCCGTCCGCAATAGCTTTCTTAGCGCCATTCACTTGCCAGTTAAGAGTCTGCTGATAATCGTCCTTTGCAAAAAAGCCAATAAGCCGGTTCACACGATAAGGCTTAAGAAGAATCATTAACGCCGCCGCAGGTATTCCAAGAGCCGCAAAGGGAATAAACCAGCTTAGCTTTGCTCCTGTCACAAAGAAAAGCATCAGTCCAATGACAAAAACAAAAAGTCCGGTGCTGAAATCCTGCTGAGCAAAAATTATAACGGTAAAAACCAGCAGTCCTAAAAATGCGGGGAAGACAGATCTTTCTGAGTCTGAAAGCGACTCCTGCTTATCAAAAAGATTTGCCAGATACAAGACCATGGCAAACTTCACCGCCTCTGATGGCTGGAATGTAGAGAAATAAGGAATTCTTATCCACCGTCTTGCGCCGTTTCTCTCAATGCCAATACCCGGCACAAAAGTGAGAGCGCAAAGCGCCAGTGAGCCAAAAACAATAATAGGAAGAATTTTCCGAAGCTTATCAACATCGACAGCAGCAAAGACAACAAGAAAAAAAAGACCGACGAGAGAGCTTGAGAGCTGCCTCTGCACAAAGTAGAAGGAGTTTCCAAAGAATCTCAATGCGTAGTTTGAGGAGCAGAAATAGAGAGTAACAATTCCAATCCCCCACAGAAGACCTGTTAAAATTATAAAAACGGAATCGCTCTTGCGGTATGTGCGTCCTGGTTTCTCGGCGAAAAAATTAAAGCTATGCATTTTCCCCTCCGCTTTCTCCGTCTAGGAGAGGAACAAGACGCTCAAGAGCAATTCCATGACTAGCCTTTAGAAGAATAAAATCACCCTCAGACGCAAAGCTGGCAATCCTCCGTGCGATTTCTTCAATTGTCTGCTCATCATTGCTCTCAAAATATTCAAGGCGAAGATTTTCTGTTCCCGCTCTGCATTTCTCAGCTTCCTTGTAGCCGGCAAGCATGTCCTTGCCCACAAAAACGATCATATCGGCTCCGCCTTTTACAGCTTCAAGACCGGCTTTTTTGTGCGCCTCACACGACTCTTGCCCAAGCTCAAGCATAGACCCGAGAACAAAAATCTTTTTTCCACAGTTTTTAACGCTTCCTGCGAATTCCAGGGCTTTTTCCATAGAATCCGGATTAGCATTGTAGCAGTCCTCAAGGATTACATATCTGCCTTTTAATATACGGCTTCTTCCGTTCAAAGGCTTTACATCCTCAATTCCTTTTTTTATTTGCATAGGAGAAAGACCTAGCGCACGTCCTAACTCTACGGCCGCAAGCGCGTTTGAATAGTTATACAAGCCAGGCAGAGACAGGTGGACAGTTTCCCCATCCAGCCTAAACGTTGTCCCGTCAATTCCGTCATCGCTTACAAATTCTATTCCGTTATCCGAAAGACTCTTGCCGTACCAGGCGATTTTTCCACGCACTCCCTCAGCAAGAAAATCCGCGAAATCATCCTGGGCAGGAATAACAGCGACCCCATTGTCTGTCATGCAGCTAAAAATCTTTTTCTTTTCAATTGCAATGTTTTTCCGAGAGCCAAGCTTTCCAATATGCGCGGTTCCGATGTTTGTTATTACACAGTAATCAGGCTTGAACACCTCTGCAAGCTCGCCAATCTCATTCTCACGGTTCATGCCCATCTCCAGAAGAGCAACCTCATGGTCAGGACGAATTTCAAAGCAGCTCAACGGGAGTCCTGTCTCGCTGTTAAGATTTCCTTTATTGCAAAGAACTCTGTATTTCTGCCTAAGCACAGACGCGGCAATTTCCTTTGTTGTCGTCTTTCCGCTTGAGCCTGTAACAGAAACACGTATGAGGTTGGGGAATTTCTCAACATAGCGCTGAGCTGTCTTCTGGAGAGCATAAAGCGTGTTTTCTACTTCTATAAATGTTACGCTTGGATATTCTATGCAAAGCTTTTTATAGTCTTCTATATTATTTTCATAGGATGCGCGGGAAACAAACACCGCTGATGCGCCTTTTTCAATAGACTGAGGAATATATTTATGTCCGTCCTGAAACTCACCAACCAAAGGCACAAAAAGGCTTCCCTGAACAACATTGCGGCTATCCGTGGCTACAGATGTAAAAGAAAACGAGGAAGGCAAATGCTCTCCAATAACGCCTCCATTCACGACGTCCAGCAAAGTTCCCAACGAAAGAAGAGGATTTTCTATGTTTTGCACACTAAAATCAGCCATTTTGTTTTTTAATAAAAAAGCCTGTCAACAAGCCTTGTTTTATCACATCCCCCTTGCATCTTCGATACTGCTAGCGTAATAACACAGTTTTCTCTATCTTATCTCGACACGGACAATATCCTCTGTGCTCGCCTTATGCATACCAAGCTCATTCTCGGCAATCTCTTCTATCCGCTCAGAGCTGGAAAGCACGCTAATATCAGAAATCAGCTTCCTGTTCTGCTCAACAAGCTCCGTCTGCTTCGTCTCCAGCATCTGTATTTCCGAGCACAGACGCTTGTAGCGGTAAGACTGCACAGCCTGAATAACAAGCAAGGCAGGTATCAGAACCGCAGCTCCATAAGCCAGGAGCCTGGATTTTACTTCACTTTTCCTGCTCATATCACCCTCTTTTCCTGTCATCGTCCTCTTCAATAGCAAGAAGATGCTGTGCGCTTGCATCACGAAGCTTTCTCACAACCCTTAGCTTTGCGCTCCGGCTAGGAGAATTTTTTTCAATTTCCTCGGCTGTCGGCTCAACGGGTTTCTTTGTAAGGATTTCCGCACAGGCAGTACCGCCGCAAGTGCAGGCCGCCTGCTCAGGAGGACACACACACTTCTTCCCAAGATTGCGGAAATAGTTTTTTACAATCCGATCCTCAAGCGAGTGAAAAGTGATTACACCCATTTTTCCGCCGGCATTCAAGGCGTTAAAAGCAAAATGCAATGCTCTTGGCAGCCTTTCTAGCTCGCTGTTGACAGCGATTCTCAACGCCTGGAATGTTCTTGTAGCAGGATGAATTGAACCATATCTATAATCTGCCGGCACAGCGTTCCAAATTATATCCGCAAGAGCCTTAGAGGAAGTGATTTTCCCGCCAGTTCTCGCCTCTACAATTGCCCTTGCAATCCGGCGGCTATACTTCTCGTCACTATATAGATAAATAAGATTTGCAAGCTCATCTTCTTTACGGCTGTTCACAATATCCGCAGCGCTTTCTCCGGAAGACAGGCTAAGCCTCATATCAAGAGCTTCATCATGACGGAAAGAGAACCCCCTCCCGCTTTTTTCATAGTGATAGACACTGATTCCGAGATCAAAAAGGATTATATCCGGCCGCTCCCCCGCCCTGTCATAATTCTCATAGAATTCATTGAACCATCCGTTGAAAAATCTGACTCTTTCTCCAAAAGGTGCAAGCCTTTTTTTTGCGCGGGACTGAATATCAGAGTCTGCGTCCAATCCTATAACACGGAGTCCTGCAAATTTTGAGAG
>CAZURC010000001.1:53179-66383 GCA_964623405.1 uncultured Treponema sp.
GTTTCCATAATCTTGGCGGAAAGAGACTTCCATTCATCAACGGTATAAAGCCAGAGACAGCGGTCAAACGACTGGGTGACAACAAGGACATTCTTATCCGCACCATCAAAAAGCTCGTTCTTCAGCTTTGAAGGGATAAGAATTCTTCCTTTCTCATCAAGAGTATTTCGATACTCGCCGGTCAGCATTTTCCACTTTTCCCCACTTTATTCCACTTTTTCCCACTTACTTATAATTTTAACCAAGAATTTCATAAAGTCAACCACTTTTATAGCTATGCCTTCCACATTTTTCAATCTTTTAAGAAACAAGGAAAAGCATTAGAATAAAGCAATGACTGTGATAAACACCTACAATGAGTCAAGCCTTCACAGAACCTTAAAGAAAATCTATGCGGCTGAGCTTGACGGACAGACAGAAGTCAAATACGGTCCCTATATCTGCGACATAATCACAGGCGACGGAAAAATCATAGAAATACAGACATCAAACATATCCACTCTGAAAAGCAAAATAGAATTCGCCGTTGAGGAAAACAGGAAAATCACTGTTGTCCATCCAATAATTGAGACAAAAGTAATAGAAACATTCTCACCAGAAGGAAAGCTTTTGTCCCGCAGAAAAAGCCCAAAGAGCGACACCGTATACTCAGCGCTGCGCGGACTCACAGGAATATACAGTCTGCTAGCAAGCCCATGCTTTACACTTGAAATTATAGGAGTTTCCATAACTGAGATTCGGATAAGGACAGAGGAAAAAGTCCAGACCGCAAACAAAAGCAGGCATCATCTGCGAAACTGGCTATGTGTAGAGAAAAAGCTCGTATCAATAAACACAAGAAAAAAATATAGCTCAAAAAAGGACTTTAAATCACTCCTGCCGAAATCCTTGCCGGACAAGTTCACGCCTCCACAGGTTTACAAAGCCATGCTGGACATGGCATGGCCGGACAGCCTAACAGCCTCCAATATAAAAAGCGCGGCATCAAAATACACCCTTCTGATATGGCTCCTTGAGAAAATGCAGATTATAAAAAAAACAGGCGAGAAGAAAAGAAAAAGCTGGTTTTACACGCGCACCTAGACTTATTCTTAGCTAGCGCATAGACAAAAAAAAGCCCTGCCAATGCAGGACTTTTCATATTTTTAAGAAACAACAAGGAAGACTACCAATCATCCATTATATCATCTTCGTTGCGGTTCTCAATATCATACAAATCCGTAACGGCAGTAAGGGCATCAAAATAGATATAATACTGTCCACGGGCAAGCATAGGATTGCAGTCGATGCGGAATCCAAGAATGCGCAAGCCTGGTCTTATCCCATTATAGGCACTCTGCTGAATAATTCCATGCTCTCCGTCAGGAGTCGGAGGGATCGCCACAGTGAGCTTCTTCCAGCCAGAGAAAGCAAGGCTGCCAAGATAAAGCTCAAAGTTGTTTCCAAAGTAATCCTGAACCAAAAGGTAAATCTCATGATCCATATTACGTCCTGCCACCCAGACAGAAACTGTCTTTGTAACACCCTCAATAGGAATAGGGCGGGCAGAGCGTACATAGAAAGAGTTTACCCCGCGGCGGAAGAATTCAACCTTTACACCAAGAACCTTGGAATCCTCGGCATCCTCATCGCCCTTTACAGGCTCCTTCATCGCCGGAGAGCCGTCAAAAAGACGGCTGGAAATTACTCCATAGTCAGGGGAGATAGAAGCGTTCCAGGAACCCTCAACCTCAAATTTATCAACAGAAACTTCACGCAACGCCTGCTTTGCTGAATCCGCGCCGATTACTGTAGGATCCGGATCAGAAAGGCTTGAATTCTGCGCAAAAACAAGGCCCGCCGCAGCAAGCGCGATAACAGATGCAACTAACTTTTTCATTATTTCGCGTCTCCACTAGAACTAGATGATGAAGATGAGCTTGAGCTGGAAGATGAATCGCCAAAATCAACATCCTGAAGCTCATACCCATCGAAAATATTGCTCAAAGTATTTGTTGTGTACTTAAGCTGATCAAAGAAGATATTAAAATCATCAACATACTCGTCTGGGTCAGTATGCACTCTGAATCCGACAAATGTCATAGCCTTTGGACCAGAGCGCAGTCTTGACTGCTGCCTAAGAGAGCCTGGAACAGAAACGATAACATTTTTCCAGCCATTGAACGCAAGGTTTCCGGCAGAGAGAGTGTGGACACGGCCATCCGCATCCCTGACAAGAAGATCTATATAGTAAAGATAATTTGCGCCCCATACCCAGAAATCAATCTGAGTGCAGTTTCCAATAAAAGGAATCTCGTAAGGCTTGCCATCAACTTCCGGGTAGACCTCAAACCAGTTCTCGCCCTTGCGCAAGAAACTTGTCTTTACGCCAAGAACCTTGGCCTCCCTTTCATTGTTCTTATTCAGCACCTTGAGTGAATTCGGCTGGCCGGCAAAATAGTCCATTTTAGGATAACCGTTGTCCGCATCAATAAAGCGGCTCGTCTGGACATTCCAAGTCCACTGCTCCGTACCAGCCATAGTCTGGTATGCATTTTTTTCACCGCTGTTGTCAAAATCATCAACAACAAAGGTTTCTACCGCCCTGCTGCTTGGCTGTGCAAAAGATGGAACACAGAATCCAAAAAGAAGAGCAAGACTAGTTAAAGCAACAACGCTTTTCTTCATCTAAAAACTCCTTCGTTCGCATTATGTCTAAGCCTAATGCGACTTTCTAGTTATCGGCATTATTTTCTAAAATAATTATAACGTTTCAATTATATTTTTCTCTTTATGCTTTGTCAAACTCTTTTGCAGATGAAAAAGCCATTATGCGGCTGAACACGATGCAAGACACCCCTCGCCTAAATTAAGAATTTAGCGCCACTAAAAATGTATGTTTATTAAACTTGATTTTATCCCTTTTACGCTGCATAATTATTGATAGAAACAGTCTTATGTCTTACTAAAGGAGGCCAAGACAACACTATGATTAACTACAAGGATTTAGGTCTTGTGAACACTCGTGATATGTTCGCAAAGGCAATGAAAGGAAAATATGCAATTCCGGCATACAACTTCAACAACATGGAGCAGATGCAGGCGATTATCCAGGCTTGTGTAGAGACAAAGTCCCCTGTGATTCTGCAGGTTTCAAAAGGCGCGCGGCAGTACGCTGACAAGTATATTCTGCGCAACATGGCCAGGGGAGCTGTTGAGTATGCGCATGAGCTTGGATGCGACATTCCTATTGTTCTTCACCTTGACCACGGTCCTAACTTTGAGGTTGCAAAGGACTGTGTCGACAACGGGTTCTCATCTGTCATGATTGACGGGTCTGCCCTCCCTTACGAGGAGAATATAAAGCTTACAAAGCAGGTTGTTGACTATGCGCATCAGTTTGATGTCACGGTCGAAGCTGAGCTCGGCGTTCTTGCCGGCGTAGAGGATGAGGTAAGCGCGGCGGAAAGCCATTACACAAAGCCAGAGGAAGTAATTGACTTTACCTCAAAGACGGGCTGCGACTCGCTCGCAATCTCAATCGGAACTTCGCACGGAAGATGCAAATTTACACCAGAGCAGTGCACAAGGAACGCTGACGGAATTTTGATTCCGCCGCCGCTCGCATTCGATGTTCTCGAGGCGATTGAGAAAAAGCTTCCAGGATTCCCTATTGTTCTGCACGGCTCTTCTTCTGTCCCAATTAAATATGTAAGAATGATTGAGCAGTACGGAGGAAAGATTCCTGATTCTGTCGGAATTCCAGAGGAGCAGCTGCGCAAGGCCGCAAAATCAGCAGTCTGCAAAATCAACATTGACTCTGACGGACGATTGGCAATGACTGCTATGATTAGAAAAGTGTTCCACGACCATCCGGAGGAATTTGATCCTAGAAAATATCTTGGACCGGCGCGCGATGAGCTTAAGGCCATGTACATGCACAAGAACATAGAGGTTCTCGGCTCGGCAGGACATGCGATGGATTAATTAAGATACATGCCGCAGGGATGCGGCGGAAAAGGGGCTGTCCTTGAAGCTGTCAAAAACTTCAAAAAAAAGGACAGTCTTTTTTATGCCTTACCGCGCCATCTCAGCGGTTCTTAAAAAATGCGAGGAAACCGCAGAACAAAATCCAAGCCGCGGAACCTAGAAGATAAAAAACAAAAAAAACATCAAAATACCAGGCGGCAATAAGGACAGGGACCACGGCAGACTCGGCAAGAGCAAAAATAGTGCTCAATACAAACCTAGCCGGACTTGCGTTGGAAAGCAAGACACCTACTTCTCTATTCAGCGCCATCAAGGTAAAGACAATGAGAACCGGCACGGCAAAAATCATAAAAAAAGAATTCCTGCCATTCCCTGAAAAGCAAAGGTATGGAACATAAACACTGCAGAAAGAGAACATAAAATAGAAAAAACTTGCTGCCTTTGTCTCTGCTGGATCACGAGACCAGAGCAGGAAAAGCGCAAAAAAGAGCGAGGGAGCAACCAAAAAGGCAAGCCAGTCCAGCACAGCGCAGACAAATAAGCTGTCTCCGTGATAATCGGGAATAAACACAAAAAATTCAAGAACTGCGCATAGGACAGCGCCGCATGCAACTCCAAAAACAACAGCCAGAAAATGTCTCTTAAGGAAAGACAGACTGCCACATCTTGCGTAATCCCTGTGTGCGCAAAGAGCAAGTGCAATCGGAAACACAGTAAACAAGAACAAATACATGCTCTCAAAAATACCAAAAAACAAGCACCTATGCTAGACATACTTCAATACTTTTTGATATTATTCTAGAACTTATAAAGCAAGTGTTTTCTAGACACTAGGAGGAACGTTGGCAGACATAAAAGGTTTAAGAATCAATGAGCACATACGTGTTCGTGAAGTTCGTTTGATTGATGGTGAAGGTGAGAAAAACGAGGTGCGAATCATTTCCACCCGCGAAGCACTGGAATTAGCAAAAGAGAGAAATCTCGACCTTGTTGAAGTGTCGCCTAATGCGAATCCTCCTGTCTGTAAAATTCTGGACTTTGGTAAGTATAGGTACGAGCAGGAAAAAAGACTCCGTGATTCCCGCAAGAACCAAAAAGCCCTTAAGCTAAAAGAAATCCGGATGCAGCCAAAGATTGGCGCAGGAGATCTTGATACTAAGGCAAAGCATGTTCAGGAATTTCTTGACGAGGGTGACAAAGTGAAAGTTACAATCCGTTTCCGCGGAAGAGAGCTTGCACACACCGAGCTGGGATTTGATGTCCTGAAAGAAGTAGAAAAAAGACTTAGGGATGGCTCATACGCAATTGAGAAAGCGCCGGCAATGGAAGGACGCTTTATGTCTATGACACTAAACTCTAAAGTCAAGTAAAAAAAAGAGGTAAAGAAATGCCTAAGATGAAGACAAAAAAGGCCGCGGCAAAGAGATTTTCTCTTACCGGAACAGGCAAGGTAAAGTACAAGAAGATGAATCTTCGTCATATTCTGACAAAGAAATCGTCAAAACGCAAAATGCACCTTCGTGGAGCAGGAATCCTTTCAGAAGACTCTGCTGCAAGAATCCGCAAGCAGCAACTTCCTTACGGTTAATCAATTTTTTTTAGGAGAATAAGATGTCTAGAGCAATAGATGGAACAAAACGCAAGAATCGCCGTGTAAAGCTTCTTAAGCTTGCCAGTGGTTTCACTGGACGCCGCGGAACTAACTACAAGGCTGCAAAAGATGCTGTAACAAAGGCTCTTTCACATGCCTATGTTGACCGTCGTGACCGCAAGGGAGATTTCCGCCAACTGTGGATTTCTCGTATCAACGCAGCGGTACGCGATGAAGGTCTTTCGTACTCACGCTTTATTGACGGTCTCAACAAGGCGAATGTAACACTCAACCGCAAGGCACTTTCAAATATGGCTATTGAAGATCCTGCAGCATTCAAGGCAGTCGTCGAAGTAGCAAAGAAAGCGCTAGGCAACTAATCTACGGAGACATAAGCATGATTTCACTCGATCAAGTCCTTCTTCTTGAGGAAAAAGTAGAAAGCGCTGTTGCAAAAATTGAACAGCTTAATGCGGAAACTGCTGCTTTGCGTAGAAAATGCGCAGAGCTCACAAACGCTCTTTCTGCAAAAACGGAGCAGTTTTCTACTTTCCAGACAGATCAGGACAAGATCGAGGCAGGAATCCTAAAGGCTCTTGAGCGCCTTAATACTGTGGAAAATGCAATCCACACGGCAGCAGCGGCATCCTCAGCTCAAACGGCGCAGCCTGCAAAACCAGAGGAACATATTTTCAAGCAGGATTCTGTCTCTTCACAGCCATCATCTCAAGGCGAGACAGGCGAAAGCCAGGCACAAAGCTTGAACCAGCAAACATTCGACATATTCTAACCTCCAGCCCAGGAGACTTAAAATGGGATCATTACAGATTGACATTCTAGGAACATCCTTTTCAATCAAAGCAAGCGAAGACGACGAGTATCTAAAAAAGCTTTTCGGATATTACAAGAAAATAATTGAAGAAATACAAAAAAGCGGCATGATGAGAAATGACCTGCATATCTCTATCCTAGCAGGGATAATGCTTTGCGACGAGCTTTACAAAGAAAAGTCAAAGACTGCAAAAAGCACCCACCAGACAGCAGAAAACGAAAGTGATGAGATGGAAAAGCTTGCGGCAAAGATGATAGAAAGGCTTGATTTAGCCTTGTCCACTGGCGGCAAGGATTAGCATGTACAGCTTTAAGGTCTGGATTGACGGCGATTCCTGCCCTTCCCTTCTCCGCAGCTACATAGCAAGCGCAGCAAAAGCAAAAGAAATAACATCTATTTTTGTCGCAAACAGCGCGATTCCCCTCCCCCATGGCAATTCATTTATAGAGATGGTCGTTTGTGGAAATTCCAAGGACGCCGCTGACAATCTTATTTTTAGCAAAGTTTCCGGGAATGACATTGTCGTGACAAGAGACATCATATTTGCCTCAAGGCTTGTAAAGAAAGGAATCTTTGTGATGAATGACAGAGGAACGGTATTCACAAAAGAGAATGTGGATGACCGGCTAAGAGAAAGAGACTTCAACCTTAATCTTGCGCAGATAGGTCTCGGCGGGAAGTCAAAATACCGCTACGGCGAAAAAGAGCTTATAAAATTCAAGGACATATTTGAGCGCAAGACAAGCCAGCTTATCGTAAACGAGACATTCAAAGCACGCTGACAGCCAGTTCTATTGCTTCCTTGCATCCGGACTGTTTTCCGCAGCCTCCCAGGTTGCGTTGATTGCAATAATCCGATCTTTTACCTGAAGAAAAGCCTTCACAATATCCGGATCAAACTGTATTCCGGACAAATTCTCTATTTCCTGGAACGAGTCATCCAAAGACCAGGCGCTTTTATACGCCCGCTTATGACTCAGAGCATCAAACACATCTGCGACTGCAACTATTCTTGCGGAAAGAGGAATTTCCTCACCCTTAAGAGCCTCTGCGTGAGGAACAGGATTGCCTGGCTCATAATTAGTAAAGTCAAACTTTCCAGGGTAGCCCTTCGGGCTTCCATTCCACCACTCATGATGGCGAAGGGCGACATCGCGGCACATTTCATCCAATGCCGACTCAGGCTCTGTAAAAAGAAGAGCGCCGACACAGGTATGTCCCTTCATTATATCGCGCTCATCTTCTGTCAGACGAGGGCTTGTCTTCTTTAGGATGACATCTGAGACGCCGATTTTCCCGAAATCATGGCACTTAGCTGCAATCTTTAAATTGTCCCTGAATTTCTGCTGCTCATCGACAGGAATGCTCTTGTTTGCCGCCCATCTGTCATAAATCTCAATGGAAAACGAGGAGACCCTCTCAACATGCTGGAAAGTCTCCTTAGGATCACGGTACTGGGCCATTCTCTGCATACGCTTAATCATGTTCAGCGTAAGATGCGCATGCTCAAGGGCCTGTGTCGCATTTGAAGCGAAATGGGTCAAATAAAGCTGGGCATCCTCGTCAAACGGAATTACATTTCCATGCTCATCCTGCGCATTGATTATCTGGATTACGCCAAGAATTCTGCCAGTCTCCATTTTCAGGGGGATGCATATCATAGAGGTGGTCTTGTAATTAGTCGCATTGTCGGAGCCGCTGTTAAAAGAATACGGGGCATCAGGCGGAAGGTTATAGCAGTCAGGAATATTCACAGCCTTTCCAGAAACAACGCAATAACCAGCAATAGACTTTTTTGTTATCGGGAAAGAGAACGCGACATAGGGAAGCTTAGATCCAGCAGGAAGCATTCTCAGCTGAGTGTCATTCTGAGCATATTTTATCTTTAGATTATTGTCCTCAACAACATATATGGAGCCGGCGTCTGCATGGACAATCGCACGTGATTCTGTAAGGATGCGCTCCAAAAGAACATCAAGATCCTGGATTTCACCAAGCATGTGCTCCATTTCTATTATATTCTGAAGTTTCTGTTCCTTAGACACCAAATTCATGAACTTTTTTACCTTTAAGACTTGCTTGCCTACATATATAATTTTAACACAGCGGCCCCAAATCTTCCATAAGTTTTTGTTAAATGTTTCTAAATGTTTTGCGCGGTTTTATGGACAAGAGAAAAATACAAAGGACCGGCGCCGTCACAAGAATCAGGCAGAATATGCATCCCAAACTGTGTCCTCTCGCCCTCAGGAAGCCGCACGGAGCAAAAAGGGCTTGTGTCAAGAGAAATCACGGGGTTTTGCACTTGAGCATCATTGAACTTTCTAAGCAGCCTTGCAATCACATTGTCATTCTCATCAGGACTCAAGGCACATGTAGAATAGACCAAATAGCCATCCGGTGAGAGCATTCTCCATGCGGAAGAAAGCAGCGCCCACTGCATAATGCTCAATGTCTTAATCCGTGCGGGCGACCATTCACTTAGATACTTATCATCAAGAAGAACATGCCGCTCGGATGAGCACGGCGCGTCAAGCAGAATGCGGTCAAAACGATTGTTCTTTATAAGGCATAGGGACGCTCCGTCCTTGCATATAACCGTGACCCTTGCCCGCACAGACTCATCAAGACATTCCTGGACAGTACGCAAAAGCCGCCTTTTTCTGTCCGGAGAGCGCTCATTAGCAAGCAGGCTTGCCTCAGGAGCCATGCAGCTTGCAAGGACTAGAGTTTTTCCGCCAGGGGCAGCGCAAAGATCAAGAATTGACAGGGAGCCGTCCAAAGGAAGAGCGGCAGCCGCGCGTATTGAGGCGCTGTCAAGAAAATAGCTCTTCTCTCCGCCTGCATTATACTCAGCCTTGTCACTTTCCCTAAGAAGAGACTCCTTAAGAGCGCGCCATCGGCCGCCAAAAAGCGATGAGTAATATGCGTCAAAGCCTTCTGCCCCGCAAAGCTTTGAGTTTCTGTCTTTCTGCTTCATTAAAAAACTCCCATACGCAGTTTTTATCTTAGTCTCCTTAATAACAGCTTTCAATGGTAAAAACTGGCGTCTTTAGTTTTCTGCCGGATTCATCAAAATCAGCTTGGGTAAAAGCAAGCAATCCCGCTTTTATCTTATACTTTATTATACGGCAAACAGCCTCGTCTATCTTCCTTGCAAAATCCTCTGACTGAGAGCTTTCCTTAAGAAGCATGGCTCCCACTGAGCCGAAACGCTTTTCACTCAGCATTATGACATCAACGCCGGCCTCCACCGCCATGACAACGGCGTCTTCCGGAGGAAATCCATTCTTCGCCAGAGCCGCCATAAAAATATCATCGCTAATGACAAGGCCGTCAAAGCCAAACCTCTTGCGGACAACCTCCGAAACCCAGAACTTGGAAAGGCAGGCTGGAGAGGAAATATCCCTCTCTGCCTCAGAACCAAAATTATCAGGGTCAGAGACAAAAACTCGCGCATGGCTCATAAGAAGCGCTGAGGAAAGAGGAAGCAGTTCCCTGAAAGGCGCAAGAAGAGTGTTTTCCAGCTGTTCCCTGGAAACACGCAGCTCCGGAAGGCCTGTATGAGGATCTGTGTTTGTATTCCCTGGAAAATGCTTAAGCACAGCGGCTATTTTCCGGCTTTCAAACGCATTTATCTCAACAGGAGCATACTGCAAGACTTTCTCAAGGGTTCCAAAAGAGCGTGTGTCAAGGAAATCCTCATTCTCAGGTGTCTCAACCTCAACAACGGGCGCAAGATTCATGTTGAACCCTAGCTTCTGCATCTCATCGGCCTGTGTCTCATATAGCTTCTGAGCCTGCTCAACCGTCATTGTGCTTGCGACAGTCCTGCTTGATGGAAATGAAGATGTTATTCCGCGCAGACGGTTCACGTACCCGCCTTCCTGGTCAACAGCAAGATAAGGCTGGACATTTCCATTCTCTTTATAGAATCTTCTTATGGAAGAGATGAATGACTGGATTTCTTCCTTTGACTTTGCGATATTATAGCTGAAAAAAAGGCATCCGCCAGGAACCATAGGCTTGCCTGCCTTGTAATTCCCGTAAAGCGCGCCTGTTTTTTCTACAGGAGAAAAAGAAGAGTTCCCCTCAATATTCACAAGGAACATCTGAGAAATCCGCTCGCTCTCCTCAAGAGAGGCCACGTAATTTCTGACAGCATTCTCCTTCGCCTCCTGGATTGCCAGAGCTCTCTTCTGCTCAGAAGAGCAGGAAAAGAGCAGTGAAATCAGAAAAAGAACTAAAAGCACAGGAGGAATGCTTCTTGTACAAGATAAAAGAGCTTTTATAGAATTATTCACAAGGCCTATTATACCTTGAACTTGCTTATAATTCCATTGATTGCATCCATATCTTCTTTTGTCTTAAGAGCGAGGTCGCTTACCATTTGTGTCGCCTTGCTGATTTGCTCAGAGCCGGCCGCCATTTCGTCCATGCTTCCCATGATAGTTGATGAGATCTGGCTTACGGAATTCATATCGCTGCCAATTCCGTCTATGCCGTCAGAAAGCTGCTTTGAGCTGTCGTCAACCAAAGTTGACTCATCTTTCATGTTGCCAAGCGCCTCAAGAATCTGAGATGATCCGCTGGTCTGCTCCTCCATTGCATTCGAAATCTGCATGACAAGAGGATCCACAACAGAAACCTGCGAATCAATTGTATCAAAGCTGTGCTGGGAAAGCTCCGCGACCCGTCCGCCCTCGTTTATCAAGTCCGTAATATCCTTTATGTTCTCCTCAATAGCCTTAGCCTGCTCCCCTGAATTCTCCGCAAGCTTCCGTATCTCATCGGCAACTACGGCGAAACCTTTTCCCGCCTCGCCCGCATGGGCGGACTCAATCATTGCGTTCATTGCAAGCAAATTTGTCTGGGAAGAAATTGACTTAATCGTGTTGTTCGCTTCTGAGAGAACGAGAGACTTGTCCTCTATCTGCCTTATAATATCTGAGCAAGCCTTGACATTATCAGCACCGGTCTTAATCAAATCGGCAAGCTCTGTGAACGAGCCGGACATTTTCTCCGCAGACTCAGACACAGCATGAATATTGCCAATCATCTCCTCTATAGCGGCAGAGGACTCTGTTATGTCAGAAGTCTGGGCAACTATATTCTGCTTAAGCTTCTGCATGGAGTCTGCTGATTTTGTGATAATATCACTTGTATTCCTGACCGCAGTAACCTGGCCAGCCGACTGATTCTTTACAGACTCGATATTGGCCATGATTTGAGCCGTCGCGCTCGCAGTTTCCTGGGAACTTGCCCCCAAGTCCTGTATAACATTCTTAATGTCCTCGGACTTGCTCTGCAAATCAGTTATTATTCCATGTAGCATATTGATAAACCGGTTGACTCCAATAGCAAGGTCTGCCAGCTCATCCCCGCCCCTTACTGGAAGCCGGTTTGTAAGATCCGCGTCCCCGCTGGAAAGTCCCGCAACCGCGCTGTTGGTTCTCTTGAGAGGCTTGTGAATCACAAAGTACACAAGCGCGATGAACACAATAAGGATAATGATATTAGTTATTGTCTGCATAAGGAAAATAACAGCCTGAATCCGGGCAATAGTCCTTTGCATCTCGCCCGCATTCTGCGCGACAAAAAGCTTGCATCCCTCAAGCTCCTCATAGTTCCAATACTCGCCTGTATAAGTCTCGCCGCCTATTGTCACAAATCCCTGCCAAATATCATCGCTGTCAACAGCGGACAGTATCTTAGAGTCAACCTTAGTTCCAAGCAAGGACTCATCTGTTGAAGTCACAATAAAACCGTCATAAATGACAGCAAACTGGCATCCCACGTTTTCGGAAATACGGCCGATGAATGAGCTTTCGCTCAAGTTCTCCGCGATTTCCACCGCGGCGACAATCTGGCCGTCAACTTCTATAGGATAGACAGAATCCGCCGTAAACTCATTGCCGTTGGAAATCTTAACCTTTGTGGAATTTGCTCCGCCAAGAGCAGTACGCACCTCATCAGTTAAAGATGCGCCCTCCGCATACTCAGGAGGAGAAATAAGATTCCCCTGCGTGTCATAGATTGCGATGAACTCAAGGTCAAGAGCGTCAACAGCCATGCCGCAAAGCTCAGCCGTCGCCTCCTCAGCGCCGCTAGACCATAGCCCTGAGAAAAGCCTTGAGGCATAATCCGCGACACACTCCACATAGACACATTCCTCATCAATCAAGTCAACAACAACTTTCCTGTCGCTTGAAACTGAGGACTCTGCGTTTTCAAGCCATCTGCTCTCTACAACTTTTGTCAGGACAACAATAAGAATAACAGCCGATAAAGTAAGCAACGCAATAACCGGCAAAATCAACTTTACAAAAATAGAACGAAGTCTGAGTTTCATAAATACTCCCATATATTATTTTAAGATAGAGCAAAGCACAAATCAACAAAACATATTGATATAAAAATAATTTCTAAAATTCCTTGACAGCATACCTCATGAGGGTATATATTCACAGTATAGAGAAGAAATACCCTGGTAGGGGTATACAAGGAAGCATCATTATGGAAAAAAGCCAGACTAACAACAAGCCTGCGGAGACAAAATCCTGCTGCTCAAACAAGAAAAAAGAGCGCACTCCGGAAGAATACAAGGCATTGATGAACCGCCTGAACAGAATCGAAGGCCAAATCAATGGAATAAAAAGAATGCTGGAGAATGACGCTTACTGCCCGGACATCTTAGTTCAAGTCTCGGCGGCGAACGCTGCGCTAAACTCATTCTCAAAGCTTCTTCTGGCAAACCACATCCACACTTGCGTTGTGGACGACATAAAGGAAGGCAAGGACGGCGTTGTTGA
>CAZURC010000002.1:0-37452 GCA_964623405.1 uncultured Treponema sp.
AATTGAATCTATGAACTGATCAAGTCTTGGGCTTATCTCATATTCAGCCAAGTCTCCTATCATGACAGTATCCTTTGACTCAATTGCCTGCTCAAAATCCTTTAGAATTGGCGAGAACTCTGCGAAAAACTCTGCGAAATTCTTGTTGTCAATCTTTATTTGCGCAAATTCTTTAGGGAATAGCGCGGAAAGACTTGCTGTATGGCAGATATTGTCCACAAGGTCCGCGAGCCTTGTTATTATGGTGTTCGCCTCCTTGTCTTTTCCGCTTTGGAACTTGGCGGATATTGTCTTTAGCTGCCTTGAAATCTCCTGTGCGTCTTCTGCCTGCGTCTTGAAAGCGTCTTCGATTGCCGCAATGCTTACAACTCCAAGCTCAATCTTTGTGTCATCTCTTAATGGCTTTGCCGCGGCAGAGTCAAATTCACTGGCAGTGATATTCTTCCCGTCCACAGCAATGCTTACTGTAGCCATGCCGCTCTTCTCTGATTCAGACTCAAAGCCCTTGAGAACATCTCCTATTGTTTTCTCATCTTCGAGCTGCACATCAAGTTTCTGTCCATTTACAAGTAGTTCCATAAGTCTATTCCTAAATATGTTTCCGTATTCTTTCTACATTATTATTTTACTGCTGTTTTCCGCTATTTGCAAAATTCGATATTGTCGAGGACTGTGAGTTAAGGCTGTTCAGCGTCCCTTCCATCTGGCCGTATTTTCTCCTGAGCTGCGCTTCTTTTGTGTCCAGCTGCCGCTCAAGGCTTGCGATTTTTGTCTCGGATGACTTTATCCTGCTGGCAAGCACAGAATTCTTGTTTGATATAATTCCGCCGTTCTGAACCCATGCTGTAAGCTGCCTGTCGAGAGAATAGCCTATTCCGGAGTCTATTATAAGATCTCCGTCCGAGTCATATCCAAATAGATTCTTTATCTGGTCAAGCTCGCTGTCCAGGGCCTGGTCAAGCTGCTTCTCATTTATCTCAAGGTAGCCTCTAAGCTGCCCTGCTGAATATCCGCCGGCTCCTCCGGCAGCCCTTGTAGAAATCCCAATTTGATTCAGCATCGTGACTGTCGCATTGTCTGACCATCTATAGTTCCCTGATACTATCGCCTGGAGCGAAGACTTGCCGGTGCGCAGTGAGCTGTCTCCCTGGAACATTCCAAGTCTTTTCTGGGCATCCTCTTGCTCGTCTTTAGAAAGATAATCTAGCTCTGTGATGATTTCTGGTTTGTTTTCACTTAGTATGTTCATCTCGGCGATTACCTGGTTATATGTGCCGACAAACTGTATAAGCGCATCCTTAGCGGAGTCCTTGTCAGGCTTTATGTCTATTGTCGCTGTTTTCTCTGTCTTGTCAAAAATGTTCAGCGTGACATGGGGAACAACATCGTCTATTGTATTTGTCGGCCGGCTTATTGTTATTCCCTCATATTTGATTATTGCATCCTGCGCTGTTGTTACAGGATGGACTGCCCTGAATCCAAGGTTTTTCTTTGCATCATAAGCTGTAAATGTTGACAGGGCTATGGCCTCTCCTGTGTTGCGGTTTCTTGCGACAATACTCTGTATATCTGGGTGGTCTTTAAGGTCGACTTGAACAGCTATTTCTCCTGTGTTCTGATCCTTAGAAAGAGATGCTGTCTCAATTTTTACCTCGTTTCCCTTTGAGTCCCTTGCATAGAAATCGGCCTCGTCTTTGATTGGAACTAATGGAGTTGATGGAACCGGCGGAAGACTTGATTGCGTCTTGTCGTTGTAAACGGTAATGTCCTCGAATGTAACCTGTCCTGCGTCTCCTATCTCTGGCCGTGTTGTCCGGATTGTGTTAAGGCTTTCGGTTATGTCCTCAACTTCGAATGTGTAATAAGAGAATTCAATTCTGTTGTCCTGATTGCTCAGAATTTCTTCTGGGATTTTTAATTCAAGTCCAGTGCGCGGAGGAAGTATGTAGCGGTTTTCCTCTGAATCCCATTCGACTCCCTTGCTTGTGATTTCAGGCATTCCATCCTGCTCTACAGCTGGAATAGGAAATTCATTTTCTGGAGAAATGAAGTCATTTATATCTGTTCCTATTTCTTTTGAGTCGCTTTTTGTTTTTTCTATAATTCCATTGCTTAGCGCGAAGGCGAGGGCGTCGTCCTTGAAGATAATATTGCTTTTGGTTCCAGTCTTGAGAGACTCAATTAGAAGAGCCTGTCTGTCATTTGAAACACCGACAATGCTCGCTTTAACTGTGTTTGCGCCGCGTCTGTTCAATGATGACACAAAATCCTGTAGATTGCCGCCTTTCCAGTTGAATGACAATGTCTTGTCATCTATCTGGAATGTATACTTTCCCTGCGGAACCTTAAAGTCTTTTTCCATGTCGCCGGACAGGAACCGGTCTGCTGTCGCTGGCTGCACAACATCAATTTTTACTGAGCCATAAGCGGCTTCTCTTCCAGGCGTTGCTGTTACTGCGTTTTCATCAGTTGATGATGCAAGCTTGTTGCTGAACGGATTGTCAAAGGAATAGAGTGTCTTTGTGTTTGTGCGCAATGCGGACATTCTCTGGTTTATTCCGTTCCATGCGCTCTGCTGCTCTTTGTACCTGTCGAGCGACTCCTGCTCCCTTGTCAGCGGAAGCCGCTCTTTTTTCATCAGTGCCTCGATATAATCATTTGTCTTATACTTGTCACTGACTCCAGGTATTGATATATCAGCCATTTTATCTTCCTGCAAATATTCTTAAAATTTGCGCTAAGGCAGAAGCGGTGTGAAATCAAATCATCTCATCAAATAAGACGCCGATTGCCTTTCTAATCCTTACTTTTAATTTTTGAATATCCTCGGAAGGAATCTGCTTTACAACTTTGTCTGTAGCGGAATCCACAATGGTAACAACTACCTGGTTCAATTCCTTGTTGACAGAGAACTGAACTTTGCGGCCCGAAACAACATCTGAAAGTTTCTGAAGCTGGCGTACATCTTCCTGCAATTGGGCATTGTTGTCGGAGATATTCTGAACCACTTTTGCAGCATCTGCCATAGGCACATTAAGCTCCTGGTTTACAGAGGCTTTTTGTGTAGAAACTGCTGCGGAGTTTATTGTTAAGCGGCCATCCATTGCCGACTGCCCGAGTGAACTAATAGTCATAGGGCTTTCCTCCTGAAAAATAAAAGGAGAAGGAGGGCGCACTCCTTCTTCTTACGCCTTTTATACAAAAGACAACATCCAGAAGTCTCTTAGCTATAAAAAGCGGTTTTGTTATCTAAGCAGTGCAAGCACGTTCTGTGACTGGCTGTTTGCCTGTGCAAGCATTGCTGTTCCAGACTGTGTAAGAATCTGGTTTTTCGTGTATTCGACCATTTCAGAGGCCATATCTGTATCACGGATACGAGATTCAGCCGCCTGCATGTTCTCAGCAGCTACGCCGATGCCGTTAGAAGCCATTTCAAAGCGGTTCTGGTATGCACCAAGATCTGCGCGCTGTTTTGAAACTGTCAAAAGGGCGTTGTCAATAGATGCAATAGCCATGTTCGCTTTGTCCGGAGACTCGATTCCAATCTGCTCATCGGAACCCTGTGCTCCTTTAAGACCTAGAGCTTCAGCTGTCATAGTGCCGATATATACACGTGCGTTCTGGTCAACATTCGCACCAATCTGGAACTGCATTATGCGTCCCGAAACAGAATCCTGAGCAAAAGCGCCTGTAAGGGTGTTCATGCCGTTGAACTGAGCCTGTGAAGCGATACGATCTACTTCAGCAACAAGCTGTGAAACTTCAACCTGAATCTGCATACGGTCTTCGTCAGAATAGATTCCGTTAGACGACTGGACTGCTAGCTCACGGATTCTCTGAAGAATGTCTGTAGTCTCCTGCAGGTATCCTTCTGTGGACTGGATAAAAGAAACACCATTCTGGATATTTCTGTTTGCCTGGTTCAATCCGCGGATCTGGCTGCGCATCTTCTCAGATACAGCAAGTCCAGAAGCATCATCGCCAGCCTTATTGATGCGCTGACCTGAACTGAGTTTTTCGATGCTAGACTGCAACTGGGCGTTAGAAACTCCCAATGTGCGGTTTGAATACATCGAGCTCATGTTGTGATTAATAACCATATTTGTGCCCTCCATGATTAAGAAACATTACAGCATCATGCCGTAAGTCCTGCCTTTCGTACGGGCTGCAGGCGGTTTTGCGCCCCCATCTGCAGATTTAGTCCCATCAGCAGGAACTGTTATTCGTACTCCTTGTACGTACTAATAACCGTCCATGCTGTTACGAAAGCCAAGGAAGGCTGTTTTCAAAGAACTTTATGCGCCCTAAACAAGCGCGCTGTATGGTTACGGAGCTTTGAAAGTAGCAAGCAGCTATTCACGAGGCTCCCCTAAGCTCATTGCTTTCTATATCTGATTATAGCAAAAAAAACAGCTAAATCAAATTCTTCTGCTGAATTCTAAGTGTTTTTTGGAAAAAGTAAAGAGAGCAGGGCTGAAAACACCGCGGAATTTTCATGGAACCCAAGCATAGCAAGAATTCCATGAAAATTACTATACAGCACTATCTGAGCAAAGACAAGACAGTCTGAGACTGAGCGTTCGCCTGTGCAAGCATTGCTGTTCCAGCCTGCTGGAGCACCTGGTTCTTGGTGAAGTCAACCATTGCGGCGGCCATGTCTGTGTCACGGATGCGTGACTCAGAAGCCTGCATGTTTTCTGCTGACACATCAAGACCGCGGACTGCATATTCCATACGGTTCTGGTAACCGCCAAGGTCTGCACGCTGCTTGTTGATTTTTTTCAGTGCCTCATCGATAGTTCCGATTGCGCGGTTGGCCAAATCTGGAGCTGCCAGGCTAAGTGGTGTCTCTGTTCCGATTTCGCGGATTCCGAGAGCTTCAGATGTCATGGTTCCAATGAAAACCTGCATTCTCTGATCCATGTTTGCTCCGATATGGAACCACATTGAACCTGTGACAGTGTTCTCACCAGTAGACTGCGCAAAGCGTCCTGTGAGCATGTTCATACCATTGAACTGTGCTGCGGAAGCGATACGGTCTACCTCAGCGACTAGCTGGGAAACCTCAACCTGAATCTGCATACGGTCTTCGTCGCTGTAGATGCCGTTAGATGACTGGACTGCAAGCTCACGTATACGCTGCATAATGTCTGTTGTTTCCTGCAGGTAGCCTTCTGCAACCTGAATGAAACTGATTCCATTCTGAGCGTTTGTTGAAGCCTGGTTCAATCCGCGGATCTGGCTGCGCATCTTTTCAGATACAGCGAGTCCTGAGGCGTCGTCACCAGCGCGGTTGATTTTTTCGCCTGATGAGAGTTTCTCCATGTCTTTTGAAAGACTAAGACCTGTTACTCCGAGCTGTCTGTTGGAGTAAAGCGCTGACATGTTGTGGTTGATGACCATAGTTTTTTCCTCCGTGGAAAATGTCAGTCCAAAATCCTTTCTGGACTGTTTGTAAAAGGAAACTTCTGTATTACAAGGCTACATCCATTTCCTTTTACATTGACTTGCTTGTCCGGCTGCTTCTACGAAGTTATCCGTCCATAGCTTATCACTGTTTATATCGGCATCAACGCTGTAAAACTTTATAAAAAAATAATTTTTTTTCTGGATTTGCTATAGGGGCTTTGATATTGTCCTTAAAACCTCTGCAATCAGCCTTGCAGCTTTTCCCCTGTGCGAGATTTTGTTCTTTTCCTCTGCGGAAAGCTCTGCGACAGTCTTTCCGTATCCAGGGAGAAAGACGACAGGATCGTATCCGAAACCTCCAGAGCCGGCTTGTTTTTTTATGTCGTCTATAAGAGTTCCCTCTAGAATTTCCTGGGCGACAAAAAAATGTTCTTCTGAAAAGAGGAGCGTCATCGCGCATACATAAAAGCAGCGCCTGTTTTGGGAGCCTGTGTTATTGAGCTGCCTTATCAGGCATTCGTTCTGCTGTTCTTGAGGCATTTTGTGTCCGTCAGGATAGCCGTGCATGAATTGGGGACCTGCGTACCGCGAGGTGTATATGCCTGGCGCATTTCCAAGCGCTTCCACACAAAGTCCAGAGTCGTCTGCGATTACAGGCTCGTGCACAAGGGCGTTGAGCGCACGGGCTTTTATAAGCGAATTCTCATAGAAAGACGAGCCAGTTTCCTCAGGGTTAAAGTCCAAGCCAATGTCTGCTGGAACTTGTATCTCATATTCTTGCAGTATTTCCTGCATTTCCTTTTTTTTATGCGCGTTTGACGATGCTAAGAATAGTCTCATAGAAACATAATATATCCTAAAAAATAATGGCTTTCAATTATGGCGCGTGGCTTGGCAGCTTATTCTCTGTTGTCCTCGTCTTCTTCCTGCGGGCAGCTTATAAAGGATATTAAGTCTTTTCTCTTTGCGTGGTGGTTCAGGTAGAATGATATGCGCCTTTCGTTTATTCCTGTTAAGCGGGATATTTGGCCGATAGAAGGGTGGGACTGGTATTTATGGGTAAGCTGCTCGTTTATGCTTTTCCAGTTCTCTGTATTTTTTCTATAGCTTTTGAGAATAGTCTCATAGGATATATTGCTTCTGTCTATTCTAGACAGCTCATACTCAAATTTTTTATGAAAAAAGAACGCCCTGTTGCGCTTCTCAATCATTTTCTGCCGTGCGTTCTTTCTTCCGGCAGTCTCCTTTCTGAGCAGTTCAAGCTCTTCCTCAAACTCTTTTTGGGGAATTTCAAGGAACTTTGCAAGCCTTGCTGTCATAGTCTCATCAATCTCGTTGCAAGCTTTGCATGCGGCTATATGAATAAGATTCCTTAGTATCTGCTTCTTCTTTTTTGAAAGAACTTCAGGAATTTCAGGGGAAGAGTATGAGCGGCTATCTTTTGCTGGCTCGATGCTCTTGGCTATCGTGTCTTCGGATTCATCAGGATCAGATGTGAATTCTGCAAGTAAATTTCCTGACAGGCAGCTGTTTCTCGCATTTCGCTTTACTTCTTTTCTTAACCAGAGTCTTACGGTTCTCCAGACACATATTCTTGCGAAATTCTTAAACGGAACAGATCCTTCCCTGAATTTTGTAATTAACGCCTGCAAGTTGTTTCTCATCCAGATTAGAAATTCGCTCCTTTGGTCTTCTGAGAGCATCCCTATTCCATAGAAAAAAGGATTCTTGTGAATCTCTGTCCAGAGAATGTTTCTTCCTTCCTCAGCGCTGATTTTTCCCTGCTTTACAAGAAACGGCAGATTATTGATAAAGTTTTCATCCATGTTTTAGCTCCTGACCATAAAGGGCAAGAGCTATGCCAAGGGTGAAAAGTTGACGATATGTGTGTGAAAAAACAGAATCAAGCGTTTTTATGCAAGCTTATTAAGAAGACTGTTTGTGAAACTTGCATGATATTGCTTGATAAGCGGAGAAAAGAAAAGGCTTAGACTATAGGACTTTTGCGAATTCTTTTTTGACTTCTGGAATCAGAGTGTCCAGCTTGCCTTGCACGCTAAAACCGGATGCGTTCTTATGCCCCCCCCCGCCAAAATGGGATGCTATTGCGCTTACATCGCAAACGTCTCTTGAGCGCAGTCCGCCGGTGCAGCTGAATTCCGTGTCCTGTCTCAGGAAGGCTACGGCTTCTATTCCCTCAGATGCAAGAAGAAGAGAATAAAGCGCATCGCTGTCTCTGCCTTCCTGTCCGTATTTCTTTGTGTCTTCCTGTGTCTCATAAGTCAGCGCGAGCTTTCCGTTGCAATATCTTTCGGTGCGGGAAAGCAGGACTCCAAGCAGCTTCCTTGTGGAGTAAGGTTTTCCGCCGGTTATCATGTCATACATTTTTCTTGGATTCACGCCTGCTTTTACAAGCCTTGCTGTCTGGAGAAAAACCTCCTCGGAGTCTGTTCCCAAGAATTTAAAGTATCCAGTGTCTGTGCTCTGTCCGAAAAAAATATGGTTTGCAACCTCAAGATCCAGAGGACCGATAATCTTCTCATAAACTTGCTGGATTATGCAGCATGCGGCAGGGGCAGTAGGGTCAATTATGCTGTTCTCTGTAGCGTTTGCTGTAAGATGATGATCGATTATGAATGTGTCAAGTCCCTCTAAATCCCCGTTAATATCTCCAAGCCTTTTCATTTCTGAGCAGTCAAGGATTATAAGACCTGTTCTTTTTCTTTCCGGCTCGGACAGAAACTGGGGAGTGGAGGTGAAGTACTTTGCCTTGTCCTCAATCTCATTTCTTTTGAACGGCCCCGCGCTTAGAAGCTGGTGCTCAATTTCAAGCTTTTTCAATATGCAGCTCATAGCCAGACAGCTTCCGATGCAATCGCCGTCCGGTTCCTTATGGCCTATTACAAAGAAAAAATCATGCGAGGAAAGAAAGCTTTTGAATAAGTCTATCTGTCCGTCGGTTACTATCTTCATTGTTTCCTCCGTGGGAAAGTTGTTTGTTCTAGGGATTTTAGTTTAGTTATATATATGGCAAGAAGCAACAAAAAAGAGCCATCTTATGACGGCTCTATTGCTTATTCATTGCCTTTGCATTTAGTAGACTATATCGAGTGTGTCCTTGTCCGCATCAACCTGGGCATTGCTGTCCGCAACGCCCCAGGCAGGATCCGCTCTGCTTACCGGCATTGTAAGAATAACCTGGTCGAAGTTTCCGTCGCGGTAAAGAACAGTCATGTATGGAGTCATTCCTGTGGAAAGCTTGCGGAAAGCCAGCTTCTTAGGATTATCCTTGTCGCCCTTGTACCATTTCTTTGGAATTGTGACATTTCCAACTTCCCTATGGCCTTTTGCATACATGACAATATAAGCGTCTTTTTGATCCAGCACTTTATAGACAGTAACATTCTTGTAAGTCATCGCTGACTCCTGGAATTCATTTTTATACTGTCTCTCAGAGCTGTCTGCGCTTTCCTGCGCTGTCATAGAGCTTGCCGCTCCGAGAAGAAGCGCTAAAGACATAAATGCAAAAATTGTTCTTTTCATTCTGTAATTCTCCTGTCTAACGGCTAGATAAGAGCTAGCATAATAGCCTTGATTGTATGCTTGCGGTTTTCTGCCTCGTCCCACACCTTGCTTGCGGAACTTTCAAAGACATCTTCTGTAACTTCCTGGCCTAAAACTGCCGGCAGGCAGTGCATAAAGATTGTTGAGCTTTTGCATGTAGCGGCCATCAAGTCCTTATTCACTTGATACGGGGCTAGCAGTCTGGTTCTTTCATCCTTGAGCTTTTCCTCGCCCATAGAAACCCAAACATCAGTATAAAGGCAGTCGGCATTTTTTACAACTGAAATATCATCAGAAATCTCAATTTTTGCTCCGCTTTTCTGAGCGAGGGGAGCGCAGATCTCCTGAATGTCTTTCGGCGGGAACAGCTCTTTAGGCGCAAAAATCGAAAAATTGATTCCAAGTTTTGCTGAAATTATCATTAATGAGCGCGCCACGTTGTTCCGTCCGTCGCCGCAGAAAACCCATTTCAAGCCTTTAAGCTCTCCGAAGTTTTCTTTCAAGGTCATAATATCAGCCAAAGCCTGCGTCGGGTGAAATTCGTCTGTCAAGCCGTTTATCACAGGAATCCCGGAGAATTCCGCAAGCTGCTTTACATGCTCTTGCTTGAAGCCACGGAACTCAATCGCGCTGAACATTCTTCCAAGAACGCGCGCTGTGTCTTTTACACTTTCTTTTCCCCCGAGCTGAATGTCCTGCGTTGACATAAAGACCGGATGGCCGCCTTCTTCCCCAAAAGCGGTCTCAAAGGATGAGCGGGTACGTGTCGAGCGCTTCTCAAAAATCAGGGCGATTGTCTTTCCCAGAAATCTCTGGTGAAGCTCCCCCGCATGAGACTGTTTCTTTACAAGAAACGCATAGTCGAGAATCTGTAAAATTTCCTCCGGGCTGTAGTCAAGCCAGGTTAATAGCGAGCGGCCTTTGAAAGGTGAGTCGAATCTTTCCGCTTCCATTATCTTGCCCCCATGTCTTTATGAAATGTATAAATAATAAAAGCTAGCCATTTCTGACTAGCTTTTTCTTGATAGGGGCAATAGGATTTGAACCTATGACATACGGAATATGAGTCCGGTGTTCTACCAGCTGGACTATGCCCCCAAAAGATGTGTTAAACTATAGCAGAATTAAAATTTCAGGTCAATAGAAATGTGTGCCAAATCCGATGAATTATTGTCTGTAATCAGACTGATAATCGGCCATAGGATGCTTGTATTACCGGCGTAGGACGGTATGCATTGTTTTTACCTAAGTCTTGCGCCGTTTATAATGGTTCTCGCGAATGAGACCAGCTCCTCTGTTTCCTGCTCGGAGTAAGGTTCAAGGGCGTTGTAAAGCCTGTCAAGACAGCCTCCGTTCTGGAATCGCGCGAACTGCCAGCTTGCGTCCTTTGGGAGCATGGAGCCCATGCTTTTTATGTCATCTTTTTTTACAAGTGTAGGCACAAGCACTGTGCGGAATTCCCTCTTTTCACTTGGATAGGACGAGATTATCTTGATAGATCTTTCGAGCGCGCTTTCGTAGTCGCATCTATCGTTTATGTTCTGCGCATTTAGGAGTTGATGATATTTCTCAGGGCTTGTCTTTATATCCATAGAGATAAAGTCCGGGCGGGTGTCTGTGCAGGACACAATTCTCCCTAGAATATCAGGCAGCGTTCCGTTCGTGTCGAGCTTGATCTTGTAGTCAAGTTTTTTTGCAAATGATATTAGTTCCGGTGCGCAGGGGCTTAGGAGAGCCTCCCCGCCTGATATGACCACACCGTCAAGAAGACCGCGCCTCTTCTTAAGATGGTCTTTTATCTCATCCAGTGTTTTTAGTTCCGCACTGCCGGCTGTTCCGTCTACAAGCGAGCCATTGTAGCAGTAGGGACAGCGCAAGTTGCAGTTTTTAAGGAATACTGCGGTGCTTATCATTCCTGGAAAGTCTACGAAAGATGTCTTTACTAGGGTGCCTATCTTTTTATCCATAGAGCAGCTTGCTGAAATCTTGCTATGCTACTTCAGCGACAGGAGATGTGACAGCCTTTATTTCATCTACGCTGTGACCTCGGCCAATCTCTGTTCCGTCTATTGTATTATAGAAGATTACAGTCGGAGCTGAGAACACGCCTTTTGCCGCCGCTTCCTTAAGTCCATAGTCTGTGTCAACATCGATTGTTTTTCCAGGAAAATCAGCTTTTTCCATATATTCTTTTACAGGAGGACAGTTAGGGCAGGTTTTTCTCATAAAGAATTCGTAGCTGATACCGCTTTCTGTTTCTGACATATTTGCTTCCGCTGATGATGGCTCCTTCTTTTCCTCTGTCTTCTTTGTGCCAATGTCTTTTTCTATGCCGGATATGCGCCCTTCATCTATCTTGAACAGTTTCCTGTTGTTGAACTCGTCGCGCTTTCCCTTGTTCCAGTTGCGCACGGCACGGTAGTAGCCTACGATTCTTGCATAGACCTCTGTCTCCGTTCCGTGTACATCTTTGAGCTGCTCTTGAATATCATTGATTTCTCTTTCAACCTGCTCAAGAGTTCTTTCTGCTTTTTCCATCATGTTTTTGCTCCCACTATTTTTATTTGATTGTTTATTTATTGCTTATTAAGCGGCTCTTTTACTTTGCGGACAGAGAGTCGCGCTCTGCTTCAAGCTGCCTTAGCTTTTCCCTGAGCTTCTGCTCTTTCTCAGCCTTGCACTTAGGGCATTCAAAATGCTCTCCGGCAATATAGCCGTGAATAGGGCAGATTGAATATGTAGGGCTTACAGTAAAGTACGGAATCCTGTAGTTTGTGAACACTTTTCTTACAAGATCTCTGCATGTTCTCCAGTCCTTTATCCGCTCTCCTAGATACGTATGGAAAACTGTTCCGCCCGTGTATTTTGTCTGAAGCTTTTCCTGGTGGTCAAGCGCATCGAACACATCGGAAGTGTAGTCAACTGGAAGCTGCGAGCTGTTTGTGTAGTAAGGCTCGTCTTTTCCGCTTGTGATAATCCCTGGATAGTTAGCCTTGTCGTGACGCGCCAGCCGGTAGGATGTGCTTTCTGCAGGGGTCGCCTCAAGGTTGAACAGCTCTCCCGTCTTCTCCTGATAGTCCTGCATCTTCTCTCTCATGTGGTCAAGAACATCTGATGCAAAGGCATAACCCTTAGGGTCAACAATATTCACTCCAAGGAAATTAAGACAGCACTCATTCATGCCGCACAGTCCGATTGTGTTAAAGTGATTATCCAGTGTTTTTAAGTAGCGTCTTGTATAAGGGAAAAGCCCGTTGTCAAGGAGTTTCTGGATAACCTTTCTTTTTATGCAGAGGCTTTGCTTTGCAAGGTCCATTAAATAGTCAAGCCGCGCATAGAATTCCTCCTCGGTCTTAGCAAGATAGCCAATCTGAGGAAGGTTTATAGTGACGACACCAAGAGAGCCTGTAAATTCATCTGAACCGAAAAGCCCTCCGCCGCGCTTTCTAAGCTCCCGCTTGTCCAGACGGAGCCGGCAGCACATTGAGCGCACATCGCTTGGATTCAAGTCGGAATTTATGAAATTCTGGAAATATGGGGTTCCATAAGCGCTTGTTATCTCAAAAAGCAGTTTAGCGTTCTCTGAATCCCACTTGAAATCCTTTGTTATATTATATGTAGGAATAGGGTAGGCAAAACCTCTTCCGACAGCGTCTCCCTCAAGGAGCAGCTCGAGGAAGGCTTTATTTATCATATCCATTTCTTCCTGGCAGTCTCCGTAGGTAAAGTCCTGCTCCTTTCCACCTACGATTGCCTTCTTGTCCCTGAGATCGTCCGGACATGCCCAGTCCAGCGTAATGTTCGTGAATGGAGCCTGCGAGCCCCATCGGCTAGGAGTATTCACGCCATATACATAGCTTTGTATGCATTGCTTTACGCCGTTATAATCCAGCTTGTCTGTCCTTACAAAGGGAGCAAGATACGTGTCAAATGAGGAGAATGCCTGAGCGCCTGCCCATTCGTTCTGCATTATTCCAAGGAAATTCACAATCTGGTTTACAAGAGTTGAAAGATGAGACGCTGGCTTTGATGTTATTTTGTCCGGAACTCCTCCAAGCCCTTCCTGGATAAGCTGCCTTAAGGACCAGCCTGCGCAGTATCCTGAGAACATAGACAAGTCATGGATATGAAAAGCGCATGTCCTGTGCGCCTCTGCGATTTCCGGAGTGTATATATTCTTTAGCCAGTAGTTTGCAGTTACTGTGCCGGAATTGTGAAGAATAAGGCCTCCAAGAGAGAAATTGACATTCGCGTTTTCTTTTACACGCCAATCCGACTGGGCAAGATAGCCGTCCATCGTGGCGTTTATATCGAGCATAAGAGATTTTGAGTCGCGTATTGCTTCATGCTTTGCCCTATATAGAATATATGCCTTTGCGACTTCAACTTCTCTTGCCTCTATCAGCACATTTTCCACTATATCCTGGATTTCCTCTATCGCAGGAATTGAGTGTGCGCGTCTTCCTGCAAGAAGAATACGAAGATTCTCCTCAACCTTGTCTGTAAGAGCCTTTGCCTTTTCCTCGTCAGGAATTCTTGTTACAGCCTGAATGGCCTTGTTTATCGCCGCTTCTATTTTTGTGCGGTCATATTTCTCGATTGAGCCATTGCGCTTTACTACCTGCTTCAGAAATCCCTGTGTCTCCTTGTCATGGCTTGAGCCTAGAAAGCTTCTCCATTGCGGGAAAAATGACTGGTCTTCCTCTGTGTTTTCTTCTTGCTGTCCGCTCAATTTTACTTTTCCTCCGGCTTTGTTTTTGTAGTTGCGCCTGTTTTCTTTGACCGCATTTTTTTTTCGCTGTTCTTCCTTGTGAGGCTGTTGACTTCTGTCACAAATTCCTCAAGGTTCTCAAAATGCTTGTATACAGAGGCGAAACGTATGTATGCTACCTTGTCAATCTCATAAAGCCTCTCCAGCACAAGCTCGCCAAGCTCTGATGTTGATATTTCCCTGTTTGCTTTTCCCGCCAGCACTGCGCGGTCTTCTATGTCGTTTATGATGTTCTCAATCATGCTTGTGGCGACAGGACGCTTTTCTAATGCGCGGCTTATTCCTTTTTCAAGTTTTGCCCTGTCAAACGGCTGGCGTCTTCCATCGCGCTTTATAACCATAAAAGGCTTTTCTTCAATTCTTTCGTAGCTTGTAAATCTGTATCCGCAGCTTACACATTCTCGGCGGCGCCTGATTGACTCGCCGTTCGCCATTGTGCGTGACTCTATTACCTTGTCATCAAGGCTGCCGCAGTATGGACATCGCATAAAATAAAATTATCCCCTCAGAAAATAGTGTCTTTTCAATATCTTTTTTATCATAAAACACTAAATCTAGGATTGCAATAGAATTTAGTCGTAAAAGTTTGCAAATTTCCGACTTTGAGAAGCAGTGTATATGATGACCGCAAGAACAAAAGCCATGATAAGATATGGAAACCAGTCTCCATGCAAGGCGGCTATTGTCGGCTTCCTTTCGTATACGGGAATTGAGAGGGCAAGCTCTCCTTCGTCAAAAAGCGGCAGCGAGGCTATTGTCCTTCCGGCAGGATCTATGACGACTGTGTAGCCGGAATTTGTGCAGCGGGCGAGTGTTGTCCTGAATTCAATTGCTCTGTAAAGAGCCACAGCGTAATGCTGATATTCTGCGGATTCTGTCTTTGACCAGGAGTCATTCGTTATGTTCATGAACAGCTCGCATCCGGATTTGTAAAGTCCCCTGAACACTGAGTTGTATGCGTCGTCAAAGCAGATTGGAGCGGCGACAATAACAGATGTCTTCCTAGTCTCTGGATATGGAGAAGAGTCTGCGCTTATTATCTGTGTTCCGTTTATGTCTTCTTCCGGTGTGCTGGCTGGAATCTTGAATACAGTGTACTTCCTCCCTTGTGTCCATCCGTATGAGAAGCCTGCGATTTTTTTTACAAGGTTTCTTACAGGCTCGTAATCCACAAAAGGAATTGCCTCTGCAAACGGAACAAGATGGATTTTTATATAGGAGCCAAGGTAATGACCATTTTTGCTTATCAGGAGAGCCGCGTTCCCGTTCTTGTGGTTCTCTGCGTCAAGCGAAAGCGAGCCTCCAATTATAAATGGAATATTATGCTCCCGTATGAACTTCATCAGAGGCTTTTTTTCAGGGATTCTTTCGTATTGTGATGTAGGAAAACGCCTGTTTAGAACACCCTCGCTCCAGACAACAAGATCAGGAGAAAGACCTTTTTGCCTAAGCTCGTCAATTCCTTCCTGTGTAAGCTCCTCCGAAAGAGATATTGCCTCATCCTCGGCGGCCCTGTAAGTGTCCATATTCTGCTGAACCATGACAGTGTTAAGTTTCTTTATTGCTGTTCTAGGCCTCGCATACTGGAAAACTCCATAGACAAGAACCGCAGCGATAATGAGGAACACTGCGCGGGCTGCTTGTATATATGAAAACACTTCATGTCTTGTGGTAATGCCTTTTTCCTTTTGCAAAAGGACTATTCCCTGTGCGAAAAGGGCCGAAAAAAGAGCGAAAAGAAAAGATACTCCGTACTGTGTTGTTATGTCTGCAATTTGGATTACCAGCGGCCAGCGTATTGCAGTCATAGACAATGTTCCCCAAGGATATGCGAGGAAGCCTGTTGACTTGCACCATTCGTAAAGGACATAAGCGGCGGCAAAATAAAATATATTGAGCGCGGGTTCCAGGCGCTGTCTTTTTTTCGCAAGATGCTCTTTAGAGAACGGATAATAAAGAATCCATCCGGCAAAGCCCTCTATAAAGGCTGTCCCGACAAGGCTTGCCCCTAATGTGAATGCCGCCATTCCGTGAAAATTCTTGAGCCAGAAGCTTGATAGAAGATGGGTAAGGCCTCCGTGAATCCAGCACAGAAGAAAAGACTCCTTGTAGCTTTTTGAGCGGTAAATTGCAATATACAGAGGCGCTAGTGCGAACAGTCCTGATAGCGGACATCCTAGCTTGAATAATTCGTTTGGAATTCCAGCCGCAAGAAGCGCGCTGGAAAAAAGAACTAAAAAAACTTGTAAAAAACTAGGCATTATAATATTATTTTATAAATATTGGACTGTAAAAGCAATAAATAATAGATAAATAAAAAGCGGTCAGTGGGGAATTATGGAGCAGGCAGATTTTGCCCGGGAAGAACATGAGAAAGAATATATGGAGAGTCCTTCGGTAACAGCTGCCGCAAACGGACGTTTCCATCTTATTGGCGAGCACTGCTGGTTTGCCAAAGACAAGACTCTTTCAATGTCTGTCAATCTTCCTGTATTTGTTTCTGTCTCAAAGCGCAATGACACATCCCTGCGTTTTTATTTCTATCAGCTGAATGACAGAAGACGCTCTACGCTGACATCTCTCAAATTCAGAAAAGAAGACCGCTGGGCAAATGCAATCAAGGCAATAATATACGGATTTACATCAGGCGGGTTCGAGCTTGGAGGAATGAATTTCTCTGTGTATTCTGATGTCCTTCCTTCGGCAGGATGCGGAATTACAACAGCCATGAAAGTCGCCTCCGCATTCTCAATTTGCCGCCTCTATAATCTTCCTTGCACAGACACTGAGATACTGCAGGCGATAGAAAGGGGCAACAAGCTGTATCTTGGCATCGAGAACTATATGGCGGATAATTTTACCGCTATTTACTCTAAGGAAAACTGTCTTGTGCTCACTGACTATGAAAAGGCGTCATGGGACTTGATTCCTTTTAATTTTGACGGCAAGGTGATTCTTCTTACTGATGCAAAGGTTCCGCGGATTGAAGTCTGGAACGAGGAGGCTATCCGCCAGCCTGAAAATATCCTTCTGCTGGGAGATCTCAAGGAAAGAAAGTCCAATGTATATGGCGGATGGATTTACGAGGATAATCCCGCTGAAGTCAATGAAGTCATGTCTGTCGTGCCGGAGAACATGCGCAGAAGACTTTTGTGCATAATGAAAGAGCATGGCTTTGTGCTTGAAGCCGAGAAATCCCTTGAGTCCGGCGAATTTGGAGGCTTTGCAAGAGCGGTGAACCATAGCCACAAGAACATGCGGGACAACTACGATATTTCATGTCCTGAGATTGACTGGATTCTAAAGAGACTTCAGGAGATAAATCCCAATGCCCAGGATTCCCGCAACCCCGTCTCCTGCGGGAGAATCACTGGCAAGGGATTCGGCCGAATGGCATATACGATTATGAACCGTTCTGATGAAGAGGCTTTCAAAAAGACATTGTCTGATTATGAGAAGATTTTTGGCTTCAAGGCCTCCTGCTACGAGGTAAGGCCTGCCGGCGGGGTGCGAATAATTGAATAACAATAGAAAAAAACTGAACTTTCTGCTTACTAATGACGATGGAATAGATGCCGAGGGTATCTCTGTTCTAGCAAGAGTGCTTGAGGAGATTGCGGATATATATATTCTTGCTCCTGATTCAAACCGCTCCGGTGTTTCCTCTCATTTTGTGATGTCTGAGCCGTTGGTTTTTAAGAGGATAGGCGATAGAAGAGTCTCATGCTCAGGCTACCCTGTTGACTGCGTAATAACTGCGCTGCGCTCAGATATTTTCCCAGGAGTTGAATTTGACGCGGTTTTCTCAGGAATAAACAAGGGCGCAAACATGGGAACAGACTGTATTTACTCAGGAACTATTGCGGCTGCGCGGCAGGCTGTTCTTTATGAAATTCCAGGTATTGCGGTAAGCTTGAAAGCTGTGTCTGGAGAGTATGCAGACAGTGGATATGACTATGCAAGCCTCGCTGAATTCATTAAGCGCAATATAAATCAGCTTATTGGTCTTTACAGAAAAAACTGTGTTGTCAGCGTGAATGCCCTTTCACGCAAGAAATTCAAAGGGGCAAAACTTACGTCCTTGTGCATCCGTGATTATAAGGATAAGATTGTTTTTGAAGATGCCGGAAGCGGAACACTAAAAAGCCGTTTTGCAAGCGGGGAGCTTTTAACAACTGGCCCTGAGCAGAACGAGTATGATGCTGTGATGGATGGCTATGTTGCTGTCTCAAGGCTTTGCGCTGAGCCGGTGGATTTTGTTGACAGTGTTGTTCCTCAGCTTGATTTTGTCTTATAGCATTGTTGAGGGAGGAGGGGCTCATGGCGGAAAAAAACAAGGATTCATTTCTCTCCGAAGGTATTTCTCTCTACTCAAAGGGCGATTATGCCTCCGCGCTCGCTTTTTTTATTTCTCTTCCAGATGATTCAGAGATTGACAGGCTTGAGCTGGCCTATTATATAGGCCTTTGCTATGCGCGGCTTGAGAGATATGATGATGCGCTTCTTTATCTTGAGCAGGTTGTGACTTCCGAGAAAGACAGTCCAAGAGTCCTTCAGTGCCGCTATCTTCTTGCGGTGATTTATGCCCTGTCCGGCAAAAAGAGGCTTGCGGACTTTGAGCTGAACAAGCTGCTTGACATAGGCTATAAGAGCGCGAGCGTCTATGCTTCACTTGCTTATGTTGCGTGGGAGCAGAATGAGATTGAAAAGTGTCTTGAGTATTATAAAAAATCCCTAGAGGCCGATCCTGACAATCCTACCGCCTTGAATGGAATGGGCTATGTTCTTGCTTGCGAGGAAAAAGAGCTTGCAAAGGCGCTTTCATGCTGCAAGAAAGCGCTTGATATTCAGCCTCAATCCGCGGCCTGCATGGATTCTATTGGATGGGTTTATTATAAGCTGGGGCTGAAGAGCGATGCGGAAAAATATCTTAGGCAGGCGCACAGCCTTAAGCCTGAGAACAAGGAAATCCTTGAGCATATTCAAATTGCCCAGGTGGAAACAGACTGATATGTTAAGAATAAAAAGAATCATAGTATATCCGATGCTCTCTCTGCTTGTTTTTTTTCTTTATGCAGGCGCTTTTGCACAGAATTACGCATTTACCAGCGAGGAGGCTCTTGCAAAAAATTCTACAGGCGCGCGCTCTGCGGAGGCTGGCTTTGCGGAACAGGAATTCAGACGCGGGGTTCAGGCTTATTATAGAGGAAGCTACAATGACGCGATTCTAGAATTCGAAAAGGCTCTTTCTTATCTTCCGTCTGAGAATATAATCCTTGAATGGCTTGGAAAGGCTTATTACAGATCTGGCCTTGAGGGAACAGCGCTTGCGCAGTGGCAGCTTGCTAGCGACAATGGCTGGGGAGGTCTTCTGCTCCTCAACAAGATTGAGATTGTGAGGGAGAGAAGAATTAGTGACAATTCCTATGACAGTCCGATAAAGTACACTGAAAGCGGAAGCTATCCGGGACGTTCAACGGATGGAAAGACGCTTGTCTTTAGCCAGCCGACATCTATTCTTCCAAATTCTGACGGAACAATGTGGGTTGCCGCATACGGCTCGAATGAAATCTTTAGAATGGATATTAACGGCTTTATAATTGACCGCTCGTTTGGCTCTCTCTCCGGATTTGACAGGCCGATGGATATAGTGCGTGTCTCAGACGGAAATCTGCTTGTGAGCGAATTTGCAGGCGACAGGCTCAGCTTGCTTGGCCCAGGCGGAAGATACATAAAGTCTTTTGGCTCAAAAGGCATCGGAGTTGGGAATCTTGCAGGCCCGCAGTACATTGCATTGGATTCGCTTGGAAATATCTATGTCTCTGATTTTGGAAACGCAAGAATCGATGTTTTTGACAAGGACGGAAATGCGCTTTTCTTTTTTGGAGGAAAAAATGACTCGTTTGCGGGGCTTAGGGCGCCTACAGGCGTAGCAGTCTCTGGAAACAATGTGTATGTCGCCGACTGTGTCACAGGAGCTGTTTATCACTTTGACACCTCTGGAAACTATCTAGGACTCTTATGCCTTGAGAATACATTTGTTCATCCTGAGGCTATGAAGCCATGGGGAAAATATCTTATTCTCTGTGACAATAATAAAATTTATTCAGTGGATACAGATGACGGAAGTGTTTTCGAGAATGTGAGCACAGGCAATGCGCCTTCACGTGTGACTTGCGCTGTTCCTGATGTCAACGGAAATATCCTTGCGGCGGATTTCACTTCAAATGAAGTATATGTGATGTCAAAGCTTTCAGAGCTTGTCGGAGGTCTTTTTGTTCAGATTGAAAGCGTGAATGCGGATAATTTTCCTAAGGTTACTATAGAAGTAAAAGTTGAGAACCGTCACAGGCAGGCAGTTGTCGGGCTAAAGGAAAGAAATTTTGTTGTTACAGAGGATAGGAATTCAGTTCAAAACTATAAGTTTGAGGGAGCCGCGGCAGCGAATGACTTTGCTGATATAACCATTGTCGTTGACAGAAGTCTTGAGAGCGCTTCCCATGAGGAAGCCATAGAGACAGCGGTACGTGAAATAGCAGCTTCTATGGACGGAAAAGGAACACTTAGGATTGTTAGCGCAGGAGCAGTTCCTGTGCAGGAATATGAAGGCTCTCCTGCCGGCGCTCTGAATTTCAGCTTGCAGGCAGTAAAGAATCCTCTTAGCGCTTACTGCTCTGTTGATATGGCTATCCGTCTTGCGGCAAATGCTCTTGTGGCAGGACAGAAGAAAAGAGCTGTCGTGCTTGTCGGAACAGGGAATTCCCCTGAAGGCTCATTTGAGAGATATGGACTTACCGATTTGACAGCCTATCTAAATAATAATTCAATAATCTTGTCATCTATACTTGTAACACAGAATGCGGCGTCAAGGGAAATTTCCTATCTTTGTGACCATACAGATGGAAATGAGTACTATGTCTACAGAAGCCAGGGGCTTGGAAGCGTTGTTCGGGATATTATTGATTTTCCATCAGGACTGTATGTGCTTTCATTTGATTCTTCCCAGCAGACTCTCTTTGGAGAAAAATATCTGCCTGTTGAAGTTGAGGTTTACCTCTTGAACAGATCGGGGCGTGACAATACTGGATATTTCGCGCCGCTTGAGTAGGATAGGTCTTGTCCAGGGCTTTCTTTGCACCTGCCTTTTGCCTCCTAGAATTTTATTGTCGCACCTATGCCTGCGCTCGCTCCTATTGTGATTATCTCTTCCCAGACACAGCTATAGCTCAGCCCAAGAGATGTGTTCAGCTCTGCGAAGCTGTTTAGCTTTATGTCCAGAAGATGGCTGTAATCACAGTTTTGTCTTTTCTTTACGCTGCTGTCTGTGCTTGATGCTGATGATGCTCTGTAAACAGCTAGGTTAAGGCTGTCAGTGCGGGTCAAGCTCCCTTTTTCCTTATTGTTATTGTAAGCGCGATATATATGCGAGATAGCGCTGTCTAAAGGAGAGCGGCTTCC
Organism: uncultured Treponema sp.; assembly: GCA_964623405.1. GTDB lineage: Bacteria > Spirochaetota > Spirochaetia > Treponematales > Treponemataceae > Treponema_D. The sequence goes on from CAZURC010000002.1 coordinate 21,203, forward strand.
AGGTCTTTTCCAAATGAAAGTTGCTTTTGCGGAAAGATTGTCCTTGTCTTCGAATGAAATCTCAAGTCCTGTTTTTAATGTGTTCTTTGTGGAAAAATACAGCACGCTCTGCTGGTAGAAGGAGATAAGAATCGCTGTGTCTGCTGGTGTCTCCCGAGGAATTCTAAGAACAGCTGTCAGGGATGTTATATACTCATCCTGCTCAAAGAAATCAAGCCAGCGTAGAGCGCTTTTCCTGCCAAAGACATTAAGGGCGTTAAAGTTCATTATCCCTTTTACCTGGTAGACATCTGTTGATGATGATGAGGTTTTTATGTCTCTTTCAAGCGCTATGCTTGCTCCTGACGGAATAAAGAAATCTCTTGCGCTTCCTTGAAAACTTCTTTTCCATTCAGCTGTGTACAGAGTGGAGTAGTACAGCGAGGAGGCTGAAGAAGAGAAGATTTCGTTGCTTATACTATCCGAGAAAAGATCATGGAATGGCATTGTCTTAAAATACCAGCCTTTGCCGCTTAGAGTGGAGAATATTTCCTCAGCGTCATCCATATATGTTCTGCTCTGAACTGTGCTTGCGCTTTGTCCAGTTGTTTTCTGCCAGCGCAAAGAGAAGCTGCTTTTTCCTATAAAGAATGGAAACAAAAAGTTCTGGCTGGCTGTGTCTGTGCGGCTCGTAAGTGATGAATTCTTGTATGCGCTGGAAAGCGCGGCCTTGTATGACGGAGAAAAGCCTAGAAAGCTTGATTTTGCTTGCACTAGTCCGTCAAGGGCTATAGTCCGTGACAAGGCGTTTTCGTTTCCCTCAGAGAAAGCCAGTCTTGTGATTTCTTTCCAGCTTTCTGTGTAGCTGGTTGTGCTGAAGTATTCTACATCATTTGAAGATGGAGACATCTTTTGCTTTGCGGAAGAATTTGCCTGGAGAACAAGGTTGTTTGAGCTGAATGACGCAGATGCCTTGATATTCTGGTTCATAGCGGCTGGATCGCTGTCTGCGCTTGCCTGTACTGAGAGTGTGATGGGAATTTTAAGAGTAGAGAAGTTCAGCTTTGCAGAGTTGAGCTTCTCAATAGACTCGTCATCGTGATTGAATGTGTATTTTTCCTGCACATCAAGAATCTTTAGGATAGGCTTGTCTGTCATTATGTTGTGGCTTGCTGTTGAGACAGGAAGAGAAGTTGAGTTTGAGCGGCTGGCCTGGCCTTCAATAAGAATATTTGCGAGAATCATGCTAGTTTCCGCGCTTCCTGTAAATAAATTCCTGTCGTTTAGGGCTCCATCTTGCTTCAAGACCGCAGTGCTGTCAGCTTTTGCGCTGATTTCAAGCTCCTTTAGGATCTCGTATCCACTCGAAGTGCTGATAGAGCCTTGCTGTTTCCAGCCGGCTTCTGTCCTGTTCTGAAGAGCAAGATATGGCTTGTTGCCTGAGAAATAAAGCTCGTCGATATAAAGCGAGGAGGGAATATCTGCCGTAAGCTCAACGGCAAACCGTGTTGGAGCTATGTCCTGGTCAACCTTGTTCACCTTGCCTGTCTCTGCGCTCTTCTTGAATAGATTGATTTTCAGATTTTGCCATGCGCCGCTATCTTTAAGGCTGTTCAAGTCATCTGCATCAAGCTCAAGCTCCACCGCTGTCTCAAAATCCCCGTTTTTCTTAGGCCTGTCAAGCCGGATTTTTATCACGGATTCTTCCCCGAACTCTCCTTCGGAAAGAAGCTTGAGCTTTACGGTAAGACTCTCATAGTCCTCAAAATTCATTTCCTCAAAGTAGCGGGTGAGCATGAAATTCTCTAGCGATGTGTTTTGAAAATCAAAAAACTGGCAGTAATTAGAGCCTGACACGCAAACCTGGCTCGCATAGACATTGCTTCCGTTCTCTGCGCTTATTGAAAAGCCTAGTCCGCTGGCTTCGTAGGGACCTGCAAGAATTCTTCCTGCCTGTGCAGATGTTGAAGTTATTATAATTCTTCCGCTATATGCCGTGCTCAGAAGCTGCCTATCCTTGTCAGAGATTACGACCGTTACTATCTGCCAGCCTTGCCTGGAGCAGTCAAATCCCTGTCTCACGTCAGTGGCGTAGACGCTTCCTGTATCGATTCTCCATGTTGGAATAAAATCAGAGTCCTCTGTGCTTAAATCCTCGTCTGCATCAACTCCAAGCTGCAGATAAATTTTGCATGATGAAAGAGAGAGGGAGTCGGATTTTAGCGCAATGGAAAAGGACGAGGCTGATGCAAGCAGCCCGGAATTTCCAGGAAGAGACAAGGAAACAGCCGCCCAGTAAGGAGAGGTTTCCGAGGCAGAGGCTGAAATGCCTGTAAAGTCCCATTCAATAGGAACAGCGTATCCTGAGATATCACTGTCATTTTTTCCCTTGGATACAGGAACAGAGCCATTTAGTCCGGTGTCAAGATAAATTGGCGATGCCGAGGAGCTTCTTGCGTTTAGGACAGGGACAATGTTTTCCGGCAAGTTTACCGCCGCATCCCTTGAGAGATAAGCTGTCGATGTCTCCTCCTCGTCCATTTCGCTGACCATGTACTTTCCTTCTGTGTTTACCGACTCGACACTTGCTCCGATGGTGCTTGATAAATAGAAATTATCTTTTGAATAGCTTAAATTCGCAGCTACGGCTGTAAATCCTTGTGCGTCTGAGGAGGATTTTGTGTAGTCCTCTTCTTTTGCAAATGACCATCGCGCCGCAACGGAAACATCTCCAGAGACATTGCCTGAAAGCTGTCTTTTTAACCCCGCCGCCAGAGCCACAGCTCCCATGCTTGCATCTGAGCTGTCCTCGCTCCAGCGCACTGTTATCTTGTCTGCGCTTGATACAGAAACGGACATTGTTACAGTGCCGCTGTCGCTGTCATATACAGCTCCTGTATCCTGGATTCCGTTCTTATATGCTTTTACAGTGCCGGCAACAGCATCTGTTCCAATGTCAAACCTTGATACGCTTGTGTATGAGCGTATATCAACAGCAAGATCCCCCGATTCTTTCAGCCCCAGGTAGATGCCGCTTTCCTTCTTTGCAAACGGAAACCTATAGAAGGCGGAAAGCATACTTCCGGCCTCCTCTACGGAAATATCAGCATAGAGATGTCCATCCGAAAAAAAATCATTTAGAACCTCGCTGAAGCTGTCATCGCCAAGAACCGCCATGTATTCTGTGCTTGCGATTCCTGTAGTTGATGAGCGGACAGAAGCTTCTCCAGAGCTTATGAGTCCTCCGTCATACCGGTAGCATGCGGCGTATGGAGAGAACCTTGATGGATATTGAATATAAAAGACTGTGTTTCCAGAGATTTCTGCTGTAATGGGAAGTGAGTATTCCTCCAGATTATATTTCTCAAACGTTTCCTGTGTCATGCCTAGGAAGCCTGTTCCCGGAGAGCTTGCAAGGCCGTAGCTTCCTAGCTCAGACAAGGCAGCGGCTGTGTAAGCGGATGAGTATTCAATAGCGACTGCTGGAAGAGTTCCGGACGCTCTCTGCGCTTTTGCGCTTCTTGAAAGAAAAATTGAATAATCAGATGCGCTTAGAAGATACTGGGAAGAATCCAGCTTCTTGTATTTCCTGCCTCGGCTGTCCTTGAAATCTCCATTGCTGGATTCCACATAAACTGCGCTTACAGCGAGTACCGCTTCTTCTGACGGCAGAATATACTGGAAGCCCGTGATATATTCTTCCAAAGGAATCTGCTGCTCTGTTACAAGATTCTTTCCGTACCATGTCCTAGATTTTTGCTCAAGGTTCTCGTAGCGGAGCGCGAGATCTCCTGCCCAGTTGTCGCCCTCAAAATGAAGCGATATTCCAGGGGAAAGGTTTGTTCCTCCTCCGATTCCATGTCCGAGAGTATCTATAGAGTATGTTGATGGGAAGACTATTCCCCGGTTAGCCACTCTTGCTTCTTTTAAGTATCCGTCGCCATAATATCCTGCCGCAACCGTGTTCTTTTCAAGGCTGTCGGCGAACGCCGCCTCAAAATACCATTTCCGGTCAAGCAGGAACCAGAGGCTAAGATCAACTTCAGATGAGACGATAGGTGTTGACGCAGAGAACGAGGGCGATGCCCCGAAGCCGAATGTGCTGGCTAAGCTTCCTGTAAGAAGGCTTTTCCAGTAGCCTTCCGCTATGAATTCAACATTCTTGTCTAATATTCCATAATTGAAGATGCTCCTTCCGCTGTCACTCATGGACGGGGGAAGCCTTGATGTGTCAAATACAATTGCGCCTGCTCCGTCCGCATTGCGCTCTTCGCCGCCGCTTTCTGCGCTTGCTTTTACAGACGCTTGAAACGAAAGCAGTGCGACAGCCAGGACAGCTATGAGGGACTTGATTTTTCCTGTCGGCAGAAGCCTTGCCCGCGTTATCTTTACTCCGGGAATCTTGTTTTCCGCCTTGAATACAGCTTCCTCTACTTTTCGTCGCCTCTCATCATTGGAACTAAACAGCTCTCTTTGATGCGGCTCATTCTCTGACTCAACGTTAAGAGCCGCCGCTCCAAGCAGCCTTATTCCCCTTGATCTGTCTGCCTTCTTGTAAAAAAGTTTTTTTATCCTGTCAAAAAAGTCATCAAGGCTGCCTATTTCCCTGTCTGTAGTTTCTTGCGCAGAGAATGTTGAGAAGTCATCGTAGCGTATCTTTATTGCCGCCGTGCAGCTTCTTGAATGGCTTTTTCTAAGCCGCCAGATTACAGTGTGGCAGAGCTCCAGCAAGGCTGTGTTGATTGCATCCTCATGCGTAAGGTCGTAGGGATAGGTGTTCTCCGCGCTGATAGAGTGAGATTTCGCTTCTTTGCTAAAGACACCTGTTTCTTTTCCTCTTACAGCATTATATAGAAAAACGCCGGTTGCTTTTCCGAATATTGATGTGAGAAGGCTGAGAGGATTTCTGTGCAGCTCTTCCGTTGTAAGAATTGCGTTCTGCCTTAGCTTGTCAAGTGTTGTCTTTCCTATGCCCCAGAGCTTATTGAGCGGAAGAGAAAGCAGAAATTCTTCTTCTTTGCCTGGCGGAACTTCAAAAAATCCGTCAGGCTTGTTTTTTTCGGAGGCTATTTTTGCAAGATACTTTGTTGAGGCAAGCCCTGCCGAGACTGTGAGGCCTGTCTCATCTTTTACTTCCTGCTTTATTCTTTTTGCGGTGCAATCAGGAGAACCAAACAGTTTCTCTGTTCCTGTAAGATCTATAAAAGCCTCGTCAATTGAAATTTGCTGAACATCAGGGGAATAGCGGGCAAAGATTGACATGACTTTCTCCGAAAGCTCTAGATAACGCTCCATCCTCGGATGCACAAAGATTCCATCGGGGCATAGTCTTGCCGCTATAGAAGTCGGCATTGCTGAATGCACGCCGTATTTCCTTGCCTCGTAGGATGCTGTGGAGACAACAGAGCGCCTGTCATTTGGCATTCCCCCGACAATGACCGGAAGCCCTTTCCATTCAGGATGGTCAAGAAGCTCAACAGAGGCGAAAAATGCGTCTAAATCAACGTGAAGATAAGCCTTTCTCATTTTTGCCTGTCAGTTCCGTAGATGTGGCGGGATATTCTCTCGCGGATATATACGCCGTCTTCGCCGGATTTGTATATGGCTGTAACTTCTATCTCTTTTGCCAGCTGGTTTTCTGTGGAGAATTCAATTGAGATTTCTTCAGGAGGAATGTCAGGCAAGCGGAAGACATTTTTTCTTGAGCTTTCCTCTATAAAGAAACTGTAGTTTGAGTCAAGGACAGGAGATGACTGAGGCGATGACACGCTCACTATATATCTTTCCGCCTGTGTTTTTGATGATATTCTCAATGTGTGGGCGGAGAGCTGAGGAAGATTCCTTGCTGTCTCAAAAATGCTCAGGTTCTGCGGCTGGCGGTCTGTAAATACGGCTTCTTTCTTATCATCCTGCTTTCTGTAGAGGAATTCAGTTGAGAAAAATACAAAGGCAATCACGAAAGCAAAGATAACTGCGGCAGAAACTCCTGTGATTGCCGCTGTCTTCTTGAATGTCATGAATTCACGCCTGCCCTTAATCACCCTCACAAGGATTCTTAGCCAGATTATTTGCAATGGAAAAAGCACAAGGCTCAAAAGAAAATTTGTTCCGTTTGATGCTCTGATAAGAATCTGCACATCTTGGCTAGATGCATTTGCAAAATAGACTGCCAAATAGGGAAGAAAAGGAAGCACAAGGACGAAAAACGAAATAACAAGCCCTGCTATTGACGTTGCATTTTTTGTTGCGTAAATCAAAATGAATTCAATCATGAAAGTCCAAAAAAGATTTATATCCGCAATGCTGAAAAGAAAAATATTGGCTACAGAAATCACTGCGACAAAGAATCCCCAGACAAAGCTTGTGTCCGGAAGCTTTAGCTGAAGCTGGAACAAGAACAGTATAGAAATCAAGAGTATTGAGACAAGAAGCTTTGAGGCAAACTGTATTATGGGATCTGCTCCTTTTATAAAAGAGGCATTTATACATAAAACCTGGCCGGCATAAAGAGATGCCATGGAAATTCCAATCATCAGAGGAATCATAAGCCAGTAGCGTGAGAAATCTTTTTTTGATCTTATTCTTTTTTTCCCAGTAAAGCTGAAGCATACAAGGAAAAGGATTGTGAGAGCGCCGAAAACTTCAAGGGCAATCACATTTGTCTGTTCCGAAATCCAAAATGTCCTGAAGTTTCCTGGAAGTAAGAAAACGTAGTGCACATCGTTTTCTCTTGTCGAGTCGCTCTTATGGTTTTGCAGGAATTCTTCTATGGCTGTGACAGAGGAGCTGTTCAGTTCAATTTTTATGCATGGAATTGATCTTGAAAGAAATAGCGCAGTCTGCCTGTCTCCGAACAAAAGTCCGGCTCTGTAAAGCGAGAGAAACTTCTGTGGAATAGAAAATCTTGTCTTTGTGCCGATAAACGAGTCCACGGTCTCCTTTGCAAGCCACCTCGGAGTAGATTTCTTCCCGCCTGTTGTAAAGATTCTGCATTTATCCTGGCCCTCGGCGTCAAAGTTTATTAAGAGAGCAAAGATATTGTCGGAGCTATCCACTGAAAACGCAAAATTCTCTGTTCCCTGCAGCTCTATGTCATATCCGGGAAGTGAGCCGCTTATGTTGTCCAGCGCTGTGAATACGAACTCAACGGAATAGTCAAGATTTGCGTTTCTTGTAAATTCCATTAGGGCGCTAACTTCCTCGCTGTGCGCGGCAAAATCCTCCTGGCTTATGCAGACAGCCGCCGTGAGCGCTCTTGTGTTCTCTGTGTCTGTCTTGCCATATATATCCACAATGATGTTGAATGCGAAAGTGTCAGAGCCGGTCAGGCAAAGCTCCTTTCTTTGCGGTGAGAAGCCGTTTCTTAGAAGTGAATTCTCAACAAGAATAGAAAGTTCCGCGCCTCGCGCTCCCTGCTGCTCCGGATAAAGAGAGAGAATTGTATAATTCAATATAAGCAAAGGAATTAGAAGTTTGCGCAGAACACGGGAAATCATTATATTTAAGAATATAATTTGTAGGTTTACAATGCAAGAGCCTTGTTATATAATAACTTATTCATAATTCGGAGTAAAAAACATTATATGGCAGCAGGAAAAAAATTCACGCTAAAGCTTCCTCTCAAGGTGATTTTAACAGAGGAGGGGGCATCTCATTTTATCAGCCACAAGATGAAACTTCTGCGTTTCCGTCTTGCTGACAATGTAGAGGAATACGGAATCTCTCTCAACCTTTTCTCGCCGCAGTCCCTCCAGAATATGATTCTTGTCAACTACATCTCAAAAATAGAAATATCCATGTCAGAGTTTGTGTCTGTCCGCCAGGAGGTAATGGATTTGTCTAAGGTTGTCGTGTACTCGCTTTTGTACAAGCAGTTTGACAGACAGCTTTTTGCCGATCTTATACAGACAGACGTGGTTCAGAAGCACAACCGCAAAAATCCTACCCAGCTTATTGACGAGCGCACAAAGCTTACAGAAGTCCAGCTGCGCCAGATTCTCGCGACACAGCAGCAGACGGTGCAGCTTGCAAAAAAAGAGATCCTAGACCCTGTATGGAAGTCTATTATGGAGAATAAGGAGTATTCTTTGGAGGAGAAGAACATCTATCTTCTTATGACAGAGAAATTTCTTAACCGCCTTTCCCTTATGAACTGGCATATAATCACAAAATTCTATAGGACAGACGGCTTTTCCCAGATAAATATCGCTATCAGGCATCTTCTCCAGGTCTATATGGAAAAAAGCCGTGTCGCAGAGTATATTTCTATCCTCGTCATGGAGCTTGCCTTGAACAGCGAGAACACGAATATGCGCAAGGAGGCAAAGCGCATGTTTGCGGGCATTGAGGATGTTGATGCCCTTATTTACGACCCTGAGCAGCGCGAGAAAATCGTGGCGGAGCTCAAGAGAAATCATGAGCTGGTTTTTATCTCATGGAAGCTTGGCGGAGGCTCTTCTGCGATTGGAAAGCAGGGCCGGCTTCAGATTACTCTTTACAACAAGGACGATGAGTTCCAGGAAGTAAAGGAGAATATCGAGTCCAAGGCCTCTGCTGACACGAACAAGAGATCCCTTATCGACTTTTACCGTGAGCTTCCTGAGGGACAGGAAAGCACTGACCTAGGACTGTATTATCTTTCATATCTTGATGACGCCTGCAAGAAGGTGAATGTTAAATTTGAGTCAATTGTAAATCAGTTCTCATCAAGCGACTTGACAGTTATAAACCTTATATTTAATTTCTGATTAAATGGTATGCGCTGCCGTAAAGAACACGCCTATAGGAATCTTATCTCTTTCCGCGCCGTAGTTATCTGCCTTGCCAGCGCCTTGCTGTTCTCGTGCGCGGACTCAGAGGCAGGAATACTTGCTGTAAATGCAAGCGTTGTATTCGACTATAAGGACGGATTCTCAGCGCCTGAAACTTCTCTTTCTGTTTTTGTCCAGACTGAGCATGAGGCGCAAAGGGCAGACAGCATAAAGGTCATGAGACCGGATGAGAAGATTTCATGGACAATCACTGAGCCGGTCATGATTAAGAACGGAGACAATGAGTGGGCAGGATATTCCGTCCTTCTTCCTGCAGAAGGCAAGGCTATAGAAAACGGAGAGTACAGGGTTGTCTATACAGATGCGGCAGGAAACGAAGCTGAGGGACTTTTCACAGTAAACTATAAAAAAGAATTACTGTCGAGCAACGCCTCTTCAATCCGCGTCTCTGCCGGAGTTTCTCTTTCGGAGAACGTAGCTCTCTTTGACAAGGATATGAATATGCTTTTTTATGGACGGGCAAAGAGCACCTGGAGGACAAATCCCGGCATTCTTCGTGACTATAGCCGCGCGGCATATATAAGGCGTGTCCTTTCAACATCATCAGGAAGCCTTTTGTTCAAGCAGCCGCTTGAGAGCCTGCTGGATGATGAGGGCGGAGAGAGCGCAGCAAACGGGGAGAATAAGTCTTCAGACGGAGAATAAAAAATGCCGCTTACCGATTTTACACCTACGCGGGGACAGTCCTTGTCGCATGAGGAGTCGATGCGAAGGACTATCCGGACTTTTGCTATCCGCGCCGGACATTTCACGCCTGCCGAACGCTCTGCATATGAGGAGCTTCTCCCTGTTTACGGAGCTAGCTATGAGAAGAAAAAGCTTGATTTTGCTTCTCTGTTCGGGAATGAAAATCCCGTTGTCGTGGAGATTGGATTCGGGATGGGCAAGGCCACAGCGATAATCGCAGAGAATAATCCTGACATCAATTATCTTGGACTTGAAGTCCATAAGCCTGGAATCGGCAAGCTTCTTGGCGAGATAAAGGCGAGGAAGCTTGAGAATGTGCGCATAATTGAGCACGATGCGCTTGAAGTCCTGGAGGACATGGTTGATGACGCAAGCGTTGAAGCCTTCCATATATTTTTTCCTGACCCCTGGCAGAAAAAGCGGCATTTCAAGAGGCGGCTTGTGCAGCGGCCGCGGACAGATCTCATCGCCTCAAAGCTAAAGAAAGGCGGCTATTTTTATTTTGTCACGGACTGGCTACCTTACGCCGAATTCGGCCTTGCGCAGCTTGAGAGCACGCCAGGCCTTAAGAACCGCTACAACGGTTTCGCTCCGCGCCAGGAATGGAGACCTGAGACCCGTTTTGAGCAGAAGGGGCTTGACGCAAACCGCGTTATAAGCGAGATATTGTTTGAGAAAGCTTAGCGGCGGGGGACAAGGCTTTATGCAAGGGAGGATTTTTACATGAGCGATCTTTTTGACATGGAGCAGACGGCAAGAGTTTCGGAGCTGGCGTCGCTTATAAAAAAATACCAGGCGTCATACTATAACGGTGAGGCGGAAATCTCCGACGCTGAATTCGACAAGCTTTGGGATGAGCTCAAATCCCTTGACCCTGACAATCCCGTGCTCAAGAGAATCGGAGCTGATTCAGGGAATTTTGCAAAAGTCCGCCATATAATGCCGATGGGAAGCCAGGAGAAAGCCGCGGATCCTGTGCAGTTCTTGTCCTGGGCGGCAAATCATGCCTATTCTGAGTATCTTGTCGAATATAAGCTTGACGGCGCGAGCCTTGAGCTTCAGTTTGACAAAGGCATCCTCAAGGCGGCTGTGACCCGCGGAGACGGAACAATAGGAGATGATATTACCGCCAATGCAAGGAAAATGCATGGAGTTCCTTCAGCTCTTGCAGGGCATGACGGAAAGATTGTTGACTATACCGGCGGTGTCCGCGGAGAAGTCATAATGACGCATCAGGTCCATGACTCTCTTTATAAGGACAAGGCGAACTGCCGCAACGCCGCCAACGGGCTTATGAAAAGAAAAGACGGGCAGGGCAGCGAGAATCTTGTCCTTATAACCTATGACGCATGGTCAACATCAGGCAAGCAGCCTTTCTTGGACGAGGAGGAAAAAATCTCCTGGCTCAAGGACATGGGCTTCAATGTTGTGCCTTTAAGAATTTGCAGGACTCCCCAGGAAGTTATTGACTACCGCGCTTCTGTGATGGAGACGAGAAAGAAGCTTGACTATGACATTGACGGGCTTGTAATAAAGGAGCGGGCTATAAACCATGAGGATGCGAGCCGCGCGCGTCCGGACAGGCAGATTGCGTTTAAGTTCAGCCTGGAGGAGGCGGTTACTACAGTGCGCTCTGTAGACTGGAGCGAGTCAGGGGCTACTTACACTCCGGTCGCGGTTTTTGACAGCGTGCAGCTGAACGGGACTACAGTGCAGAGAGCAAGCCTTGCCAATCCGGAGACAATGAGAAAGCTCGGCATAAAAATCGGCAGCCGTGTCGTGGTTGTAAAGCGCGGCGAGATAATCCCTAAGATAGAAAGCGTGCTTCCAGAGGAGGACGGGCAGAAAGTCACCCCTGTGCAGATGCCGGAGATTTGCTCATGCTGCAAAACCCGCCTTGTGGACGAGGGAACAAGGCTTTTCTGTCCAAACAGGCAGTGCGAGAAGAGAGTCCTTCATCAGCTCCTTAAGTGGATAAGCGTGATAGACATACGTGACCTGGGAGAGACCCTTGTCCGCTCCCTGTTCCGTGCTGGAAAAGCAAGATGCATCACAGACCTTTATAGGCTTACGGCCGAGGACCTTGCTCCGTTCTTCCTTAATGACGAGAGCCTCAAGAAAGACAAGGAGAGCCTGGGAGCGCAGAAAGTATATGACTCAATACATTCTCACACAAGGGTCTCTCTTTCTTCCTATATCGCAGGCTTTGATATTGAGGACATGGGAGAGACCATGATCCAGAAGCTCGTTGACGCAGGATTCAACACAATTGAAAAAATGCTTTCCGCAAAAGCCGAAGACATTGCCTGTGTGTACGGCTTTGCCCAGATTTCCGCAAGCGTTTTTATTGAGGGGCTGAGGGATAATGAGGATGAGATACGTTCGCTTGCCGGCACTTATATGCAGGTTGAGGAGGGGAAAGCCTCAGGCGCGCTTGCCGGCAAGAGCTTCTGCTTTACAGGCGAGCTTGTCACGATGAAAAGGGCGGATGCGGAGACACTGGTAAAGAAGAACGGCGGAAGCTGCAAGTCTTCTGTCACAAAGGACTTGTCCTATCTTGTTACAAACGACACGTCAAGCGGCTCCGCGAAGAATGTCAAGGCCGCAAGGATGGGAATTCCTGTAATAACAGAAAACCAGTTCCTTGAGATGGTTAGAGCTGGCGGTCTATGAACCAGTCTGGATTTACAGCCTCTCCATTAAGCCTTACTTCCCAGTGGATATGCGGGCCGGTCGCAAGCCCGGTAGAGCCTGAAAGTCCGATGCTCTGGCCCCTCTCAACAATCTGTCCTTCCTTTACGTCAAGCCGGCTAAGATGGTAGTAGAGCGAGTAAAGACCTGGAAAATGCTCAATGCAGACGCTCCAGCCTGTTGAAATCCTGAATTCCGCCATCACGATTTTTCCCCGTCCGCATGAGGCGACATTTGTTCCTTCCGGAACGCCCCAGTCAATTCCATAGTGCAGGCTCTCAGATTTTTTCCCGTCTGAATAGACAAAGACTCTTCTGTCCGCAAAGAAAGACGTGCGTCTTGTCGCATCTGTCGGATAGGAGAATCCTGATGTCTCGTAAACTGCGCCTGCATTCTTTTCTCCCAGGATTTTGTTCAGCCTCTCAATCTGCTCCATCCTTTTCCTGCTGTTGTCTGTCCTTATGGCAGTGTTGGCGCTGTCCAGAGGGATAGTCTCCTTTACAAATTCTTTTTCTCCGATTTCCACAGGAAGCTCAATCATGTTCTCCTCAAGGCCGTAGGCATTCAAGGAGAGTTTTACGATGTACTTGCCTGGCTCAAGGTATGATGACGTGGGCATTGCTCCTAAGAGAGTGTCGCTTCTGCGTTTCTCTGAGAAGTCCGTCTGGTAAAGCTCTGTATTCCTTATCGCCTTGCTTTCTTGCTCCAAAGAGACAAGCTGCGCCTTGCACTCAAGAGAGCTTCCGAGAAGCTTTCTTGTCTTGCGCTTTGACGGGGAGAGCTTGACTCTTACAAAGAGCGGATCTCCGGGGAAAGCCTTGTCATCATAGAGCACGCTTGCATTGTACTCCTTGAGCTTATAAAGGCTTTCCGTGGAGTCTGGCGGCTCTGCGAAAATCGGGCGGACAAGAGCCATCGCCACGCAGAAAAATATGCATGAGAGTGTTATTGCTGATGATTTCTTCACTTTTGTGTTCTCCATATATTAGCTGTTATTGGCAGAGCTGCGTCTCCTCCAGCACCATCTGAGGAGTCTCGTTTCCGTTGTAGGTGTTTCTCTGAATCTGGTAGAGGACATTCAGCATGTCGCCTTTGTCAAAGTCCCTGTGAAGCCTCTGCGCTTCCCCGAAGAATACAGCCGGCCATTTTGCGCGTCCGGCGTCCAGCGTCAGCTTAAGATGGACAGGCTCCGGTCTTCCCATTATGAGAGCATCCTGGATTTTCAGCCCCTGGCTTAGGAACACAAGCTCAGGGTTTGCCTCCCCATAAGGCTCAAACATATCAACCACATCCAGAATATCCGGCGTCAAGTATTGAGGAGGAAGCTCAGCGTCAATGTCAATGCTTTCGCTTGAGTCATCGCTTAGCGTAATCTGCGGATACAGCTCCTCCAGCCGTTCCTTGAATTCATCAAGCCTTGACTCGTCAAAGCTGAATCCCGCCGCCTGGTCATGTCCGCCGTGGTTTATAAATATATCCGCCATCTTGTCCAGGAAAGGAGGAATCGAGAAGCCGCGGCAGCTGCGCATTGAGCCGATTGCAGTCCCGTTGACAAATGTCACTGCCATTGCCGGAACATTGTACGCGCCGACAAGCCTTCCTGCAAGAATGCCCGACACTCCGCGGTTTATCCTGCCGTCAATCACAACGCAGAGCTTTCCCCCGTAGTGCCTTATGCTTTCCTCAGCCTCCTTTAGTCCTATTTCCCAGGCCTGCGCTCCCAGCTGCTTTCTCTGGTTGTTCAAGTCGATAATCTTTTCCGCCAGCTCAAAGCGTCTCTTCGGGTCATTCTCAAGAAAAAGCTCCATTCCAAGCTCCGGCTGTCCAAGCCTGCCTGTCGCATTGAGCGCCGGCACAACATTCCAGCTGAGCTTTGTGCTTGTGATTCTCGTCCCTAAAAGCTTAAGGCTTGAAAGAAGCTCTGTCAGACCTGGTCTTGTTCGCCCCTCGCTCATCTGCTTTATCCCTTGCTTTACAAGTATTCTGTTCTCGTCCCGAAGAGGCATTATATCCGCAAGAGCCGCAAGCGCGACCAGCTGTAGATCCTTTTCCTCCTGAGCCTTGTCCTGAGGATGACGCTTGTCCATCATCATGCTTGTGTACGTCACAAATATGCTGAAAAACACACCGGCATCGCTTTCAGGCTCTTTGCTGTACTTTGAGATTTTAGAGGCTTTCTTTAGCTGCTCAAGGCTCATTTTCGCTATCTGCGGAATCTCCCTTGATATTTCTTTCTGCATGTCAAGAAAATTGAATTCAACGCTGTTTCCGAAAGCATTGCTTAGAAGCCTTGCTGTCTCATCCGCGTTCCAGACGAGAATCTGCTGGTCCTTTAGAAAGTCAAAGAGCCTTGCGCGTGCGGCTGAGAGCGTCTTTTCCTCAATGCTTTCTGTTATTTCGCTTTGCTTTACAAGGTTCCGTGCCTTTATGCAGTCAATTTCAATTCCCATTTCTGTTTTCCTTGCCGCCAGGAAGCAAATCTCCTGCTTGTACATCTCTGTCCCCGCGAATCTCAGCGCCATAGACACCTTGTATGCGATGGCCGCGCCGGATATATCGGGAAAAGGATAGCCTGAGTCATGGCACTTGGGATCGACTATTATAGCAGGCGACGGGAGTGTGTCAGGCGGATTATGATGGTCAAGCACAATCACATCTATTCCAAGCTCGCCAGCGCGGGCAATCTCCGCGTTGTTAGAAATCCCGCAGTCAACTGTGATTATCAGCGTTCCGTTTTCCTTGTAGAAGCTGTCCACAGCCTCCATGGAAAGGCCGTATCCGTCGTTTCCGCCTGGAAGCCGCCAGCGCGTGTCTATTCCCATTGACTTCAGCTGCTCGTACAGGATTGTAGTGCTTGAGATTCCGTCAACATCCCTGTCGCCGAAGATAAGCACTATTTCTCCCTCCTCCTGGGCCTGGAGTATGCGGTCAACAGCGTCTTCCATGTACACGAATTCAAACGGATTGTGCAGAAACCTCTTGTCTTTCTCAAGATAGTAGAGAATGTCCTTGCCTTCTGTTATTCCTCTTCTGATAAGTATTGACGCGGTGAGCGCGCCGATTCCATACCTGTCCGTAAGCTCTTTTACCAGCTCTCTAGGGACAGGCTTCTTGTTCCATTTTTTCATTTATATATCCTGTTATGGCCTTACGGCCTTTGTTCACAGTATCGAGATCCCCGACTCCAGGGATAGAAATTTTACGCCGCAGGCGCTCTGGATAAGCCAGTAGCAGAAGTCTTTGAGCTCAGACATCGTATGGCGGGTAATCTTGATTTGCCTCACATCCTTAGGGGGCAGGACACTTACAGCCTCAAGGTAAGACAGAGCCTCTCCTGACAATGAAAAGCGGCGGCTGTTTTCCTCCGCGCAGTCGCCGCAGACAAAGCCGTTGTCGTCCTCGCTGTATGCAGCCTTAAAGTCTAATGAAGATGAGCCCGGTTTTCCAGACAGAAGCGCTCTCCCGCACTGGCAGCAGCTTGATGTGTCCGGTTTTACCCCAAGAAGCCCTATATAGCGCCATAAAAAGCGCACAAGCCCCAGACGGCTCTGATCCTCGCTGCTCATCTCCATCCCGTCGAGAAGTCCGTTGTAGAGATAGAACGCACTCTCAGGGCTTCCAGCGCAGCGCGTCTTAATTATTATCTCAGCGCCTAGGCTTGCGGCGTAGGACTTGAAAAGGTTTACGCTGAATGACGGATGATAGGATTTTACATCAAAGTCAGTTATCTTGCAGGAGCCTTTTGCCTTGTCCCTGTATAAGAAAATCTCGCCTCTGTTAAAAGCGCTTACAAGCGAGCGGAGCTTGCTTTTTGGTCCTCCGTACAAGGTTGCCCACAGGACTCCCTCCCCGGGTGTCATGATTGTGACTGCGCGGTTGTCTTCTCCCTGCTGCCGCACCTGGAGTATTGTAGCATTTGATGAGACGCTTCTCATGGCCTTTATTATATAAGGAAACTTACTTGTTTGTAAGCATAGCTGCTGCAGTAAGCTCTTGACACCCTGGAACAGTAAGCTCTTGACACCCTGGAACAGTAAGCTCTTGACACCCTGGAACAGTAAG
>CAZURC010000002.1:37552-63577 GCA_964623405.1 uncultured Treponema sp.
GCTCTTGACACCCTGGAACAGTAAGCTCTTGACACCCTGGAACAGTAAGCTCTTGGCACCCTGGAACAGTAAGTTCTTGACACACGGAACAGTAAGTACGCAAAGCTGTCCATGTCAAGCGTTCATCTCCGCCGGCAGCAAAGAGATGCCTCTCTAGCAGGACACTAGACAGTATTTTAAGTTTGTAATATAATCTGTTATTCATTACAGATTGGGGGATGGATGATGATTTTTCCTTTGGAGCAGCTTGTAAAATTTACTGGAAATGTTTATGAAATCACGGTTGCGGCAAGCCGCCGCGCTTACCAGATGTCCATGATAAAGGATTCATCAATAGAGAGCAATGACGGCAAGGTTGTTTCTTTGGCAGCCAGACAGCTTTTCTGTAATCAGGTTCAGTATAGAATTGAGCAGAAGTAATTTCCATCAGTATTAAAGCTTTTGCCGTGTCTTGACGAAAGGCTTTGATTTGATGATAATTATTATACTTTTAGTTTAAGGAGTGCCCATAATGCCTTGTGGTAAAAAAAGAAAGCGCCAGAAGATGGCTACACATAAGCGCAAGAAGATGCTTAGACGCAATCGGCATAAGAGCAAGTAACATCTGTTTTTCAGATGTTTTGATATATGCCCGCAGAAAGACCGCGAAAGTTGTAAAACTGCGCGGTCTTTTTTATTGACCTTTTATCGGAGGCTGTTGTGTTGCTGTCCCGGATCAACTCACCGGAAGACCTAAAGAAAATTCCTCAGAAACAACTTCCTCTGCTCGCAGAAGAAATCAGAAAAAAGATAATTGATGTTGTCGGCAGAAACGGCGGCCATCTAGCCTCAAACCTTGGTGTCGTGGAGCTTACAATCGCTCTCCACCGTGTGTTCACTTCTCCGGAGGACGCCATAATCTTTGATGTGAGCCACCAGTGCTATGTGCATAAGATGCTCACCGGCCGTTACAGGGAGTTCCAGACAATAAGGCAGCATGGGGGAATATCAGGCTTTACGCGGCGCTCTGAAAGCCCTCATGACTATTTTGACAACGGGCATTCTTCCACATCTGTCTCCCAGGGGCTTGGGCTTCTTTCAGCATGGAGCCTTGAGGGGAAAAAAGGCAAGGTTGTCGCAGTGATTGGCGACGGAGCCTTGACAGGAGGTCTTGCCCTGGAGGGAATGAACCATGCGGGGCAGCTTGGCCGGAACCTTATCGTTGTTCTGAATGACAACCAGATGTCCATAAGCAAGAACACAGGCGCAGTCTCAAAGTATCTGTCAAAGCTTACAATGTCTCCGTGGTACCAGCGGTTTAGGTACAGGGTTGACCATCTTGTCTCTAAGATTCCTAACTCAGGAAAGCATCTTGGAAAGCTTATCTACCGGCTCAAGCGGGCATTGAAAGGCCTTCTGCTTTCTAATAATTTTTTTACTGACCTTGGCTTTGAGTACGTAGGGCCTCTTGACGGGCACAATATAAAGGAGATGGAGAAAACCTTTTCCGATGTGAAGAAGCTTGAGAGACCTGTTGTTGTCCATGTTGTTACAAAGAAAGGAAAGGGGTATTCTCCTGCGGAGAACGATCCTGCGACATTCCACGGAATAGGACCTTTCCTGATTTCTGACGGAAAAGTTGAGCGTTTTGACACAACCAGCTTTACGGAGGCATTCAGCGGGCAGATTGTATCTCTTGCTGAGAGCAACCGGAAAATCGCCGCGATTACGGCGGCCATGTCAAAGGGGACAGGCCTTGACGCCTTTGCCCGCCGCTATCCTGAGAGGTTCTTTGATGTCGGAATCGCCGAGGAGCATGCGGTGACATTTGCGTCGGGGCTGGCCGCGGGGGGCATGGTTCCTGTCGTGGCGGTCTATTCAACCTTTATCCAGAGGGCGGTTGACCAGATTATACATGATGTCGCTCTCCCTTCGTTCCATGTTGTTTTCTGCCTTGACCGCGCTGGAATTGTCCCTAGTGACGGCGAGACTCATCAGGGAATGTTTGACATAGCGCTTTTGCGTCCTGTTCCGAACCTTGAGATTCTCTCTCCTGCGACAGCGGAGGATCTTAGGCTGTGCCTGGAGTGGGCTTTTAAGCAGGAGGGGCCGGTGGTGCTCCGCTATCCAAAGTCAACATGTCCGACAGAGCTAAAGCCTTTCAGGGCCAGCGTGGAGAGAGGGCGGGGCGTATATATCGGATGCGAGGAGTTCGCTCCCAGCCTGAGCGTTAAGTTTGACGGCGGACTGCCCGGAGAGAAGGCGCGGAAAAAATTGAAAAAGGTCCTTTTCGTCACGACTGGCGGGATGCTTTCTGAGGTTATCCAGGCGGCAAGAATCCTTATGATAGAGGACATAGAGGCGGATATATATTCGCTTAGATTTCTTAAGAATATTGATGTTGATGAGCTTTTTGAGAAAGCCTGCCAGAGAGACGCTGTTGTGTTTGTAGAGGATGGCATTGTCTGTGGCGGAGTCGGAGAGTATCTTGAAAGCCAGTTTAGAGAAAGGGGGTATGGCAGGACAGCTGTAAAGGCTCTTCCCCAGAGGTTTATTGCCCAGGGAACAAGGAGCCAGATATGCGAGGACACAGGCTTGGATCCTAGAAGCCTTGCAGAGGCCGCCGCTGCCATAGTTTACAGTAAATGAAAGAGCTTAATCTTGCGGACAGAAAAATCACTACCGATAGGCGCGCGTTTGTGATGGGAATTGTAAACGCGACACCAGACTCTTTCTGGAAAGAAAGCAGGGGAGGCGCGGAGAAGGCCCTTCAGATGATTGAGGACGGAGCCGACATAATAGATCTTGGAGCTGAGTCTACAAGGCCAGGCTCAATGTATGTGGACAGCGCTGAGGAAATAAAAAGAATATTGCCTGTCCTCAAGGAGATCCGGCGCCATTCCAATATACCAGTTTCTGTGGACACTCGTAAGCTTGAGGTGATGAGAGCCTGTGCTGATGAGGGCGCTGATATTCTTAACGATATTTCTGCGCTGGAGGATGACGAGAGAATGGCGGATTTCTGCGCAGAGACAGGGATCCCTGTTATCCTTATGCACAAGCGCTCAACGCCTGATGTTATGCAGAACAACACTGAATATGCCGATATTTTCAGAGAGGTTGACACATATCTTGAGAAAAGGGCTGACTATGCATTGCGTCACGGCATAGCCTCTGACAAGATAATAGTTGATCCAGGCATAGGGTTCGGAAAGAACACAAAGGACAACTGCGCTCTTATAAATAAATGCGCTCTTTTGTGCTCGTCAAAGTATCCTGTACTGATGGCTCTGTCAAGAAAAACTGTGATTGGAGATTTGACAGGCAGGGATATAAAGGACAGGCTTATAGGAACCGTGGCCGCTGATTTAATAGCAGTGATTAACGGGGCATCAATGATAAGGGTGCATGACGTGAAAGAGGCTGTTGACTCTCTTGCCGTGCTCAAGGGAATTGCGGGGTGAAAAATTGAACGCTTTTGAAGGTCTTATTAAATTCTATGGCTTTATAAGTCCTGCTATTGATATTGGGGTAATGGCCTTTATTATCTACAAGGCTTATGAGATTATTGTAAAGACAAATGCCCTGCAGATTATAAAGGCCGCCATTGTTGTGGCAATGGCTTATGCTGTCGCTGTCATACTTCATCTTTCCATGCTCCTATGGGTGATGCAGAAACTCGCGCCGGGACTGGTTATATGCTTTGCTATAGTGTTCCAGCCGGAGCTGCGCAAGGTCTTCCTCAAGCTCGGCCAGAGCCAGTGGTTCACTTTTGGAAACCGCTCAAAGCACACTTATGTGGACACGGTTATTATCGCCGCGGAGATGCTCTCCAAGATGAAAAGGGGAATGCTTGTAGTCTTTTCCCGCCATACGAAGATAGACGACATAATCGAGACAGGCACCAGGCTTGACGCTGATCTCTCAAGCGCGCTCCTTGTGACGATTTTCGGCCATGACACCCCTCTCCATGATGCCGCCTGTGTTGTTCAGAACGGAAAAATTATCGCGGCGGGCTGTTTCCTTCCTTTGAGCGAGCAGTATGATATAAAGAAGACATTTGGAACAAGACACCGTGCCGCGCTGGGCTTGAGCGAGGTAAGCGATGCCGTTGTTCTTGTCGTCTCTGAGGAGTCGGGGGCAATCTCTCTTGCTTATGACAGCCAGCTTCACTATGACCTTAACGCTAACCAGATTACAAAGCAGCTGGAGAAGCTTCTTGATATGACACCTGACCAGAAGACAATAGAGGACACAATAGATGAGAATAAAGGACTTTATAAATAAAATCACAGAGAACTGGGTTGTAAAGGCCGCCTGTATTCTTACCGCTGTTTTCGTGTATATTTTCTACACTCTCTCTAACCAGGACAGCAGATCCTTTACAGTGCCTCTGAGAATTGACAGCTCTGGAGTAATGACCGCCGCTGGCAGCTATCCTACAAGGGTGAAAGTTACATTGAAAGGAGCAACCGAGGAAATAACATCTGTGCGGGAGACCGACATTTCCGCATATATTGACTTGAGCTATGTGGCAAAGGACGGAACCTATAGCCTGCCTGTTCTTGTCAGCTTGCCGGAGCAGGCTCTTCTCCTTGACACACTGGAAGTCAATGTCTCTCCAAAGGAGATAAATCTTAGGGTTGAGGAGCAGATCTCAAAGTTTGTGCCTGTGTCTCCTCTTGTGAACGGCGTTCCCGCGCATGGCTATGAGATAAGGAGCATGACGCTTAAGCCGGACACTGTAGAGATTACGGGGCCCCGCTCACTGGTTGAGAACTGCGAGCGGCTTCAGACGAGGCCTCTTTCCGTGAAGAACGCTGAGGTCAGCTTTGAGACATCTGTTGATACAGAAACCCCCGGAGCATATCTAAAGCTCAAGGACAGCGGAAAAATATCTGTGACTGTCGAGGTTGCGCCTGTTGTTTCTGAGATGACTTTCCAGTCGGTGAGTGTCGCGTTCACTTCTATTCCAGAGGGGCTGGATGTATATCCTAAGAATGTGACTGCGAATCTGGTGCTTTCTGGAAATCTTGTTGACCTTGAGAAGTTTACGCCGGGCTACGCAACCCTTTATGTCAACTGCTCGTCTGTGACAGAAAGCGGCGAGTATGAGCTTCCTGTCCAGGTCTCTGTCTCTTCGCGCTTCTCTGTAAAAAGCGTGTCGCTTAGCACAGTTAAGATTGAGGCAAGAAGAATTGCTGTTTCCAACGGACTTGAGGAGAAAGTCGGAGAGGATCTTTCCTCTGTTCCCGGCGGAGAATATGAGGGCGAGAGCGGCTTGGATAGCAATGTTCAGCCGGAAAGCGAATAGCAATGAGGGCGGGTACAATGATTTTTGGCATTGGTACTGACATAGCGAAAACCTCCAGGTTTGAGAAATGGACAGAGCATCCGGACATGTTCCTGCGCTTCTTTAATGACAAGGAGCAGTTTTCCGGAGACATCAGCCTGCATAGGGGCGCCGCCTGCTGCCATTATGCCGCCCGTTTTGCCGCTAAGGAGGCGTTCTCAAAGGCTCTTGGAACAGGCTTCGCAGGTCTTTCTCTGAGCGACTTTTATGTCGCTAAGGATAAAAACGGTAAGCCTCGTCTTGAGCTTGGAGAGATGACAAGGAAGATTGTCGAGGAGAGGGCAGGAAAAAATTTTTCTGTGCATCTTTCCTTGAGCCATGAGAAAGAATATGCTATTGCCTTTGTTGTTATCGAAATTATGAGCTAAAATATCGTAAAATCAAAACAGTGACATAATCGGGAGAAGCCAATGTTGTATAGAAGTTCAAAAAAAGAGCTTGATGACGGAAAGAAGCCAAAGCTATCATACTGGTCAAAGAACAAATGCCACTGCCCTGTCTGCAAGAAAGACTTTGAAAGGGAAGAGATGCTTTCAGGAAGCGGGCGCATGATTGCCGGCGAGCTTACAGATGAGCTTCACCGTGTATTTGAGCCTTCCGCAAAATACGGACAGATTTATCCTCTCATTTATTCTGTGGGAGCCTGCCCTAAATGCCATACAGCTCTTTTCTGGAATGACTTTGAGGAGATCCAGGACAACAACACGCTTAATGCGCTGCTTGATGACAGCGAGAGGCGAAAAAAGGCTGTGTCCACGATGTTCCCTTACTATGAGCTTACCCGCGAGCGCAATCTTCTGGACGGAGCCGCTATGTATTATCTCGCTCTCCTTAGCTATGAGAAGGCTGACTTAGGCTATGCTCCGACAATAAAGAGAGCGATAATTTCTCTGCGCCTGGCATGGCTGTGCAAGGATTTGGAGAAAGCTGTTCCTGGACACAACTATGGCTGGGCTGCCCAGGTCTTCTATAGGAAGGCCCAGTTCTTCTATGAGCAGACGCTGATTAACGAGACAGGAAGAATCGAGACAATCGCCAAGATAAGCAACTTTGGTCCTGATATAGACAAGAACTATGGATACGACGGCGTTATCTACCTTAATTCGCTTCTGGAGTACAAATACGGCCAGAAGGAAGACATGCAGATGCGCTACAAGAAGCTG
Source organism: uncultured Treponema sp. (assembly GCA_964623405.1). GTDB lineage: Bacteria > Spirochaetota > Spirochaetia > Treponematales > Treponemataceae > Treponema_D. Next base: position 44,048 of record CAZURC010000002.1, read on the forward strand.
GATGCCAACAAGCGCTCAATTGCGCGTATTTTCGGGCTTGGAAAGTCCTCAAAGGCTAAGCCGGGGCCTCTTCTTGAGAAATCGCGCGAGCTTTATGACAAGCTTACGGCGACGCTGAACGAGGCGAATGTTATTTCTGTTGATGACTAGCGGACGGACACCTTGCGCAACATACTTCTTACAATTTCTTATGATGGAACTGATTTCTGCGGCTGGCAGCGCCAGGATAAAAGCTGTGGCGGAAAGCCTGTCCGCACTGTGCAGGGAGAGGTTGAGAATGCTCTTGAGAAGCTCCACAAGCAGAAAGTCGCGCTCACAGGAAGCGGGCGGACAGACTCAGGAGTCCATGCGTTCGCCCAGGCGGCAAACTTCTTCTCTCCGATAGATTCAATTCCTCTGGATAAGTATCCTGTCGCGCTTAACTGCCTTTTGCCGGACGATGTAAGGATTATGGAAGCAGACGAGGTTCCTGGTGATTTTAGCGCAAGGTTCAGCGCGACAAGCCGTACCTACAGATACTTCTTTCATACTGGCTCTCCTCTTGCCCACCAGATGAGGTATGTCTGGCCGATTGGCCATAAGCCGGATATTGATGTCCTTAATAAGATGGCCTCGTGTTTAAGAGGCGAGACTGACTGCGCGACTTTTGCCGCGGCTGGAGACAAAAGCCTTTCAACTTGCCGGTATATTGAGAATGCTTGCTTTTACCTTGACAGCGGAAATCCTGAGATACTTGTGTTTGAGATTACAGCTAACGCTTTTTTATGGAAAATGGTAAGAAGCCTTGCAGGAACTCTTATTTTCTTTGAGAGAAACGGCCGCTCTCCGCAGTATTTTAAGGAGGCTCTTGACGCAAGGAACAGGAGCAAGGCCGGCCCCACGGCTCCGCCGAACGGACTTTTCCTGTACAGGATAAGCTTTGACGGAGAGAGAAGACACGTATAGCCCTTGCAGATGCTATAGCATGACTACAGGATCGACATCTGTCTCTATGTAGACATCTGACGGACGGCTGTAGTTGTAAAGGAATGAGGCGCAGGCTGCCTGCAGAACCTTGATGCTCTTTCCCCTTAGGATTATCTGGAACCGCCAGTTAAGCGCTATCTTTGAGATAGGACATTCTGCGGGGCCCAGTATTTCGGTCTCTCCAATAATTTCTTTCTGTTCTTGTGAGAAGCCGTTTTTCTGAGGCTTTCTGTAAAGCTCCGTAAGTGCGCTCCTTAGTATTTCCGCCGCTCCCGATGCCGCCTGCTCTGCCTGTCTTGCAGTCGGCGCACGGAATACAAGGCGCACAAGGCGACTGAAAGGCGGAAAATTAAGAACGCGCCTGCTTTTTATCTCCTCCTCATAGAATTTCTCTGTCTCGCTGTGCACGGCCAGCAGTACGGGCACCCGCTCTGGAGAATATGTCTGCACAAGCACTTTCCCGTCTGCAAAGAACCTTCCTGTCCTGCCGGCAACCTGTGTTATAAGGGAGAATGTTCTTTCCGCCGCCCTGAAGTCCGGCATGTGAAGTCCTGTGTCCGCAAGCACAACGCCTACAAGCTTCAGGCTGGGAAAGTTGAGTCCTTTTGCTACCATCTGTGTCCCGAGCATTATGTCGTACTCATTTTTCTTGAACGCGTCAAGTTTTTCTTCCAGCTCTCCTTTGCCTCTTGTGCTGTCCGTGTCGATTCGTACAATCCTTGCGGCGGGGAACTTGGCTTTTACCTCTGCTTCTATGAATTCTGTTCCGAAGCCTGAGTATCCTGCATCCAGGGAGCCGCACTGCGGGCATTGCTGGGGCGGGGCGATATTCCAGCCGCAGTAATGGCAGCGAAGACGGTTCTCTGACTTGTGGAATGTCATGCTTACTGAGCAGTTCTTGCACTTGAGTTCAAAGCCGCATGTGCGGCAGCGGTAGAAGTGTGTAAATCCGCGCCTGTTCAAGAAGAGAATTGTCTGTCTTTTCTCTTTTAGCGTGGAATTAATCTCTTTCTCAAGCTCCCTTGATATGCATCCTGTTCCCTGAGGCTCGCTGGAGAGGTCTATAGCCTTTATATGAGGCATTGCGCCTCCTGCAAGTCTCCTTGAAAGCGTGTGGCGCAGGATAATTCCTCTGTCCATCAAGTACCATGCCTCAACGCTGGGAGTGGCAGAGCCCATTACAAGAGGGATTCCTGCCTGCTGGCAGCGGTGCATTGCGACCTGCCTTGCATGGTAGCGTGGGGAGGAGCCGGACTTGTAGGAGCTGTCATGCTCCTCATCAATTATAATCATTCCTAAGTCCGGAACAGGAGCAAATACTGCGCTTCTTGCGCCGACAACAACCCTTGCCTCCCTGCTTATAATCCTGTGGTACTCACAAAGCCTTTGGCTTGGAGTAAGGCCGGAATGAAGAACAGCAACGGTGTTGCCGAAACGCCTTGAGACAGCTTCTACAACCTGCCTTGTGAGGCCTATCTCTGGCACCAGGTAGATTACACCCTTCCCATTGTCAAGCATTCTTTGGGCGCACTGAAGGAAGACTTCTGTCTTTCCGCTTCCTGTCGGTCCGTAAAGATAGTGATAGCGGCCTCCTGCCGCATACGAGTTTTTATTTGAAAAACTCGCGGGTTTTAGTTGCCTTGAGGCGGCATCCTTGTCGCCTGGCTTTGCTTTTGCAGCATTCGCTTTGCTGCCGAAATCAGCAAGAATCCCATCGACAGCCGCTTTCTGCTCTCCGCTCAGCTCCCGGGGCTTTTCCTCCGGAATATCGTCTTGAAATGAGAATCCTCCTGTCTCGCTTTCTCTCTTAGCCGATGGAAGCATCGCGCTTACGGCTTCTCCTATCGGGCACAGGTAGTAATGCGAGACCCATTGCGCAAGACCTAGAAGCTCGCTGTTTATAAGCGGGCTTTCATCAATAACTTTTGTTATAGGCCTTATTTTGTCTTCCTCTACAGGACACTCATTAGGAAGCGTATCGCTTTCGGAGATGACACAGCCTTTTGTTCTTCGCGCGCCGAACTTTATTTCAACCCTGCAGCCTGTCCTTGTCTTTTCTACAGGCTCAATGTTGAGATATGTGAATGTCTGGTTTAACGGCACATTGAGCGCCACTTGAAGGAATTTTGCCATCAGCGGACGTAAGGAATATAGTGCTTCTCATACTCAGGGCATATCTCCATGAGCTTTGTCCTGAACTGCTTTAAGTCCTCCCATGCCGGCCGCTTGAGCTGGCTGTCTCTTAGGAGAGCGCTTGGATGGTATGTCACGGCGACAGGAGATGACGCATATTCATAGAAATGTCCCCTGAGCTTTGTGACTCCAAGGTCGGTTTGCAGGAGATTTTTCGCCGCTACTGTTCCTACGCAGAGTATCGCCTTTGGCTTTAGAAGTGCGATTTGTGCCTGGAGAAATGAGCGGCAGGCTTGCGCTTCCTCTGGATAGGGATTGCGGTTCATTGGCGGGCGGCACTTTACAATGTTTGTGATAAAAGTGTTTGAGGAGCGGCTTAGGCTGATTGCGGCAAGCATCTTGTCAAGGAGCTGTCCCGCGGGCCCGACAAAAGGCTGTCCTTGCATATCCTCCTCATATCCAGGCCCCTCTCCAAGCACAAGAACGTAGGGATTCATCACGCCTGTTCCGGGAACTGTATTGTGCCTTGTCTTTGCAAGGGGGCATCTGGAGCATTTTGAAATCTGCGTGGAAATATTCTCCAGAATTGCATCAGGCGCCGGAGACTCGCTTTTTTTGTCAATGATGTCTTTTCTTGAGATAGAGAGCCGCGGGTCGCTTGGCTTTTGAGGACTGTCATCAAGAAAGGATGGCTCTGTGTTGGGAAAGTCCGGGGAAGAAAATCCATATAATAAGTCAGAGGATTTTTTAAGGAGATTATAGATTTCAAGCTTCTCTGTTGCTGTCATTGTGATTATTCTAGCACAATTGAGGCAAAATTCTCAATGAGAAGCGGGATGCGCAGCAGAAGGTTGCTTGAAGGAAGATTATCAAGTAAAATACAAGCCTATGAATATCGCATTGTTTTCTGACAGTTATCTTCCGACAAAAAGCGGTGTTGTGACCGTTGTTGTCCAGCTTAAGAAAATACTTGAGGAAATGGGGCATCATGTTGTTGTTGTGACTGTAGGCGCGGGAAAAGCCGGATCAGAGAATGATACCCCTGATATTTTCCGTGTCCTTTCTATTCAAAGTCCTGTCGGCGACGGACAATATATCGGCATTCCTTACAAGCCTGAAATCCGTGAATTCCTTATAGAAAATAAAATCGAGCTAATACACGCACATACAGAATTCTTTATAGGCCATGTCGCTGTTGTGTTGGGAAAGGAGCTTGATATTCCTGTGATTGCTACAACGCATACGATGTGGGAAGACTATTATAAGTATTATCTTTTCTTAGGAGAGCTTATTCCCCGCAAAGTGATAAGAAAAGCGGTTCAGAGGCTTTACAAGAAGTTCTATGCGTTTATAAATGTTTCTCAGAAAGCGCATGACTATTTTAACAGGCCGAGGATGCTCCCGAATATTCCGTCTGCTGTTATCCCGAACGCTATAGACAGGAAGCGGTTTATCTCACGGCAGTACACAGATGAAGACAGGGCGGATGTAAAAGAGAAGCTGGGATTCAAGGCCGATGACAAGATAATTATCTATGTCGGCCGTGTTGTTGAGGAGAAGCGCATTGATGAGTTCTATGAAATCGCAAAGAGCATTGTCAATGAGAGCTCTGATATAAAGGTTCTTGTCGTCGGCAATGGCGCAAGGTATGAGCATCTTGTAAAAGCTGCCGAGGAAGACAATCTTGAGGACAAAATCGTTTTTACAGGCTTTGTTGACTGGGAGAAGCTTTCAGACTATTACGCCGCTGCGGATGTGTTCTGCACTGTCTCTCTTTCGGAAATGCATTCCATGACTGTCCTTGAGGCTCTTTCTCTTGGGATACCTGTTGTCTGCCGCTACGACACAAGCTTTACAGATACAGTCTTTGACGGAGTTGACGGCTATTTTGGAAAGAGCGACAAGGAAGTCGCGGAAAAACTTTTAAGGGTACTAAGAGACCCGCAGAAGTGCGCTGAAATGTCAAGGCAGGCGCTGGAAATAAGCGGACGCTTTACGCTGGAGAACCACGGGAAGCGGACTGTGGCTTTCTATAATGAAGTCTTAAGGCATTATCCTAATCCAGTAAGCTCAAGGGAGCTGCAGAAAGCTGTAGATAGCGCTGTGGAAAGCGCCAGGCAATAAGAAGGACATCTTATGAGAAACTCACTTTCAAAAAACGTAGCATCAAGGCTGCTTGTTTTGTTTATTGTTTTTATAGCCACAGCTCCTGTCTGCCTGTTTGCGCGAAGCATGCAGGAGCTTGTGCCTGCAGGACACTGGGTTTACGACAGCATAGAGAGCCTGAGCATTGAGGCAGGTGTCGTCAACTTTGCGGACAACGAGCCTATGACAATAGAGGAGCTCAGGCTTTATCTTGGCGAGATAGATGTATCCTCATTGAGCGAGGCGGCCCAGGCGGAATACCGTCGAATCCAGGATTATTTTGACTACAAGCCGATTGGACTTAACTCCGACTTGATTACGCTTGGACTTGAGCCTTCCCTTAATATCTCCGGATTCTATAAGACAAATTATGACATTGACTGGGTTTATGACCGCTATGAAAGAGAGCCTGTCCTGAAGGCTCCTCTCACATTCACTCTTTCTGACTATGTGGCGATGAGCATGGATTTGTCCTTGGGCATGAACAAGAACACGGCGCTTAAGAACAGCCGCTACACAAACATTCCTGTAACAGAGGATGACCTTGATATAAATTTCCCTGACACAGGATATTTCTCGGCAGGACATAAAATCACAGACAAGACAGGCATTTCATTCCAGCTTGGAAAGGGCGCAAGGAACATAGGAAGAAGCATGACCGGCTCTATGATATGGTCAGAATATCTGACAGGTGTCTCTTACGGCCAGCTTAATATGTATTCGCCAAATTTAAAGTACACAGGGATTGTAAGCCAGTTTAACGTTGACAGATATATGTATCTCCACCAGCTTGACGCAAGGTTCTTTAAGAAGTTCTCATTCACGGTTCTTGAGGGAATCTTTGTGAATGCGCCGATGGAGCTCAGGTTCTTGAATCCATGGACGATTTTTCACGGCATGGCCCCGTGGCGCGACTATGACAACACCAGCTATGACTCTGAGTCTCATACATGCGCATATCTTGGCTTGAAGTTCCAGTTTGTTCCTGTGAGCAGCCTTAAATTCTACGGAACTTTCGCAATGACACAGTTCCAGACTCTATTCGAGAACAGCAATTATCCTGACAACGTCACTCCGAACGGAATGGGAGGACAGCTTGGCGGAAAGTATTATATTCCCTTTAGGAGAGGACGGCTCACATTTTCTCTGGAGGGAAGCTATGCCCAGCCATATCTTTATATAAAGGAAAGCCCGAACTGGTCGCTTGTAAGAACCTATGTGGAGAACATGGGTGAGAAAAAATATCCGTTCTATGAGTGGATTGGCTCTCCTTTCGGGCCTGACACTATCTCAGGCGAGATGAGCGCAGGCTATGAGGTTCCTGACAAGTGGTCGATGAATCTTGTCTATCTTTTTATGGCGAGAGGCGAGATGTCGGGGACAAATGTCTTTACGAGCATGAAAGAATCAGACGGAAGCTATAGCTGGGGCGGTCTACACACTGGCACTGACTATCCTGCAGGCTGGTGCTATCCTACGCACGATGATGAAACAAGCAGATACAGCTCCGTTTTTCCAGACAAGACAGGAAAACAGCTCCAGGGCCTTGTGACTCCTACCGGAACTCCTGAGTATGTCAACAGAATATCGCTTAAAGGGATATACAGGCTGTCAAGGAGAATCGAGTTCGCTTTCCAGCCGAGCTATGTTGTGATTTTTAACCATAACCATGAGAGAGGAGAGACTGCGCATGGCCTTGAGATTGCAGGCGCATGTTCATTTAAGTTGTAAATAGTGATACAATTCCACCAGTTCGCTTTTTATGTTTACGAGGATTTTTACTTATGAAAAAGTTTTTTCTTTCCGCAGTGTTTCTATTCTCTGCTTTTTGTGTGGCGGCTCAGGTTTCTGTAGATCCAACGGACAGGTTTTACAAGGAGGCGCAGGGCTGGGAGCTTAAAGGCTATATTGATCCTCTTCCCCAAGTGCGCCCTTATCCGGCAAATGTTATAAAGTCCATTCTGGAAAAAGTCATTGACTGCGGGGTAAGGCATGATGCTGAGACTGCTCTTTACGAGTATAACCGCATTTTTGGAAAGAACCTTAATATATATGTGAACGGAGCCGCAGAGTACAAGAAATCAGAGAATATAACTGACAGCTCAGACAACGGAACAAAGAACGTAAAGGGCGAGGGCGGAATCGCAGGAGAGCTTTTTTTCAGCCCGCTAGTCTCATTCGGCTATGACCTGGGGATGTACGCCGAGAGCGCGGACTATGATGACATTGCGCCTATGTACAAGAACAAGGCGGAGGATTCTGTATTTGATCCTGCGAGCGTGGGACCGATAGACACCTACCTTGACTGGAACACGAACCTTTCATTCGGCACGGAAAGATATTTTGTCACTGCTGGTCTTAGCAAGACGGGATATGGCTCTTTCCTTGATGACGGCCTTGCGCTTAATGACACCGCCTTCCATTCCGCGAACCTTATAATGAACGTGACGAGGGACAAGTGGAGCTATGCCTCTTCATTTGAGATTATCGGAGCTACCGCTAACAATCCGGATGAATACGGCGATCACACAGACGGGAAATTCCTTTCGTTTCATGTGATAAAGTACCGGCTTAACAATTATATTGATATTTCCTACTATGAGAATATCGTGTTCGGGCCGACCTTCAATTTGTCATACATATTTCCTGTTCCTTACATGGCAGTCCAGAATATAGGCGGCGCGAACGACAATCTGCAGATGGGAATTCTGTTCAGCTTGAAGCCTGTACGGGGACTTGAGTGGGCAACGGACATCTTTGTTGACGACTTTGATGTGAACGAGGTTGTAAAGCTGAACTTTGACTCAAAAATCAGAGTGGCGGGGCAGACAGGATTTGTGTTCTATCCGTCAAATTCCGCATGCACAAGAGCCGGCTTGAACTATCAGATGGTGCTTCCATATGTATACTCGCACTGGGAGTACAAGAGCGATGACTCAGGGTATATCTCAGGCGCCAGCCCGAACTACCAGAACTACACTAATTCCGGCGTGAACATAGGCTCTGTGCTTGATCCTAACTCCGACAAGGTGTCTTTCTTTGCAAGCTTTGCGCCTAAGACTTTCTTCAGGATAAATTTTGCCACGAACTTTATCCGCCATGCAAATACTGCGGAGGCTTTTGATGATGACGATGCGGCGGGCTATGTTCTTGCCGAGAAGGGGCAGTATATTACGGATGGATCTGCCTATATGCACCAGATGTTCTCGAACGAGGATGATACTTCCGGTATCCACGTTGATCAGGCATGGGAGCATCTTGGCTTTATGACAAGCGACCACAAGATGTCTGTCATGCAGGCTTCGTTGCAGGCGGAGCTAGATCTTCCTGCAACAAGGCGCGGGCGGATGACGCTGCTTGCCGGATACACCTTTGAGTACGTGAAGAATGCTGGCGTGAACAGGAATATATACTCAGGCGGAACTATTGACTGGAGCCGCGTGTACAACTCTTCAACTGGAGATTACATCTACTATCTTGACGGAAAGGAGGCTACCAGGGATGAAGTCTATGCCGCCGCGAAGACAAGGGCGGAGGAGCAAAAGAGCCAGTGGCTATCAGGGCTCTACGACAAGGTGAGCCATTATATTACGCTGGGATTCAGGTATACGTATTAGCCGCGCGGTATCAGGGCGCCGTAGCTTTCGGAGAGTCTTGCCGCGTTCTCTTTTGAGCCCCATTCCTTTGCCACAAAGCCTGCGGCCTCGAACCTCTTGAGCTCTCTGTTCTCAAACGCCTCCTCAACGAGGCTGTCAACTTCCAGATCTCTGTAAATCTCATCGGCCTCCTGTACAGAGGCGCGGAGCACAGGATGCTTAGGGCTGAAAAGAACACAGCAGTCCTCGTAGGGCAGAATTGATGTGTCGTAAGTTCCAATCTGCCTTGCGGTATTGATTATCTCCTCCTTGTCCATTCCTACAAGGGGGCGCAGAATGGAAAGTCCTGCCGCCGACTCTGTGACAGCCATGTTCTCAAGTGTCTGGCTTGCAACCTGGCCGAGGCTTTCGCCGGTTATAAGGCAGCCGGCTCCAGTCCTCTTCGCGAGCATGGTGCTTGCCTTCATCATGCACATTCTCAGCATGAGAGTTGTGTATTTCTCAGGAGACTTCTTCTTTATCTGCATCTGTACCTGTGTGAAAGGGATTATGTTTATATGCGTGCGCATCGCGTAGTGCGAGAGTATCTGGGCGAGGGTTTCAACCTTGTCCTGCGCTTCCTTTGATGTGTACGGATATGAATGGAAGTAGACACAGTCAACGCTCATGCCTCTCATCGCCATTCTGTATCCTGCCACAGGGCTGTCTATTCCTCCGCTCAAAAGCAGCAGTCCTTTTCCTGAGCAGCCAACAGGAAGACCTCTGCATCCTATTCCGGAGTCTGAGTAAATGTATACCTTGTCGCGCACCTCTACAGTAAAGACAACATCGGGATTGTGGACATCAACTCCTAGAAGCCCGCTGTCAAACACAAGGCTTCCCGCCTCTCTCATGATTGCGTAGCTGTCCAGGGGAAATGACTTGTCGCTTCGCTTCGCATTGATTTTGAAAGTCTTTGCTCCGCCCGCTTTCTCCTTTTCCGCAAGCTCCAGTATTTTCCTCTGAATCTCTCCTATGTCTTTATCCACGACCTCGGCCTTTGCCCATCCGGTTATTCCTGCAAGATGGCTTAGAGTGAATTCAACGGCAGGGCAGGCATCTTCCTCACATTCAATGTAGAGCCTCCCGAAGCTGAGGCGGATTTTCGCCTCCACGGAAAGAAGATATGTCCTTGCGTTCTGAACAAGAAGTTTCTCAAAAGAGTGAAGATTTGAGCCCTTTAGTGTAAGCTCGCCGAGTTTTCCCAAGTAAGTTGCCATATAGCAAGAATATATCATAAAAGAAGACGCGCGGTCTATAAGAGGCGCCTTTGAGCCGCTTCTTCTCGGCGGGAGGAATGTTTTTCTTAATTGGAACCCGCTCTCTTGCCAAAATGACAAAAGTTGTGATAATGTCAATCTGCTATGATTGAAAAGATATTCCCTGATACAAGATTTGATAAGACTTTGGGGAGCACGCTTCCTGTCATGCTCCGTGGCAAGGCAAAGAAAATTCCTAACTATACTTTGCAGGCAGTAAAGAACAAGAGCGGTGTCTTTGTGCGCTACAGCTATTCCCAGGTCTACCAGCATATAGTGGAGCTTGCCTGGGCGTTCAAGAAGCTTGGAGTCAAAAGAGGCGACAATGTAGGAATCATGAGCGACAACCGGAGGGAATGGCTCATCTCGGACTATGCGCTTTTGTCTTTGGGCGCAGTTGATGTTCCGCGCGGCTGCGACTCGATGGGAATCGAGATGCGGTTTATTTTGAGCTTTGCTGAGTGCAAATTCTGTATTTTTGAGAACGCAAGGCAGCTCGAGAAAGTGCTTGAGAAGATTGAGGAAGTTCCCTTGCTCAAGACTGCGATACTGTTTGATCATGCTGACGAAAAGACGAAGGAAGAGGCCGCCTCAAAGGGCATAGAGATTGTCTACTACTCAACGCTTGAGAGTGAGGGAAGCCAGATTACAAAGGAAGACTGGATTGAGATTGAAAAGTCGATGGACGAGGTTAAGAAAGATGATGTCGCGACAATTATTTTTACCTCTGGAACTACAGGCCTGCCGAAAGGCGTTCAGCTTACTCATGACAATATGATAGCCCAGTGCGAGTCTGCCCACTCTGTGCTGGGGCTTATGCAGAGCGGGGACTTGTGGCTTACGGTTCTTCCAATCTGGCACAGCTTTGAGCGGGCTTTCTGCTACATGGTTGTCGCACTGGAAGGCGGATTTGCCTATTCAAAGCCGGTCGCGTCCGTAATGCTCAACGACATGCAGCTTGTCCAGCCACAGTGGATGAACGCTGTTCCCCGCCTGTGGGAGGCAGTCGCGCAGGGATTGTACCGCGAGATAAAAAAGATGAAGCCTCTTGAGAAGCTGATTATGAGATACTCTATAGCCTACGGTAAGCTTTACTATTCAATGAAAATCCACGTTCTTGGGCTCAGCTGCCGGTTCAAGTGGTATCCGCGTGTCCTGGAGATGCTTGCGGCGGTGATACCGTTCGCTCTCTTGTGGCCGGGATATTTCCTGGGCGAGCAGCTTGTGTATTCAAGAATCCGCGCAAAGTTTGGAGGAAAGTTCAGGGCGGCTATCTCAGGAGGCGGAGCGTTGCAGCCGGAGACGGAAAAGTTCTTCAACGCAATTGGATTCAGGCTGCTTGAGGGCTACGGAATGACGGAGACTTCTCCTGTAATATCTGTAAAGAACTCAAAGAAGCCCCGCGTGAACAATGTAGGACTTGTGTTTCCAGATTTTGATGTGAAAATCGTAAGGGAGAAGGACGGGCAGATTGCAGACCCGAAGCCCCTGAAGCCTGGAAAAAAGGGCCTTATCTTGGTGCGCGGCAGGCAGATTATGAAAGGCTACTATAAGAGAGATGACTTGACTGAGAAAATAATCGGCAAGGACGGATGGCTAAATACGGGCGACCTTGGAATGATAAGCTATGACCATGAGCTTAAGATTGTAGGCAGAGCGAAGGACACCATAGTGCTCCTGGGAGGGGAGAACATAGAGCCCGCTGTCATAGAGAAAGCTTTGAACGAAAGCCAGTACATAGAGAGAGCTGTTGTTGTAGGACAGGATCAGAAGTACGTGAGCGCGCTTATTGTCCCTGACGAGAGCAACGTTGTTTCCTACGCTGAGGAGAACAATATAGTCTATGACAACTACGACGCCCTTCTTGAGACAAATGAAATACAGAGCCTTTTCCGCACAGAGATTGACACCCTTGACAACGCGAAGACCGGATTCCGCGCCTGCGAGAGAATATTCAAGTTTGCGCTGCTGAAGGACAGCTTTGAGATAGGAAAGGAAATAAACGCAAAGCAGGAGCTGATGCGCCATAAGATAGTACAGATTTATAAGAAGCAGATAGCTAAGCTGTTCTGAGAGCAATCGGGCAAGCGTATGGCGCAAATGCATTTTTCGTCTTATAATTAAGCCACACGTGAAAAACTCCCTCTGTGCGCTTACCGCAGTTTTCTTTCTCTCTCTCCCTTTATTGTCCGCAAAGGATTACAGCCATGCCCAGCTTTACTCAAAGGATGTCCCCGCGGCGCTTGAGGGTATATGGCAGGGGAAAGACCGTCTTGCGCTTTTCTCCAACGGAAGCGATGTATATACATGTGTTCTTCGTGTTTTCTATCAGTGGTATGATGACAGGGCGGCGGAAAGCGAGAGCTATGCGCAGATTTCTTCCCGCGCCAGGAATGACGCCACGGCGCGCTATTCTGAGAACATAGAGCTTGAATTCAGGACAATCGCGGAGAACAGCTCCAGAACAGACGGAGCCTATGAGCTTAAAGTAAAGTATCCGGGACTTAAGGACTATGTTTATATTCCTCTTGCGGTTATTGACGGCAATATCTATATGCGCTTCTTTGTCCGGCAGAATTTCTATGACGAGAGCGGAAACGCAATAGACGGGCGTTATTTTCTTGCAGACTATGGAACAGCCTCCGGCCTTACAATCTCGCCTCCGGTGATAAAGGATGAGCTTCTTTGCTACTACATAGACGGCTCTTCTGTCTATCATATCCGCTACTGGCTTTCCAGCATGGAGCAGACAGACGAGCAGGCGGAATTCTCTGACGGGGATGCCCTGTACTATGTGCCTAAATATATCCAGGTTTCAGGGAATCTTTATACCTGCGCAACAGGGAGAAGCCGGAAAATCCGCAATATACAAAAATCCTCATCTCTTCCGTACAATTTTGTCTCTGACACAGAGGGCTTGATATATGCGCCGCCAGACCCTTACCTTGCATATATTCCGGGAAGCGGAAGCGTAGAGGAGCTTTTAAAGAAAGTTGATGAGGATAATTCCCGACTCCGCCCTGCGCCAAAGCCTCTTTTTCCGTCGGCGGACATAGACTTCCACTGGAAAGAAATCACAGACCTTGAGAAATACAACCCCTATACCTGGAACCGCCGCAACCTGGACTTGCATAAGTGAGAGATAAAAGCCGCCTCAACCGGCGTTGCCGCGCCTTAGTCTATTGTGTAAGTGACGCTGTTGCCCTCTTCTGATAAATCCCAGCTGTCATCGGCGGTTTTCAGCACAATGTAGTATGTTCCTTTTGTAAGATAGCCTGCGCTCACTGTCGCGCTTGCGCCGTCAACTTTGCCGGTGTATGCAAGAACCGTTGAGCTTGTCTCAGAGACATCAACATCTTCGGAGCTTGAAGTTGTGATTCCTCCGTAAACTGCCGCACCGCCTGATGCGTCTGTAACAGTCAAAGTCACCTTCGCGGTTCTTGTCAAAGTTATCTCCACGTAAGAGCTTGATGAGACTGTCGAAGCTGAAGTGCTTGTGCTAGTGTCTGTTGCCTGAGAGACAGCTGTGCTCTCGCTGTACGCATTGCTAATATCATCGCTCACATCTCCTGACTCGATTTTTCCAATCACGTAGCCGTAGTTTCCTCCGCCGCATTCAAGCGTGAACTTTTCCACAGAGTTGGTTCCGTCGATTTTTCCCGGATGTATACCCCCCCACCAATTTTCATATTTGTTGTAGGCGGCGATTCCGCCTGCATAGAGCATTGTTGTCCTTGTCGATGAGATTTTTGTGCTCGCGTCAACTTTGATTCCGGAGATTGTTCCGCAGTTTTCGCCTGCACCCCCGCCGAGGTAAGTATAGCTGAGGGTAGATGAGCCGTTGCCAGAAATTACTGCGGAACTGACGTTTGCGCTTGCCAGTGTTGAAGTGATTGTGCCAAAGGTCTGCCCTGCTATTCCTGCTGCGTATCCGCCGGAAGAATCTGCCGATACAGACACTGTGTCTACAACAGGATTTGAGATATAGGCTTGGCTGAAGCCGGCTATTCCTCCCGCGTACATTCCTTCTATTGGATATGATTCGTTTGACTTGACTTTTGCATTGCTTATTGCGTAGTCTGCGCTTCCTATTGGCCAGGCATCCGCATATCCTGCAATGCCGCCAGCGTATAGTCCAGATACACAGCTGTAAGTTACTTCCGGGCTTACTATGCTTGTGTTTTTTATGTAGCCTGCGAAAGCTCCGGTTCCTTTGTTTCCTGTGCCGCCACCGCCTGTTGCTGTCACAAAGGAGACTTTGTCCGGGCTTGGCTCAGTTCCGAACGTGCAGTTTTCCGCATAGGCGACAAGTCCGCCCACATACTCGGCGTTCACTCCTGAGACAGTGACAGGAGACTCCTCTGTTCCCGTGACTAAGTTTCCGCTTGTTGCCGTGTTGTTCTCTGCATAAGCAATAAGGCCGCCTACATAGGAGGCTTGCCCGGTTGACTTTATTGAGCTGTCTGTCAAGGTAACGCCGGAAATTTCCGCGCCGGAGGCAATGGATGCAAGTCCCGCCACATATTCACCGTAAGAGGACGATGAGATTGAAAGCCTTGTCAGTGTCAAGTCTTTTACGGTTCCGCTCAATGTCGCAAAGAGCGAGGCTTGCTTTGCGCTTGTTGAAGACAAAGAGTAGGTGAGCGACTTTGAGTTTCCGTCAAAGGTTCCTGAGTAAGAGACCGCCTCCCAGTCCGTCAAGTCCGTAATGTCTGAAAGCAGCTTTGCAGGATAGTCTTTCGAGCCGTAGGTTGCTGCGCCGTTTTCACTGTAAGAGAAGAACGCGCGGAATTCATCTGCGCTTGAAATCGTCCAGACCTTATCTGCTTCGTCATAGGCTGCCCACTGCGCATACAGATACAAGTCGCTTTCTAAGCTCATGCTGTCGCCAGGAGAATAGCGTGTTCCGCTTCCGTCCTTGCTTGTGTTCCATCCGCGGAATCTCTTGCCTTCCGGAGCCTCTCCTGTGAAAGTTGTGTCCGCGTCTTTTGTAGATGAGTATTCGCCTGGCAGGACAGATGCCGGATAAAATTCCTTGACGTACCTGTCATTCTCGGTCGCGCCGTTGTTAAACATGTAAGTTATCTTGTACGTCTTTAGCTCCACAGAGTTTGAGTCAAACGACTCTTCGTAATTTGAGTCAGATGAATAATAATAAGAAGAAGCCGTGAGCTTTTTGTAGCTGAGTGCGCCCGCCTGGACGATTACTGAGGTCTGGTAAGGATTTGTGACAAGAGCGTTGTCTGAGTCGTAAAAATAGAAAGTAAGAAAATAGTTTCCTGCCTCCACATCTGATTTCTCAAAAACCGCGCTTTTTGAGTCAAGAGAATTAGTTGAGACTGGAAGCTCCGCCGCAGTTGATTCAGAAACTGACTGGCTTGTGCTCCAGTTGTACTTAACAGCGGCAATGCTCTTTTTTTCAAGGTCAGCAAGTTCAACTTTTACCGCGCCTTTTGTCTCTCCTGAAACCACCGCAAGCGTGAACGCGACAGTGTTTGTCTCTGTTGTAGAAAGAGTGATGGAATCGCTTTCCGCGCTCATCGCAGAGCCGCAGGAAACCGCTGTCAAAAGAAAAGTCCAGGTTCCGCTCAGCTCCTCCTCGTCAGCATCAAGGATGACTCCCTCATCCGCAGCAAGAGCTGCAAAAGTGTCCCAGGAGGCAAGAAGATAAGAGCCGCTTGCGCTCAGTGTCCCCTCATCTGCTGATGACTTTCCGTAAAGAGCGATGCTTGTCAGATTCGCTTTTGAGAATAGTGGAAGAACTGTTCTCTCTTCTGCAATCTCATCTCCAAGCGAAATCTTTACAACCGCCTTTCCATTTGTGGCATCTGAGCTTGCGCCAGAGGTGGTTGAGCTTGTTCCAGAGGTGGTTGAGCTTGCCGAAACCGCGTTTTTTTCCTCTGTGTCAAGAGAATTTGAGCAGGAAGCAAGGCTCGCCGCAAAAATGGCTGCCGTGGCAAGAAGCGCAATTCCTGCAATAGTCTGTGTTGCTATCTTTTTTTTCATTTTTTACTCCAATAAACTAATTCCATGGTGAAAGAGAAACAAACGCAGTCTGCGTGTAGACATTTCCGTTGTATTCGATTTTTACCATCACAGAGTGGACTCCGTAAGATGTTCCTTCTTTTCCAAGATATTGCGCGACATCAAGCGTTGAGTAAGTTGACAAGTCGGTCGTGCTCTCCTCGTCTGTCCTTGTCGCGCTTGAATAGGTCTCTGTATCAGAGCCGTCAATATACCAGTAGTAAGTTCCTGTAAAGCCAGTGAACTTTGCCGTGAGCTCAGTTCCGCTCTTGCTCAATGCGATGTCTCCGTCATCTGCCTCTGGCAAAGTGATTGAATAGATGTCCGAGGTCTTTGCTGTCCACTGCGCATAAAGATTGAGCGTTGAGAGTATGCTAGTTGGATTGCTTTCTGTGATTTGGACTACATCATCGCTTACACTTGAGTCCTCTTGAGCATTCCACAGGACTTTTGCCTTGTCAGAGTAAGAAGTTCCGCTTCCGTCCTCCGCTGTGTTCCAGCCTGCAAAAAGCCATTTGTCAGAGTAGAAGTTCACAGGAATAAAGGAAGTCTCCTCGCCAAAAATGATTGTCTGTGTATACAAATATTTTGAATCATCTACGGTCGGGTCAATAACCTTGATTTCATTGTAATAAGGCTTTGCTGAATCTTTTGTGTAAGTGTAGTTTGAATAGAAGCTAATCTTCTTTTGGTAAGGAATGAATTTTGCATAGAAAGTCTTGTCCCCTGTTGAGCCTTTCGGGAGCGATGCTATCTCGCTGAAATCTTCTGTTTTATACCAGGCATCAAAAGTGTAGCCGGTCTTGCTTGGCTCTTTGAGAATGACTGCATCCTCGATTGTATAGGTTGATGGATTTGAGTTTTCTGCGCCGTCAGCGTTCTTGTAAGTGATTGTGTAAACAATCGCCGTCCATTTTGCATAGAACGTCTTGTCTCCGGTTGTGCCTTTTGGAATTGAAGAAACTGCCTCTCCAGTCAAATCTTCATTCTCAAACCATCCGTCAAAGGTGTATCCGGTTCTAGTGATTTCGCTTGACGTTGGAAGTGCGATTTCCTCGCTTTCGACTGTATAGGATGAGGCCGGTGTATAGCTTCCCGCCAATTCTCCGCCGTTTGTCTCAATTGTGATTGTGTAGGTAATCACCGACCACTTCGCGTAGAGTGTAACGTCTCCGGTTGTGCCCTTTGGAATTTCTGTGGCAGGGCTTTCCGAAACCACTCCGTCATTCACAAAATACCAGCCTTCAAAGGTATAGCCAGCCTTGCTTGGGGTATTGAGAGTGATAGGAACGCTTTGGGTTGTGAGCTCTTCATAGTATGTTGCGTTTGCTGAGTTGTCCGCGCCTTGAACATTCTCGTACGTGATTGTGTAGGTTGTCTTTGTCCATTTTGCATAGAATGTTTTGCTGCCAGTCGAGCCTTTTGGAATTGAAGTCGCAGGAGCGGGTGGGTCTGGTAAATCCCTGTCAGCAGAATTCTCAAACCATCCGTCAAACGTGTAGCCGCTTCTCGTGATGTTCTCTGCTGTAGGAAGAGTCACCTCGTCTTCGATTGTGTAAGACGATATTGCCGTGTAGCCGTCTGCCCAGGTGCCTAAGTTTAGGTTAAATGAGACTTTGTATTCAATAGCTGTCCACTTTGCGTATAGCGTGATGTTTCCGGTTGTGCCTTTTGGAATTTCGGTGGCTGGGGTTTCTGAAACCACACCGTCATTCACAAAGTACCAGCCTTTAAAGGTATAGCCAGCCTTGCTTGCGTCTGTGAGAGTGATTGTATCGCTTATCAGTGTGTAGCTTTCAGGATTTGAATAGTTTGCGCCATCAACATTCTTGTAAGTGATTGTGTAGGTCGCCAAAGTCCAGTTTGCCTTGAATGTCTTGTCTCCGGTTGTGCCTTTCTCGATTTTTGTGACAGGGCTTGAACTTGTTGAGCTTGTGCCAGTGTTGGTTGAGCTTGTCGAAACCTCATACCAGCCCTCAAGGTCATAGCCGGCTTTCGTGACGCTTGACGCGTCTGGAAGCGTCACTTCATCTTCTATTGTGTAAGTCAAAACCGCTGTGTAGCCGCTTGCCCAGGTGCCGCCGTCCAGGTTGTATGTGATTGTGTATTCAACCGGCGTCCACTTCGCATAGAGCGTGAGCGTCTCGCCTTTAGACGCAGAATCTTTTGTTAATACTGTGATTGCATCGCTTTCTGAATAGGTGCTTGACTTGAACCATCCGCTGAACGTGTAGCCTGTCCTTGAAATCTGCTCTGCTGTAGGGAGCGTGATTTGTGTGTCCTCGGAAGAAAATCCGTTTTCAAGTGTCACGCCCTCAGAAATTATTGCGTCGTTTGTTCCTTCATATTGTATAGAATAGATTGAGTCAGCCCACTTTGCGTAGAAAGTCTTGTCTCCGAATGTGCCTTTCTCGATTTTTGTGACAGGGCTTGCGCTGCTTGAGCCTGCGGTGGTTGAGCCTATCGACACCACATCTTCTTCAAACCAGCCCTTGAACGCCGCGTCGGATTTTGAAAGCTTGTCTGCCGCTGGAAGCGTGATTTCGTCTTCAATTGTGTAAGCTGATATTGGCGTATAGCCGCTTGTCCAGGTTCCGCCGTTTTTTTCAAATGTGATTGTGTAGTCGTTTTTTGTCCAGTTCGCTGTCAGCGTGATGTCAGATGTGACTTTGTAGCCGCTTGCGCTCGTGGCGGTTGAGCCGACAAGCCACTCATTAAAAGTGTAGCCGTCAGCATAAAGCGTTGGAAGCTGAGCAGAAGAAAGAGCCGTGTTCTCTTCTACCTTGATAGATGCCGGAGAGCTTCCATGCTCCGTATAATAAGTTACTGTGAAGGAAGGGCTCTCACCTCCGCCGCCAGAGGCCGATGAGCACC
Source organism: uncultured Treponema sp. (assembly GCA_964623405.1). Lineage (GTDB taxonomy): Bacteria > Spirochaetota > Spirochaetia > Treponematales > Treponemataceae > Treponema_D. Next base: position 63,084 of record CAZURC010000002.1, read on the forward strand.
CCTCCCCGAATACTATACAAGAAAACAGCACAGCGAAAATCGTGCTGCCAATGAAAAACTGTCTTGTCCTCATAAGCGCCTCGTTACTAGTTATAGATTAACCTTAAAATAATTATAAAGCAAAGTTTAATTTTTGTCATTGAGCATTAGCGCACTCAAAAGCTATGCATTTACGCACAAATTGCTGTAGTTAAGGTGTTGCTTTTAACTGTAGCCGGAGCCGCCGCTTGTTATACTTGGCTTGCGTTATTATGCGAGTGTTGCATACTTACCAATAGCGAGAAAAATTCTGCCCTAAGTTTTAAAACCTGACGTATAAAGCATATCGTCTATTTCCTAACTCCTAAATTTTTTATATAATATTTCGATTTTATTCTATCAATTTGAAAAGAGGCATATCGTGTACAAGTCAATTGATTCAAAGCCTGATTTTCCGAAGCAGGAAGAGGAAGTTTTAAAATTTTGGGAAAAGAACGACATTTTCAAAAAATCTA
>CAZURC010000003.1:0-8097 GCA_964623405.1 uncultured Treponema sp.
ATCAGGAGCATCCGCAATTCCTTTCCCTAAAACACAATTCCCCCGAAGTTTCCCTCAAGGTAATTCTCCTCCAGCACCTTGTCTATGCGCACTTCGGGGCGGTCAAAGCTTTCTAGCGTGGTCTCGCCGCTCTTGTTCTGGATGCAGTTCCAGATTTCGTCGCGGCGCAGATACTCGTGGTTCATCAGCCTTGTCTCATGGGTTGAGACAATCAGCTGCACATTGCGGTCTTTGCAATGCTCAAGGAATTTCTTTACAAACTCTATTGTCAAAAGCGGATGCATACAGCGGCTTATCTCATCTATCGCGAACACCTTGTTCCGTGAAGTCAAAAGCACGTCAAGAAGCTGAAAAAGCCTGTAAGTTCCATCACTTTCGCGCCTCATCTCAAAGGCGACTTCCCTGTCTCCATACTTATGCACGAATTTCAAGACCTTGTACTCCGTCTTTCCGTTCTCGTCCATTCTGATTGTAAAAATATTCTCGCGGCTTCGGACTGTCGCCGACCACCTTTTCTTATCAGCTGAGGCCTTGTTCATATTGCGCACCATATTCATCTGGAACTCGACTTTCGCAAGGTCAATAAGAGAGAGTGAATTTTTCACCTTGTCCTCGCTTGCATCCTCTTCTCTGACGTCAACAATTCCGGTCTTGAATTCTGTCAAAAGCCGCGCATAGTCCTTAAGCCCCTCTCCTATAGAAAGAAGAGCCGTGTCGTTTATCGGCTGGTCAGGGTAGATTACCTCAAGCTCCTCCAAGAACCAGCTGAACAGTTTTCTCAGGATTTCGGCCTCCGGAACTTTTTTGTATAGGCTGGAAGTATTATGGTTTACACAGAACAAGAACGGACTTTCGCCCGATGCAAAAATATTCCCAAGCACCTCTAACTCCTCTTTGCCCTCAAGCGCACCAAAGAACTCGAACCCGTTTTCAACTGAGTCCTTCTTATAAAGATAATGCGTCTTTCCTGACTTTTCGTAGAAAAGCCACTCTTTTACAACCAGAGACGACTGCATGTCAATCTCCATTCCATAAGTGTACGGCACCCCCTCAACAAGGAATGATATTTCAAAAAAAGACGGCCTCTTCTTGTTCCCGCTTTCCGTCATGCACCACAAGCTGGATGCGTTCACCGCAAGCTCTCCCGTAAGCACAAAAGAGTGCATAATGGTTATCGCCTTAAAGAAATTGGATTTTCCTGCGCTGTTAGCGCCGTAGATTGCGGCGAATTTCAAGATATTGCCCTTCTCCTTGTTCTCAAGAAGATGCTCTTTTTTTGTACGCAGCTTTCCTGCCGTCATTCTCAGAGTCTGCTTCTCGTTATATGAAAGAAAATTTCCTGCGGTGAATGAAATCAACATAACGTATTCCTTCTTTATTCGATATTTTCAAGCTAAAGACAATTATCAGCGAAAAAACAAAAAAAATCTATTAAAATTTCCGTTTTAATTCGATTTTTTCGATTTTTTATTTGACGAATTGATAAAGTTTCTATATCTTTATATTAAAGTTAATTCGATTTTATCGAATTAACCGGCACATAACTTATAGCTATCTGCAGCCAAAACGCAATGGAGCCGGCAAAGCGGGCGCCTGCGGTCTAGCAAAGAATTGCAGGAAGCTCTAAGTAAAAGCAAACGCCAGGAGGTAATTATGGCAATATTTTTTTATCCGAGGAAGAGAATAAATCCTCAGAACGTGGATGCAGAGGCCACTTTCTACCCTGCGCCGGCTTACGCAGCCGAGATTGACGTAAAGAAGCTCGCCACTGAGATTTCGGACAACACGGCTCTCACACCTACCGAGGTTACAGGCGTGCTCCAGAGCTTCATCACCACAATCCCGAAGTATCTGCTATTGGGCTACAAAGTACGTCTTGACGGATTTGGGATTTTTAAGACTTCGTTCGAAAAGACAACAGGCGGATACGCAAATGCAAAGGAAGTCACGGCGAATGATATTGGAGGCGTAAAGCTGACATTCACACCGGAATTAAGCCTAAAGGCGAAATTCAAGAATCCTGAGTTCGTAAAATACGGCGCGAACTACACGCTTGCAACGGACACAGAAGATTCCAGTGAAGAAGCGGTGAAGGCTGATACAGCCGCATCAACAGACGGCTCATCAGGAGATTAATCTAAAAACCTTATTGATGCGCAAAAGCGCAAGGACAATGTTGTGAACGCAACAGCTTAGGCCTGCAATCTGTATTTTTGGCACGGATTGCAGGCTTTTTTTATACTTTAGACCCGGGAACTTTATACTTATGACAGCAACGTTTCATAAGCATGAAAAGTTTGCTTCATACTTATGAAATAGGCTGTTTCATACTTATGAAACAAAAACTTCATCAGTATGAAACGAGATGCGCATAAGTATGGAGCTTGAACCGCAAAAGGATGAAACGGAAAGGACATAATGATGAAATCAATCCTCGCACTTCTTGAAATTTTCCGCCTGCTCAAAAACTTCCCTGAACACTTCTTCACGCGGAACTGGCGGATAGCCGTTTTCATCAAGCAGGATTCTTAAATCAGCTTTCATTTCGGCTTTTACATCAATCCGCTGGTCCCAGTCGGTGTATTTTACATTTTGCGCGACAAGCAGCTTTATTTTTTCTTGCAAGCGAAATCATTTTTTCTTTTGGATACGGGTCTTCAAAGTTAAATTTTTTGGCGCAGGAAATTTAAAGTTTTATCAAATCAGCAGCAACCTTATAAAACTGTGCTCGTAAAAATCCGATAATTCTAATATGAAAAAAAAACTCAGAGTTTCCTACAATGCGCCGGTCACTATAACTTTTTCGCTGGTCTGCACTCTTATTTTCCTTGCGGACACTTTTCTTGCTAAAGGCACGCTTATTCCGCTTCTGTTTACAGTTCCGGGCAACAACAAGGCTCCTTCCCCCTTTGACTGGCTGAACGGACTAAGCTATATACGTCTCTTTACCCACGTTCTTGGCCACGCTGACTGGAATCATCTTCTTGCGAATCTTTCGTTCATTCTCCTCCTGGGACCTCTCATGGAAGAAAAATATGGCTCTCCGATGATTGCGCTGATGATGAGCGTAACTGCGCTTGTAACAGGAGTGATAAACGCCTGCTTTATCCCGTCATCACTTATGGGCGCGAGCGGAATCTCCTTTATGCTCATTCTTCTTGCCTCGATAAGCACAATCTCACGGAACATGATTCCTCTAAGTTTCATCCTGCTGATTGCGGTTTTTATACTCAGGGAGCTTATATCTCCTTCCGCAAGCAATGTGTCTACAATTGCGCATATAGCCGGAGGACTATGCGGCTCCCTTTTCGGTTTTCTTGTTTCTCCAAAGTCCTCCCGCTCGGAAAAGGCCGCAGCCTCAAAACCTAAGAAAACTCCCGAAAGGCAAGGCTCAGCGTCAGCTTCCGCATATAGCAGAAAAAACGCAGAGACGCAGGAAGGAAAACAGACAGATGATGCGACCGTAATCGGCACAATAAAACTATAAGGACAGACAAGATGAAGAGGATTCCTCCGCCATCAAGAAAAAGGCTTTTGACTCTAAGAAACCTGCTTTCCCAGCAGGAGAAAGATAAAATCACCTCTGTTGAAATCGCAAGGCTCACTGGATGGGGAGAGGCGAGTGTCCGGCGCGACATTTCGCTTCTGGAGCTGCATAACGGCATAAGCAACGGATACAATACTGCGGTATTAAAAAGAGCGATTGACAACGCGTTCGGACTAGGCGGAAATGAAAATGAAAAGAGGAACTGCTGCATAGTTGGCCTGGGAAATCTCGGGCAGGCCTTTCTAGAAAACTCTGTCTTTGATAACGGAAGCTTTGCGCTTGTGGCGGCTTTTGACTCAAACCAGAACCGTGTCGAAATTATGAAGGCGAAGATCCCGCTTTATCAGACTCTGGATCTTGAGAAAATAATAAGGCTAAAAAGAATTGAATTTGCCATTCTCACAGTTGATGACAATATGGCGCAAAGAATGTGCGACCGTCTTATAAAGTACGGCATAAAGGGCATTGTAAACTACACAAACATAGTTCTTACTGTGCCGGAAGGCTTTAAGCTTGAGAATGCGTCGCCAGAAAAATCTCTGGCGGCGCTTGTTTAATTTAGCTTTCAATAAGCTCAGCGAGCTTATCCGCTGTAAAGCCAAAGGCCTCTGCGACTTTCTTTCCAGGCCCTGACGCGCCGAACCGGTCTATTGTAAAAAGATCACGCCGGCTTGTCGCAATTCCTTCCCAGCCGCTTCTTACTCCTGCCTCTGCCACAATGACTCTCTTAGCTCCGCCAAGGAGCTGAGCCATAAAAGTCTCGTCACGCTCAAAAAGATTCTTGTCAAGAACAGATATAACTCTTACAGATTTGCCATTAACTTTCGAGGCCGCATCCAAAGCCATGCTGACTTCAGAGCCTGTCGCAACAACAGCAACATCGGGAGTCTCGCTTCCTTTCTTTACAATATAGGCGCCTTTTTTTATTGTAGCTTTCCAGTCAGCATCTTCTTTTTCGTAAACAGGAACGTTCTGTCTCGTCAAGGCAAGAACAACAGGATGGTCCTTTGATTCCATTGCGATATGCCATGCTGCGACTGTCTCCTCCGCATCTCCAGGACGGAGAACCTGCACTCCAGGAATCGCCCGCAAGGCCGCCAGGTGCTCAACCGGCTGATGTGTAGGCCCATCCTCGCCGACAAAGATTGAGTCATGCGTCAAGTCGTAAATAACAGGCTGCTTCATAATAGATGCGAGCCTTATAGACGGGCGCATGTAGTCGCTGAAAACAAGATAGGTTGCGACAAATGGACGGATTCCGCCGTGAGCGCACATTCCAAGCGCCTCGCTCGCCATGCCGAATTCACGTATTCCATATTCAATAGAACGTCCAGCCCTGTTGCTAGGTGTGTATGTCCCGCCGTCACATTTCATGCCGGACTTATTTGAGCCTTTTAAGTCTGCGCTTCCGCCAACAAGGCAGGAATAGCGAAGTCCCATCGCATTTATCATATCGCCGGATGCGGCGCGTGTCGCGACATTGGCTCCTATCTCATACACAGGATCCTCTGCCTCTCCGTCGGGATTCCCATTTAGAGAAGCCTCCCACTGCCTTGCAAGCTCAGGGTTCTCCTTTGCCCATGCGTCAAAGTCTTTTTTCCAGTCGGCTTCTTTCTTTGCAAAGCCGGCTTTTTTGTCATTAAAGTAAAGGAGCGCGTCCGGATCAACATAGAAGAATTCATCTGGATTAAGACCAAGGTTTTTCTTCGTCGCGGCGACATCTGCATCCCCTAGAGGCTCTCCATGCACGGCAGGAGTTCCTTGCTTAGGAGCGAATTTTCCGATAACAGACTTAAGCATAATCAAAGTCGGCTTGTCCTTGCAATCCTTTGCCTTTTCAACAAGCTTTATAATTCCTTTTACATTGTACATGTCGCCCCTTAAGACCTGCCAGCCGTAGGCCTCGTAACGCTTTCCTATGTCCTCTGTAAAAGTAATATCTGTTGAGCCGTCAATTGAAATTTTATTCTGGTCATAGAAAACAATCAGTTTTCCAAGCTTGTTGTGCCCCGCAAAAGAGCAAGCCTCAGAAGAAACGCCTTCCTCAAGACAGCCTTCTCCTGCAAGCGCATAAGTATAATGATCAACAATCTTATGTCCGCCTCTGTTATACTTTGCCGCTTCTATTGTCTCTGCCAGCGCCATGCCGACAGCAATAGCTATTCCCTGGCCAAGAGGACCTGAAGTATTCTCTACACCATCAGTCCAGCCAAACTCTGGATGTCCTGGACAAACAGAACCTACCTGGCGGAAGTTCTTGATATCATCAAGAGAAACCTTGTAGCCGCTCAGATACAAGATTGAATAAAGCAGCATAGATCCATGTCCCGCGGAAAGGACGAAACGGTCGCGGTCTGCCCACTTTGAGTCAGCCGGATTGTGCTTTAGGATTTCTCCGTACAAAACAGCAGCAAGCTCTGCGCATCCAAGCGGGAGACCAGGATGACCTGATTTTGCTTTCTGAATGGCATCGATTGACAGGCTGCGTATTGATTTTGCTACGGCAGCAATACCTTTTGTGTTCATAATAAAACCCCTGTTTTTTATATTTTCTAAGTTATAGAACGGACATCAGTTGATACAGCTCATTTAAATCAAGCCTTAAATCAAGAGCTTTTCTAAAATCTGCTTTTGTCAAGAAATGAGCAAGACGTGAAATAATGTGAAGATGCGCCTGCGCAGAGCAGCTTAGAGGAATAATCATTGTGTGCACTCTTTTGCCATCTATTGCCTGCATATCTACCGGCTCATCCAGATAGCAGATAAAAATACGCTGCTCCTCCGGTTTTTTTATAATCGGCTGCTGGGAATGGGGAATTGCAACCCCGTTGCCGACCGCAGTGCTAAGAACCGCTTCTCGTGCACAAAGAGACTCATAAAAAAGCTTAGGGGAAACAGAAGCTGGAAGATTTACAATTGCAGAAAGGTTATTATAAATTTCGGAAGGAGAAGTTCCCTTTATGTCCTTATAGACACCTCCAGCCCGCAAACATTCACAGATGTTTACATCAGGAACCATAGAATCCTCCCTATTGAAAGTCAAACTATCTTGAACTGTCTTGCATGGGATTTATTAATTGCGGTCTTTAATTCCCCGCAAATATCCTCAAAGTTGTATTCCATGCCTTCAAGAGAAAGTTTCAAGGCAGTTTTATCTTCACCTTCGCATTCTTTTCCGCTAGAAAACATCTCCAAGATTCTGGAAATATGAGTAAACAGCTGGGAAAGAGTAACAAGCTCCTGCTGAGGGAACTGCTCAATCTCCTTTCCGACACAGTCAATATCGTATACCAGTTCCCCGACTTTTGAATAAAGTTCCAAGGCTTTATGTCTTAAAGAGCCGATCACGGAATCTGCAAACCAATTGTAATGCTTACGTAATATAGCATTTCTGCTCATTATTTGCAATGTAAAGAACTGCTCCTCTTCCGGAGAAAGCTCAACCGAAGACGGAAGGAGCCTTTCAAGTATCTTAGAGACATCATCCTCTTGCTCGTACAGCTGGTCTTTTATAAGGCAGTCAATAAGACCGTCAGGTGTCTTAAATGAAGGGAAGCAAGCGCCAAGTCCTGCGTCAAGGAAATCTCTGTTCCAGTTTCCTACCGCAGGAACATCCTCTCCTTTTCTCCAAAGACGTGTTTCCACGCCAAAAAGCTCCATGCTTACTTTCTTGGCATCATTTAAGAATTCATGTATTGAACCGCAGTCAGGCAGACAAAGCTTGCTTCGATTCTCAAAGAATGCAAAAGCCAGCTGCTGCTCCATGCTGGCGCAAGGTCCCATTCTGTCAAAGCATCTTAGCAAGGCGTTCTCCAGATCTGAATTCCATTGCTTCTTGTCCAGTTTCTCAGAATTCAAGACAAACAAATTCTTCTTATGATTCAAGACTGGATAAATCTCAATCCTTCCTTTGTCCCAGTTTTCCAGCCTGCAAAGAATCCTGTCGCCTTTTAACAGCTCATCATCTTCGAATACACTATCAAGGGAAACTCCTGTAAGAGAAAGTTTTGGCGGAAGATCAAAATTGTTATTTGCAATTCCAAGATCCTTGTTCACAGGATCACATGCAATATACTGGCTCGCATACTCATCACCATAAAAAGTAAAGAGCTCCCTTGCAGTATTGCAATCGGCAGACATAATCTTTTTAGGAAGAAGCTTGCCCTTGTAAAAAAACTTAAGATTGCAAGAAAGCATTTCCCCGTCAACAAAAGGAACGCATCTGTCGCCAGGAACAAAAACCTTTTGGTCAAGCTCCTGCTGCGTAGGCACAAAGCTGAAAAACATTCCTGTAAATGCGCCAGAATGGGTTAGATAGTGTCCGCCTTCCAGAGAGAAAACTCTCTCATCGTTGTCAAGGAACTCCATTACCTCTTCAGTGCTGACTTTCTCATCCAGAGCCCTGAGTATTCCTTTTATATCATTTGCAGTAAAAATCCTGTCATAGTTTCTAAGAAATTTCGTCAGGGTCTTTTCTATAATAGTTGCCATACTTTTAATTTAGTCAAAACCTTATATCAGCGTCCACTTTTATTTTTCTTGCTTGCATA
>CAZURC010000003.1:8197-47567 GCA_964623405.1 uncultured Treponema sp.
TTAATTTAGTCAAAACCTTATATCAGCGTCCACTTTTATTTTTCTTGCTTGCATAAACGCTGCCACAAGTGGCGGAATAGAAGCACGGAGTGCTTTAAGAAATAAAAATATACGGATGTATTTTTATTTCGTTTCCCTTATATCAAGAAGCTTCACCTCAACGCTGTTTATAATTGACTCTACTGTATTTTTATCAAGATTTCCAATCTTCATTGTCATTATCCGTTTTGCCACATCGCTTCCGTCCGATGTGACAGCTGATACAATATTGCCATTTTTTGCCGCAACAGCTTCCACCATCCTCGCAAGCTCACCGGGCTTGTCTGCGAATTCAACAACGACTCTTGTGCCAGGATACCTCGCGCCAAACATATTCACAAAAGCCTTGAAGATGTCTGTCTCTGTAATAATTCCTGAAAGAATTCCATTTTTCATAACAGGCAGGCATCCGATTTTATCATCAGCCATGATTCTTGCGGCTTCCTCAATAACTTCATCAGAGTCAACTGTCTTGACTTTTTTAACCATGATTTTTTCGACTTTAAGCTTAGACAAAAGATAGCCAAGCTCATAAATATCAAGAGTCGAGGCGCTTGAAGGTCCGGCTTTCTGCAAATCATTTTTTGTCACAATTCCGACAAGCTTGTTTGACTTGTCAACAACAGGCAGCTTATTGATTTTTTCCTTAGACATCAAAGCCTTTGCATCTGTAACAGATGTATCCGGTGAAACATAAATCAAATTCTTGCTCATAAAGTCACAGACTTTCATACCAGTGCCTCCAAACATATCGCTCTGTAAAACAACAGTCTTTATTATTTGATTTTAAGCCCCTCTCCGGCAAAAAGCAAATTTTAACCGCCCAAATATGCCTCTTTTACGGCAGGGTCTTTTATCATATCCTTTGCATCACCAGAGGATGAGATAAGGCCTGTTTCCAGGATATAAACTCTGCTCGCAATGCTCATAGCCTTATAAGCATTCTGCTCTACAAGAAGTATTGTCGTTCCATCCTCGTTGATTTTCTTAATTATGTCAAAAATCTCATCCACAAGAATTGGAGCAAGCCCCATGCTAGGCTCGTCCAAAAGCAATAGCTTAGGATCGGCCATAAGTCCGCGTCCCATTGCAAGCATCTGCTGCTCTCCTCCAGAGAGAGTTCCAGCAAGCTGCCGCAGCCTCTCCTTCATTCTTGGGAAAAGCTCAAAGACATGCTCCATATCCTGCCTTGTCTTTGCCTTGTCCTTGCGTGTGTAAGCCCCCATCTCCAGGTTGTCTTTTACAGAAAGATTTGCAAAAATACGTCTCCCCTCTGGAACTTGGATAAGACCTCTGTGCACAATCTGGGCGGCGGGAAGAGATGTTATATCCTCTCCGTCAAAAAGCACAGAACCGCTCTGTTTCTTTATTAAATTAGATATTGAATGGAGAGTCGTTGTTTTTCCTGCGCCATTCGAGCCAATCAAAGAAATAATTTCACCTCTCCTTACATCGAATGTTATTCCTTTTAACGCGCGGATTGCTCCATAGTTTACAACAAGATCTTTTACACTAAGTATTGTGTCTGCCATTATCGTCTCCATAAAAAGCCAAGTAAGAAAACTGTCTACTCAAGGTTATCTGCTTCTGAACCTAGATACGCCTTTATCACGTCTGGATTAGTCTTTATCTCATCCGGCAATCCGCTTGCAAGAACCCTGCCATAGTTAAGCACATAAAGCCTCTCGCAGATTCCCATCACAAGCTTCATGTCATGCTCAATCAAAAGGATTGTCAATTTGAATTCCTGCCGTATAAACGCAATAAGATTCATCAGCTCTTTTGTCTCCTGGGGGTTCATTCCTGCGGCAGGCTCGTCCAGAAGCAGCAGGGAAGGATTAGCGGCAAGCGCACGGCAAATCTCAAGTTTGCGCTGCTCACCATAAGGCAAATTAGAAGAAAGCTCCTCTGATTTTCCTGCAAGACCAAAAAGCTCTAGCAGCTTCCCCACTTTCTCGCTCATGCTCTCCTCGTCCTTAAAGAAAACATTTGTACGCAATACCGCGTCCCAGGGACGAAGCTTTCTTTGGCTATGCATTGCTATCCGTATATTGTCGCTAACCGTGAGATTTCCAAACAGCCGTATATTTTGGAATGTCCGTGCAATTCCAATCTTGTTCAGGCTGGCAGGACTTTTTTTATTTACAATATGCGCATTGCCATCTCTGTCCCAGAATGTTATCTGCCCGCTTGTTGGAGCATATACACCGGAAAGCATGTTGAACACGGTTGTTTTGCCCGCTCCGTTAGGTCCGATAAGACCAACAAGCTCGCCTTGATACAGCTCCATGTTAAAATTGCTTACAGCTTTTAATCCGCCAAACACAATCGAGAGATCTTTTACCTGAAGAATATTCTTTTTTTCACTCATTTCTTTTCCTCTGCTGTGCCGGCTTTTAGATTTGTTTCCGTAGCAGACTTCTTCTGGAGCCTGCTCTTTATCCAGTCAAAGCTTCTAACAAAACTTAGTTCTTTCATGCCCATTAGTCCTTGAGGCCTGAACAACATAACAATAATAAGAACTACAGGATAGAACAAAAGCCTGTAATTTCCCAGGAATCTTAGCGCTTCCTGGACTGCCGTAAGAACAAAAGCTGCGATTACCGTGCCGCTGATGCTCCCCATTCCTCCGAGCACAACATAAATCAGCATGTTGACAGAATTGTTGAATGAAGCAATATCCGGCTTGATAAAACCTATTATAGGAGCATAAATCGCTCCGCCAAGACCACCTATAAAGGATGCGATTACAAAACCTATCATCTTGTACCGGAAAACACTGATTCCATTTGAGTTCGCGGCTATCTCATCCTCTCTAACAGACTTTATCGCCCTGCCATAGGTTGAGCGCAAGAAGTTCTGCAAAAGAACAATCACAAGAACAAGCATACCTATGCTTACAAGGTAGCTTACTGCCGGCCCCCAGAAAAGGTCATCGCGCATAAAACTGTACTTAAAGCTTTTTCCATTAGGCCCGCCGGTAATCGACTTTAAGTTTACAAGAACAACGCGCACTATCTCCCCGAATGCAAGCGTAACAATAGCAAGATAGTCTCCCTCAAGCTTTAATGTCGGGAAACCTATAAAGAAACCAAACAAAGCGGCCAAGAAAGGGGCAATCAGCATGGCAACAGGAAGAGGAAGTCCTGCGTCCTGTGTAAAGATAATCACAGAATACGCTCCAATCGCCTCAAATGCGCACTGCCCTAAAGTCAGCTGGCCGACAATTCCTGTAACCATATTCACGGAAATAGCGATTGTCGCATTTATTCCGCCCATTGTAAGAATTTGAGATGTATAAGCATCAATAAGCCCCGCCCTTATCAATATAAAAGGAATAAAAATCGCAGCAACAGCGATTATGCCGGGGATTATAAAATTACGAAGTCTTGAACTCATTGCACTTCCCCCTTAACCTAGACCTTGACACGGACTTTTCTACCCAACAGTCCGGCTGGCTTTACCAGAAGAATCACAATCAATATGCAGTATGAGATTGCATCAGCATACTGTGATGATAGATACGCTTTAACCATAGTCTCAGCAACACCAAGAATAATTCCTCCAAGCATTGCGCCTGGAATTGAGCCTATTCCTCCAAGAACCGCCGCAACAAAGGCCTTTAATCCGGGAATATATCCCATCATTGGGTCAACCTGCGGATAGGCAATAGCATAGAGGACTCCGCCCGCGCCGGCCAATGCAGAGCCGATCACAAAAGTTACGGCGATTATCCCATTCACGTTTATGCCCATCAAGCTTGCGGCTCCCAGGTCATAGCTGACAGCCTGCATAGCTTTTCCTGTTTTTGTGTAATTAACAACATAATTCAAGACAATCATTAGAACAGCAGAAAGGACAATTACGGTAATCTGGACATTGCTTATCTTCCCAATTCCAAAGTCAAAGGTTCTCGTAGCCATTGTCGGGAAAGACCGTGGATCAGGTCCAACAAAAGGAAGCACACGCATTACATTCTGCAGTATAAGCTCAACGGCAATAGCTGTAATCAAAGAGTTAAGGCGGGGCGCGTTACGCAGAGGACGGTATGCAAGCCGCTCAATAACGACGCTCAGCAGGCCGCAAAAAACCATTGCCGCCAAGAAAGCAAGAATCATTCCTCCTGGCGTCGTTCCCATAGCGCAGAGAACAAAATAGCCTGCGTAAGCTCCGACCATCATGATGTCTCCGTGCGCAAAATTAATCAGCTTTATTATTCCATAGACCATCGTATAGCCAAGCGCAATCAATGCGTAGATGCTTCCTAACGAAAGTCCGTTGATAAGCTGCTGTATAAAAATAGCTATGTTGCTCAAACTTATCCTCCATCAAACTGTCTTTTTTACTTTAAACAATTTTTTATATTTAGTAAATGAAGCAAAACTGCCTCCTGCCCGCCCGTCACCACACTCGCATAAAAAAAACGCTGGAACATTCAAGCTGTAGCTTGCACATTCCAGCGTCATTGCCTTGTTTATGAATTTTTAAGAATTTGCTTATCTAAAAACAATTTCACAAAACGGCTTACGGCTCGACAGTAGTCTTGTAAACTGTCGCAAGATTGCCATTTTCGTCCTTTACAAGCTCAAGCATTACCGCAGACTTGATAGGATTGCGATTCTCATCAAATGTAATGTGACCTGTAACATAGTCGCCATTAGTAGCCTTGAGAGCATCCTTCACCGCCGCTGAATCTGTAGATCCAGCCTTTACAATCGCATCCTTCAGCATATAAACAGAATCATATCCAAGAACAGCAAAAGATGTCGGTGTCGCATTGTACTTTGAGATATATGCGCTGACAAAGTTCTTTACAGCAGGCACTGTTGAATCGCTCGCATAGTGATTTGAATAGAATCCATTAAGAACCTCGTCTCCCGCATTGCTTGTAAGGCCATCCCATCCGTCAGCTCCAACTATCGGCGTATTGATGCCCTGTGCGCGGAGCTGCTTTGCAATAAGCGCAACCGTTCCATAGTAATCAGGAAGATATACAACATCAGGATTTGCATTCTTGATTTTTGTAAGCTGTGCGTTAAAGTCCTTGTCACCAGTGCTGTAAGATTCCTGAGCCACAATAGTTCCGCCGTTAGCAAAAGTCTTTACAAAGTTCTCCATAAGGCCGACTGAATAGTCATTTCCTACATCATAAAGGACAGCCGCTTTCTTTGAGCCAAGAGTCTCAAGGGCGAACTTTGCGCCAACTGTTCCCTGGAAAGGATCAATGAAACATGCGCGGAATACGTAGTCGCCGGCATCTGTAATTGCAGGAGCTGTAGCAGCTGGGGCAATCATAAGAACTTTCTGCGCCTGAGCCAGAGAAGTAATTGCCATTGTGCAGCCAGAAGTCAATGAGCCGACAATAAACTTAGCCTTGTCCTTTGTAACAAGTTTCTTGTAAGCATTTACAGATTTTTCTGGATTTCCTTCATCGTCCTCACTGACAAGCTCAATATTCTTGCCATTGACTCCGCCTGCGCCATTTATTTCATCTACAGCAAGCTTTATTCCATTCAAGCAGTCAACTCCGTAAACAGCAACTGCGCCTGAAAGAGGGCCAATGCTTCCGATTTTTATTGTGTCAGCTGTTTTCCCGCCACAACCTGAAAAAGCCAAAAGTCCGGCCGCCGCAAGAGCAGCAGCGCCAAATACCTTTTTCATCTCAAATCCTCCAAACATAGATTTTAAGTTTAAAATAAATGTAAAATTTTTCTCTAATTTAGTAAAGACAATGCCGCCCCCTCATTCATAGGCTCAACCACTATCCTAAGAAACCGCCTTATCTTTAAGTCAATTTCAATATTATTAACATATAATTTAATACTACTTTTTTGTTCATTTCCAAGCTATAATATTAAGAGGTGTAAATATGAATAAAAAAACTATCGCTTTCTTAACACGCTCCCTTGTGGATGCTACAGGCCGCAATATGTGGAAGGGCATTGTTTCCGGCTGTCAAAAAGACAAAACCCCTCTTATTACTTTCCGTGGTCCAGTGCTAAACAAAGGACAAGGTTCTATTATCTATAATCTTATTACAGACAAATCTTTCTCCGGCATCATATCCTGGGCTTCCTCAGATGTTGACCAGGCGACTTTTGACTTCTATAAAAGATTTGAGAATACACCCCTTGTCTGCATGACATTCAAGATTCAAGGCAAGCCTCTGATTGTCACCGACTGCAAAGCCGGTGAAGTCGAATTGATAAACCATTTAGTTGATGTCCATCATTTCACAAAAATCGCTTTTATACGCGGTCCTGAGACGCATATCTACGCAAAAGAACGTTATGAAGGTTATCTTGAAGGCCTTAACAAGCATGGCATAAAAATTGATGAACAGCTAATTTCTCCTTGCGGAGGCTGGGCAATACCTGATGGCGCAAAAGCAGTAAGAGCATGGCTAGACCAAGGACTAAAGCCTGGAACCGACATACAGGCAATCGTTGCTGTCGGAGACAATGTTGCAATCGGCGCACAGGAGGAACTTATCCATAGCGGCTACTCTGTTCCTCATGACATCGCAGTATGCGGCTTTAACGGCACAGAGGATGCGGCCTGGTCAAATCCGCCAATCACATCTGTAGAAATGCCGTTCTATGGGCAGGGAGTGCAAAGCTACAACACTCTCAAGGCAATGCTGAACGGACAAAGCTATGAGCAGGAATTCCGCTACAAGACAAGACTAGTGATTGGCGAGTCATGCGGCTGCAGCTCCGCTTCTGTAAACAAGGCTTTTTTCTCCTCAAATCCAAATTCCGAGGGAGTCCCTAAGTCCAATAAAAAGGGTCTGTTTTCCAGACAACAACAACCCTCTGCAAGCAACATGTCTGAGTCCAGTCAGCTTAACTCATTGTCATGGCAAGATAGCTTAAAAACAAATATCCTGAGTGTTGCCAAAAACGACCGCTACTCAAAGCCGGAAACTATAGAGTTTTTCAACAGCTTCATAGACCAGTACATCGCTTCTTTTGTTTCAGACTGTCTTGGGAAAAGCTTAAAGCCAGTCTTCACGCAAACGCTTTCAAAGGCCTTAAACAAATTCAATAAAGTGTCAAAGGAATTCTCTGTCTGGCAGGATGTAATATCTGCGACGCGCGCGACAGCCCTTCCTTCCCTAAGAGGCAGAAATAATGAATATGACAAGGCGGAAAATCTTTTCCAGCAGGCTCGTATTCTTATAAACGAAGTTGACTGCCGTATCCAGAAACTTGCAAACCTGCTTGAGTCACGGAAAGAGACTGTATTGCGGCAAGTAAGCACAGACATTCTCTCTTGCTCAGAACTAAGCAAGCTCCTTGAGATTGTAGCAAAGTCAGTTCCAAAGCTAGGATTAGACGGATGCTACATTGCGCTTTACAATGACTGCCATTACACAGAGCAAAACCAGGAAATACCAAAAACAAGCCGCATGGTTCTTGCGGTAAAAGGCAAGAAGAGAATTTCACTTCCAGACGAGGGAATTACATTCAATACAACAGAGATTATTCCGGACAAAATTAGCGATGGGGATGATTTTTCGGTCTACGAGGTTGAGTCCTTGCATTATCAGGATAAATTCCTTGGATATATTGTTTTTGAATCAAAGGAAGACAACGGTATTATCTATGCGACCCTTAGAGATCAAATATCATGCTCGCTCTACAGCGCTCTTCTTTTAATAGAAAGAAACAACAGCCGGAAATTGCTTGAGTCCACAATGCAGACAATGACGGATAAAGCGGCTCTTGTCTCCCAGCAGTCAGAAGGAATTTCTGGCAACATAAACCAGATTTCAAAAAACATGGACTCTGTGGCCTCTAATATCAAGGACATATCTCAAAATATTGCGACAGTCACATCAACTGTCGGCAATGCGAACCAGATGATAACAGAAGCTGATTCTGCGATAGAGACCTTGGTAAAAAGCACTGCTCAAATAGACAACGCAGTTCAAATGATAAATGATATTGCAGAAAAAACAAATGTGCTCGCGCTTAACGCTGCAATTGAAGCAGCGCATGCAGGCGATGCAGGAAAAGGATTCAGTGTTGTTGCAAAGGAAGTGAAAGCTCTGGCGGCACAGACTGTCTCCTCAACACAGAAAATACAGGAGCTTGTCGAGAAGAATACGGAGAACACAAGGCAGACAAAAGATATAATAAAGTCAACGAATAAGGCCATAAAAACTATTGCTTCTCTTTCGGAGAATATAAAATCATCGATTACAGATCAGGTGTCCTCTTCAACAGAAATATCGTCACAGCTACAGGGAGCATCTATGGGGACAGAACAGATTTCCTCAGCAATCGTCGAGATTGCAAGACTTGGCGACCAGATTAAGATTTAAAAATAAAGCCGCCCTTGCAAAAACCGAAGGGCGGCGTGTAGGCAAATGATTTCGTTTATGCCTGTGCTTCTTCTGCAGGAGCTTCTGATGATGTCTCGGCAACAGCAGGCTTCGCCTTTCTTGCCTCTACTCTTGCAATATTCTTTAATGCAGCGTTGCAGTATTTGCATACTTTAACAGTTGCACCATCAATTTCTTTTTCATAAAGAACCTTGATGTTTTCTTTTCCACAACGTGGGCATTTGCCACGACCGTGATTAAATTCGTTACGGATACCAGTTCCGCGATGCGCTTTAGACATAAGTAAACTCCTTATTTTGCTTCTTCAGCAGCAGGAGCTGCCTTTGCAGTCTTCGCTTTGGCCTGCGATTTTTTCTCAGCTGGCTTTTTAGCAGGCTTCTCAGAAGCATCTGCTTTAGGCTCTGCTTTCTTTGCGGCCTTTGCTGACTTATCTTTAGATTCCTCAGATGGAAGCTTGTAGTCAACCAACTCGAGGATCACCATATCAGCAGCGTCTCCCTGCCGGAACCCAATCTTGAGGATGCGAGTATAACCACCATTGCGATCCTTCATTCTTGGCCCTAGCACAGTAAAAAGCTTATCAAGGATTTTCTCATCCTGAATAAACTTCGCGACGATACGGCGATTATGAACCGTATCTTCCTTGCTGCGTGTAATCATTTTTTCAGCAACCTTACGAACTTCCTTAGCTTTTGCGCTAGTAGTTGTAATACGTTCAAATCTGAAAAGTGAAGTTACCATGTTGCGCGACATTGCACGGCGATGAGCCGATGTGCGCGAAAGCGGGTTAAAACCATTCTTATGATTCATCGGATTCTTCCTTTTGCTTTGGATTTGCTAGATTTACATTCTTAAGATGACTGTAATCGGTCATTCCAAGCGTAAGTCCCCATTCAAGGAGCTTTTCTTTGATTTCTGTAAGAGATTTCTTACCGAAATTTCTTGTTTTAGCGATGTCATCCTCTGTCTTTCTTGTCAATTCTCCAATTGTACGGATATTAGCATTCTTTAGACAGTTAGAAGAGCGAACAGACAGCTCCAATTCTTCTACAGGAGTATTAAGCAACGTACGTACTCTTTCATCGCCTTCGTCCATGTCATCTGTGCTGGAAATATCACTGTCATTGAAATTAACAAAAATTGAGAAATGATCTTTAGCAATTTTTGCGGCTTCAGCAAGCGCATCATCCGGAGTGATTGTTCCATCGGTCCAAATCTCAAGAATCAGCTTATCGTAATCATTTCTTTCACCTACACGGCAAGGCTCAATTGAATACTTTACCTTGCGCACTGGTGAAAAGATTGCGTCCATTGGAATTGTGCCAACAACCTCAACATAGTTGCTGTTTACCTCCGCAGGAACATAGCCTCTTCCCAAGTCTACCTGTATTTCAATGGTAAGGTTAGCTCCTTCCATCATCGTAAAGACAGGGACATCTTTCGTAAGAACTTCAAGCTGACCTTCTTTCTCAAAATCATTGCTTGTAACCTTTCCAGGTCCTTTGAATTCAAAAAGAAGCGTGTCTTGCTCAGCATCATCCGAAAGCTTAAAGCGAATCATTTTCAAGCTGTTAAGAATTTCAAGTGTATCTTCTGAGACATTTGAAATCGAATCAAATTCGCTCTGAATTACACGAGGTACACCCTCGGCATCAAATGAAGTAATCCTTACAGATGTCACAGCATATCCCTGAATCGAGGAAAGAAGAACACGACGGAGAGTATTTCCAATTGTTGTGCCAAAACCAGGTTCAAAAGGATAAGCTGTAAATTTTCCGTAATTAGGATTCGTTTCGAGATGTTCAAATGTAATACCCTTTGGCTTTTTAAAGCCTTTCAAGAGGTTTTTACGTGCCATCTGAACTCCTTTTATTTACGCTCAACAAAGAGCTTTGCTATAACGGCAATCTCAAGGACTGTCGTTTTTATACTTTTTTATCTGGGAAAACCGGACAAAAACCTAACTTTTACTGACTTAATATGCAGCAAACATCGAAACAGCTTCTAAAAGCCATTCCCATATTAAGCTACATACGGCGTGTTTTGCGTGGACGGCATCCATTATGAGGAATAGGAGTAACGTCAGAAATTGACTTTACTTTTAATCCCAGAGTGCCGAGAACGCGCACAGCATTCTCACGGCCCATGCCAGGTCCCTTGACAAATACATGAACCTCACGCAACCCATAGCTTACAGCTTTCTGTACTGCGCTTTCTGTTACTGTCTGAGCCGCAAATGGAGTAGATTTCTTTGCTCCGCGGAAACCAAGTCCGCCAGAAGATGCCCATGAAAGAGCATTTCCATTTAAATCGGTAATCGTTACGATAGTATTGTTGAACGTAGCCTGGATATATACGTTTCCCTCGTATACGCTCTTCTTTTCCTTTCGTTTTTTTACGGTAGCCATTGATTAAATCCTCCGTCCTACTAAACAGCCTTTTTCTTGTTAGCAACTGTCTTCTTCTTGCCTTTGCGAGTGCGTGAGTTAGTGCGTGTGCGCTGGCCACGAACTGGCAAACCTTTTCTATGACGAAGACCACGATAGCAACCGATGTCCATAAGACGCTTGATGTTAAGTCCGATCTCTGAACGAAGATGGCCTTCAACCTTGTACTCCTCATCGATTACAGTACGAAGCTTAGCCTGCTCATCCTGATCTAGATCATTAAGCATCTTGTTCGGATCAATCTTTGTTTTCTCGCAAATCGCTCTTGCAGATGAACGACCGATACCATAAATATAAGTCAATGCAACAACGACGTGTTTATTAGGGAGGTCAACTCCCGCAATTCGAGCCATCTGTTACTCCTTACCCTTGTCTCTGCTTATGCTTAGGATTAGTGCAAATGATACGGACAACTCCGTGTCTTTTGATAACCTTGCATTTATCGCAGATAGGCTTTACACTGGTTCGCACTTTCATAAAAGTCCCCCTAGGAAAAGCGTAATATCAACCTGAACCACAGGCAATATTAAAATTAACCAGCTGTGATTCGGATAAATAATATAACACAAATCCCTATTCTTATTCCATAAGAAAATCTGTTAAAAAATCAATTTTTATTTTAATTCAATGATTTCTACAAATTTCTTGAACGTAATTTGCCCTTCTTAACTAGCCCCTCCGAGTGGTGCATTTTAAGAAGCGCCTCAACTTGGCTCATTGTATCAAGGTCAACTCCCACCAGAATAAGCAATGAAGTTCCTCCCATCAGCATAGCTATTGACTGAGGGAACTTAAACGCAATCTGAATGATTGTTGGCAAAACTGCGATTGCAGCAAGATAAATTGAACCAGGCAACACGAGACGGTTTAGAACCTTCTGCATGTATTCTTCGGTTTTGTCGGTACGGATTCCGGGAATAGAACCGCCATTCTCTCTTATATTCTTTGCGATCTCTGTGGGGTTCAGGGTTACCTGTGTGTAGAAGTATGCAAAGAAAATAATCAGAAGAACCAGCAAAACATTGTATGTGATTCCAGTAGGCTGCAGTATGTATGAGAGCTTAGAAATCCAACCTGCTGAAGCCTTGCTAGCGCCAATACTAGAAATAATCTGTAGCGGGAAAGTCAAGAACGAGGATGCAAAAATTACAGGAATGACTCCCGACGGATTAATCTTAAATGGAATATAAGTACTTTGTCCGCCGTACATTTTCCGTCCAACTACACGCTTTGCATAGTGGACAGGAATCTTGCGTTCACCGGACTGCTCATAAACGACAAGCGCGATAATTCCGAAGAACATCAGAATTACCACTATTACTGCAACTGCATTAATCTCATGGCTGCGTACTTTCTGTACAAGCTCTATAACAGCATGAGGAAGACGGGCAACGATACCGGCAAAAATAAGAATTGAAATTCCGTTCCCGATACCATGCGCCGTAATCTGGTCGCCAAGCCAAACAGTAATCATAGCGCCCGTAGTAACAGTGAGCATTGCAAGCAACCTGAATGCAACATTGCTTTCAAGAATAATTGCCCCAGGAATACTGTTAGCATAAACTGTTACAGCCGCAGACTGAATCAAGCACACGAAAACTGTGCCAACTCTAGTCCAAGTTGCAAATTTACGCTGACCTCCATCCTCCTGAACAATACGCTTAAGAGAAGGAAAAATTATCAGCGCCAACTGCAAAATAATCTGTGTTGAAATATAAGGCATAACGCCAAGCATAAACACAGAAAAATTAGAGAATGCGCCGCCTGCAAAGAAGTCCATGTAACTGGCAAATGCGTTTTCCCCGCTCCTTGCAAGATTGTTGAAGTATGCGACAAGAACCCCTGCATCAATTCCAGGGATTGTCAGTACACATCCAAGACGAAATATTGCAAGAATAGCTAGCGTAAAGAGCAGACGGTTTCTCAGCTCTTTAATTCTAAACATGTTTACAATCGGGTTGTTTGACATGTGTGTCTCCGGTACTTATTTTAATTATTTTTTTGTATCCGGCTCAGCGGCTTCTTTTACAGAGCCTCCAGCCTTCTCTATCTTGGCTTTCGCAGAAGCAGAAACTTTGTCCACATCAACGGTAAGACTCTTTGTCAAATCACCATCGCCCAAGATTTTTACAAGCGTGCTTGATTTTGAGACAAGTCCCTTCTCAGCCAACGTTTCCTTGTTTACTGTCTCGCCTGCGGAATACTTGTCCTCAAGAAGAGCCAAGTTTACAACTGCATATTCCTTCTTAAAAGGATAGTTTGAAAACCCCCTGTGAGCAATACGCCGGTAGAGAGGCATCTGGCCGCCTTCAAATCCAACGTAGGTTTTTCCGCCGGAGCGGGACTGCTGTCCCTTGTTTCCTCTTCCTGCGGTTGTTCCAAGCCCAGATGATGAGCCACGTCCAACACGCTTTGGTTTCTTGTTGGCACCTTTTGGTGCGCTCAATACGAAATCAGCCATTATTTCACTTCCTCGACAGTAACTAGATGTGCCACAGCCTCTGCCATTCCAAGAACGGAAGGGGTTGCCTCTAAGACAGTTGAAGAGTTAATCTTTCTAAGCCCAAGACTCCGGACAGTTGCAACCTTTGCAGGCTTCTGCCCGATTGTGCTTTTCACAAGTGTAATTTTTATTTTCTTTGCCATGATTAACCCCACATTTCCTGCAGAGATTTGCCTCTGTTTGCGGCAACTTTCTTGGCATCCATAAGACCTTCGAGAGCCTCAAAAGTTGCACGAACTACATTGACAGGACTTGAAGATCCCAGCGACTTAGAAATTACATCAGTGGCGCCGATTGACTCCATGATTGCACGGACAGGGCCGCCTGCAATGATTCCAGTTCCAGCGCGAGCTGGCTTCAACAGAATTGAAGAGCTCTTGTACTTTCCAAGAATATCATGCGGCAAAGTTCCGTTCTTTACTGGCACAGTAATCAAATTTCTCTTCGCACGGTCAATGCTCTTTCTAATCGCCTCGGACACATCATTTGCTTTTCCAAATCCATATCCGACACGTCCTTTTCCATCGCCTACAACTGTAAGAGCTGAGAATGACATACGGCGTCCACCTTTTACAGTCTTCGCAGTACGGTTCAGTCTGACAAGCTTCTCAACGAATTCTTTCTGTTCTCTTTCTTTATCGAACTTGTTCTGGCGTTCCATTTAGACTCTCCTAGAAAATGATACCTGCTTTGCGGGTTCCATCTGCGAGTGCTTTTACAACACCATGATACAGATATCCGTTGCGGTCAAAAACTACAGTTGTAATTTTCTTGTCCTGAAGACGTTTTCCAAATGCCTCGCCGAGCTTTGCCGCGCCCTCTGTGTTAGGCTTCAGGTCAGCAAACTCTTTTTCCAATGTGGAAATTGAAGCAAGTGTCTCCCCTTCATCGTCATTTATCACCTGAACATAAAGGTTGCAGTTGCTGCGTGTTACTGTCATACGCGGACGGGCAGCTGTTCCGTAAACAGACTTACGGATATGAACCTTACGATGGAGGCGTTTACGTGCTTTATCATTAAGTTTCTTTAACATATCCTACACCTTATTTTACGCCAGTCTTTCCGACTTTGCGTCTGATAACTTCATCGCTATAGCGGATTCCCTTTCCTTTATAAGGCTCAGGAAGCCGTAGCTTACGAATCTGCGCAGCAAATTCACCAACAAGTTTCTTGTCGATGCCGGAAATTGTCACATTGCCATTTGCATCCGCGGCCACGTTAAGTCCGTCAGGGATTATCGCGATAAAATCAGAAGAATATCCAAGATTCATAACCAAGTTCTTTCCCTGAACTTCCGCACGATAACCTACACCAGTAATAACCAATGTCTTTGAGAATCCCTGTGTAACACCAGTGACCATATTGTGAACCAATGCACGATAAAGACCATGAGCCGCATTTGCAACCTTAGAATTCTCAACAGGAGAAACGGTGATTTCTCCATCTTTTATCTCAAACTTAACCTTGTCATTAACATGCTGCTTAAGCTCGCCTTTCGGGCCTTTCACAACAACTTCGCCTGGATTTACCGTTATCGTAACTCCCGCAGGAATTGCGACAGGAAGCTTACCGATTTTTGACATCTGCTCCTCCCCTTATTACCAAACTTTGCAGACAAGTTCGCCGCCGACCATTTTTTCGCTAGCCTTCTTACCTGTAGTTACTCCAGAAGAAGTGGAAACAATAAGCGTTCCGTATCCGTTAAAGACACGTGGCAAATCTTTGTAACCAGAATAAATACGCCGGCCTGGAGTTGAGATTTTCTCAATACCGTGAATAACCGGAGCATTAGAATCATCATACTTCAAGAAAATCCGAAGAACAGAATGTCCGTCCTCCTGAATCTTCTTAAAATTCTTTATATAGCCTTCTGTTTTAAGGATCTTAACAATCTCAAGCTTAAGCTTAGATGCCGCAACATCAACCTTTTCGTGGCGAGCCTGAACTGCATTACGAACCTTAGTCAGCATATCTGCGATTGGGTCTGATACACTCATTTTTCTACTCCTCCACTACCAACTTGATTTTGTTACGCCTGGCAAAAGACCTTCGCTTGCCATCTTGCGAAAACAAATACGGCAAATTTTGAATTTGCGCAGATACCCACGCGGACGTCCACAAATCTGACATCTATTATAGCGGCGTGTGCTATATTTAGGTGTGCGATTTGCCTTGATAATCATTGATTTCTTAGCCATTGTTCCTCACCTACTTTCTGAAAGGCATATTGAACTTGGTAAGAAGAGCCTTTGCTTCCGCATCAGTTCTTGCACTCGTTACAATAGATATATTCATTCCGGCAATCTTTACAATCTTGTCAAAGTCGATTTCAGGAAAGATAATCTGTTCTGTAATACCAAGAGAGAAATTCCCGTGACCATCAAAGCCAGTGGCCTTAATTCCGCGGAAATCCTTTACACGTGGCAACGCAACGTTGATAAGGCGATCCAAAAATTCATACATAATATTGCCGCGCAATGTTACCATTGCTCCAACTTCATTGCCCTCACGAAGCTTAAAGTTAGCAATACTTTTCTTCGCCTTTGTCTTAACCGCATGCTGTCCAGTAATCTGCGTCAAATCAGTTACTGCGGCATCAAGTAGTTTCTTGTTAGTTAAAGCCTCGCCAACACCCATGCTCACTACAACTTTTTTAATTGCAGGAATCTGCATTACGGATGTATACCCAAGCTCCTTAAACAGCTCAGGGGCGATGGTGTCCTTATAGACTTTCTTAAGCCGTGGTACGTACTTATCCATTACAGTGCTTCTCCACACTTGCGGCAGACACGAATTTTCTTGTCGCCGTCAATCTTGTATCCAATTCTAGTCGGACCGCATTTTTTACATACAATCGCAACATTAGAAATATTGAGCGGAGCCTCAATCTCGACTATTCCGCCCTGATCCTGCTGGCTGCGCTTTTTCATCGCCTTTTTTACCATATTGACACCAGAAACAATCACGGCGTCTTTTTTAGTAATTACACGGACGATAGTTCCACGCTTGCCTTTGTCCTTTCCAGCGATTACCTGTACAGTATCGTCTTTATGGATCTTGAACTTCTTTTTTTCCACCATTCCGATTCTCCTTACAGAACCTCTGGAGCAAGTGATACAATCTTCATAAAGTCCATATCACGAAGCTCACGGGCAACAGGTCCAAAAATACGTTTTCCCTTAGGGTTGCCATCAGCGTCAACAATGACACAAGCGTTGTCATCAAAACGAATATATGTTCCGTCTGGACGGCGGTATTCCTTTGAGACACGGACAATAACAGCTTTCTCAACCGTACCTTCTTTTATGGTAGAAGTCGGGATTGCTTCTTTAATGGCCACCACAACAATATCACCGATTCCAGCATAACGGCGGTGTGTTCCGCCGAGAACCTTGATTACTTGAGCGATTTTAGCTCCAGAGTTATCGGCAACAGTCAATTTTGATTGCATCTGCAGCATAATAGAACTCCTTACTTCGCTCTTTCGATGATTTCTGCAAGCCGCCAGCACTTGTCCTTGCTGATCGGGCTGCACTCAACTATACGAACGGTGTCTCCAATATGAGCCTCGTTCTTCTCGTCATGTGCCTTACACTTCTTAGTCTGTGTAACATACTTCTTGTAGAGAGGATTCATTCTTTTTGTATCGATTGAAACAACGATAGTCTTCTGCATCTTATCGCTTGTAACAATTCCTACAAAAGAACGTTTAACTCCCTTTTTAGTCTGAACTTCCTGTTCTGCCACGGATTAGCTCCTAGTTAGTCTGTCCGGCAATTTCTTTTGCACGGATGAGCGTATTCAGCCTCGCAATCTGGCGGCGCATTGTACGCTTTTGCATTGGGTTATCAACATGACCGATTACCATCTGGAAACGGAGATCCATGTATTTCTGTTTCATGTCGTTACGTTCAGCTACCAATTCAGCGTAAGACATTTCTTTCACGTTTTTTTTCTTTGAATTTGCCATATCTTACTCCTTAGTCGATAGTTGGTTTATATGCAATTTTAGTCTTGATTGGAAGCTTATCCGCAGCAAGCCTCAGAGCCTGCTCTGCAAGCTTAATGTCGATTCCTCCAACCTCAAACAAAATCACACCAGGCTTTATGTTCGCTGCCCAGAATTCTGGAGCACCTTTACCCTTACCCATGCGGACTTCCGACGGTTTCTTGGTAATTGGTTTATCTGGGAAAACACGAAGCCAAACATTTCCTTTACGTTCTAGTTTGCGGTTAATAGCAACACGGGCAGCCTCAATATGTCTCGCCTGCAGCCAAACCGGCTCAAGCGCGACAAGAGCAATCTCGCCAAAATCAATATGATTAGCACGTGTAGCATATCCTTTTACTTTACCGCGCTGTACCTTACGGTGAATAACTCTTTTAGGACTAAGCATTTACGTTACTCCTTTGAAGAATCTGACGCACGAGCAGGGCGCTTTGCCCTTGCATCATTAGGCTGCGGGCGATCACGGCGAGGCTTGCGGACAATCTGTCCTGCATCTTCATTCTTCTCGATGCCATAGTTCATGCCGTTGTAAACCCATACTTTCACACCGATTTTTCCGTATGTTGTATGAGCCTCAAATGTGCCATAGTCAATGTCCGCGCGAAGAGTGTGGAGAGGCACGCGTCCTTCCTTGTGCTCCTCAGAGCGTTTCATTTCCGCACCGCCAAGACGGCCAGACAAACGGATTTTTATTCCCTGTGCTCCGCCTTTCATTGCGTTAGAGGAAGCCTGCTTTAAAGCCTTGCGGAATGAGCCGCGGCCTGCAAGCTGACGACCGATGTTCTGTGCAATAAGAGAAGCATTGATATCAGCACGCTTTACTTCCTTGATTTTTATCTGCACTTTCTTAGAAGCAAACTGCGCCTGGATTTCAGCGCTGATTTTCTCAATATTCGCACCTTTTACACCAATGATAACACCTGGGCGTGCTGTGTGAATCACGATAGTAACACGCTGAGGGTGACGAACAATTTCAATTTCTGCAATGTCTGCGTTCTGGCACTCAGGCAATTCCCTTACCATTTTGCGGATTTTCAAATCCTCAAGGACAAGGTCTGCATAATCACGAGGACCTGCATACCAACGAGACTGCCAAGTCTTGTTAATTCCAAGACGCAAACCGATTGGATTTACTTTCTGACCCACTTTATTCCCCCGCCTTCTCGTCAACAATGACGGTGATATGGCACATACGCTTCAAGAGCTGATCAGCACGTCCGCGGGCGCGGAACCAAACTCTCTTAAGTCTCGGACCTTCGTCAATACGAATTTCCTTAATATAGAGCATATCTTCATCGAGATTCTTATTGCCGTAAAGAGCATTTGCAACAGCCGACTTAAGAGTTCCTTTTATCAGCTTCGCGCCCTTCTGAGGCATGTTGTCAAGAATCGCCAATGCATCTGAGCATGACTTACTTTTGATTACATTAGCAACAGGGCGAACCTTTGTCGGAGATGCAATCAGGAATTTTGTAGTGGCTACATAACCTTTTTTCTCTGCCATAGTATCCACCTTTATTTAGCACTCTTGTCAGTGCCGCCATGTCCCTTGAATGTGCGTGTTGGAGAGAACTCGCCAAGCTTGTGGCCGACAAGGTTCTCTGTAATATACACAGGAATCCATGACTTACCGTTGTAAACACTGATAGTGTTTCCAACCATCTCAGGAATGATTGTAGAGCAGCGAGAATATGTTTTAATCATCTTCTTGTCTGACTCTTTATTCATTTCAACAATCTTTTTGTAAAGGCTCTTTTCAATAAAAGGTCCTTTCTTAACTGATCTAGACATTGTTAGCTACTCCTACTACTTCTTACGGCGTGAAACAATGAAACGGTTAGAAGGCTTTCTCTTATTGCGAGTCTTATAACCTCTACACGGCTGACCCCACGGTGTAACTGGATGATGTCCTTTTCCGGCTCCTTCACCACCACCAAGAGGATGATCAACAGGGTTCATAGCCATACCACGAACTGTCGGGCGGATACCAAGCCAGCGCTTGCGTCCTGCTTTTCCAAGCTGAGTGTTCATGCGCTCCTCGTTGCCAACTACGCCGATTGTCGCATAGCATTTGCCAAAAATACGGCGAGTCTCTCCGGATGGGAGACGGATAATCACGTAATCCCCATCCTTAGCGGCTACAAGAGCAGAAGCTCCAGCAGAGCGGGCAATCTGTCCGCCGCGTCCAAGCGTAAGCTCGATGTTATGGACAGTAAATCCAACAGGAATCACGTCAAGCGGGAGAGCGTTTCCAACAGTAGGAGCAACATTCTCGCCTGAGATAACCTTCTGGCCTACAGTAAGACCTTTCGGAGCAATAATATAGCGTTTTTCACCGTCCGCATAATAAATCAGAGCGATATTGGCGCTGCGGTTAGGATCATATTCAATTGTCTTGACTGTTCCTGGAATACCGTGCTTGTTACGCTTAAAATCAATTATGCGGTATCTTCTTTTGTGTCCGCCGCCCTGGTGACGTACAGAAATACGTCCGCCAGCACCACGTCCACCATTTGACTTAAGACCTGATACCAGACTTTTTTCGGGTTTATCGGTTGTCAGTTCTTCTCTTACCAAATCAATGCGGGTACGTGTACCAGCAGTATATGGTTTAAAAACTTTAAGAGCCATCTGGTTCCCCTTAATTTTACGAAGGCTTAAACGCCCTCGAATACCTTAATTGTTTCACCTGGAGCAAGGCGCACAATCGCCTTTTTCCAGTCGGCAGTCTTGCCAGGCTTACCACGAACCCGCTTAACCTTGCCAAGAACATTTATAGTTGTAATCTTTACAACTTTTACATTGAAGAGTTTTGAAACCGCTTCCTTAATCTGTGTCTTTGTAGCGTCAGGCTGCACTTTGAAAGTGTACTTGCCTTCCTCGCGCAAAGTTGTGGCTTTTTCAGAAAGCACCGGCTCAATAAGAATGTCAGTCATTATTTAGCCTCCTCTTCAGTTTTATAGAATTCAGAAAGATTCTTAGCCGCGCCCTCAAGCAGGATAACTTTTCTTCCGTAGAAAAGGTCATGCGCGCGCAGACGGTTGAATGACAAGAAGTAGACATTGCGCAAGTTGCGTCCTGCCTGCTTGATTTTCGCATCATTGTCTTTAAGAATAATAACAGTGCGCTCGTCTTTAGCAAAATTATCAAGAATCTTCAGCAAATCCTTTGTTTTTCCGCTCTCAACAGTAAAATCCTCAACAACAGTGAGTCTCTCGCTCTGCGCCTGAAGGCTCAGGATAGACTTCATTGCAAGGCGCTTAACTTTCTTTGGCAGGCTATAGCTGTAATCACGCGGCTTAGGCCCAAAGATTGTACCGCCTCCGACGGTTATTGGAGATTTCTTGTCACCACGGCGAGCATGGCCTGTTCCCTTCTGCTTATAAGGCTTGGCGTTTGAGCCATGAACCTCAGAGCGGGTCTTTGTGCAGGCTGTTCCCACACGCTTGTTTGCTAATTCGTTATTGATGGCGTAGTAAATAACATCTTCATTAACTGGAAGCCCGAAAATGCTATCATCAAGCGTAATTGTGCGCAGTTCTTTACCATCGGTTGAAAAAACTTTCTTTTCCATTTCTCATTTCCTCCGGATTACTTCTTCACCGCAGACTTGACGATAAGTGTGCAATTCTTGACTCCAGGAACAGCGCCACGAACCATAATAACCTTAAGCTCAGGATCAATTTTCACGATTTTTAAGTTCTGAACAGTTACACGCTCAAAGCCCATGCGTCCTGGCATCTTTACATTTTTAAGGCTGTGACCTGGTGTTGTACAGTTTCCTGTACCACCTGCCTCACGATGGAATTTAGAACCGTGAGTCGCGCGTCCGCCATGGAAACCCCAGCGTTTCATAACACCCTGGAAACCTTTACCCTTTGAAGTTGCGGTAACATCAAGATAAGATGTTGTCTCAAACAACTCCAGGCCAATCTGATCGCCAACCTTAACTTCCTGACCGAATTCTCTAAATTCTTTCAAATGACGTTTTGGCGATACATTCTCCGGAAACTGGCCCTTGTAAGCTTTTGTGATCTTTGATTCTTTTATATCCTCAAGACCAAGAACAACAGCGTCGTAGCCGTTAATTTCCTTTGTTTTTGTAGCAACAACTGTATTCGGTTCTACATGGATCACGGTTACTGGTGTCAGTTCGCCGTTGCTGTCGAATACCTGTGTCATTCCTACTTTTTTTGCAATCAGACCTTTCATTCTGATATATCTCCTATAGAAGAAAACTTACGTTCTCTTCCTTACCGGGCGCCATCCCAGATCCATGGGACCGTTACCGTTTATTTCAGCAAGACTCAGCCGCAACGCAGCCTAAGCTCTTACTGTTTAATTTCTACATCCACACCGGCTGGCAGCTCAAGCTTCATCAGTGAATCCATGACATCAGAAGTCGGATTCAAGATGTCAATAAGGCGCTTGTGTGTTCTCATCTCAAACTGCTCACGAGACTTTTTATTAACGTGAGGAGAGCGAAGAACTGTCACCTTGTTGATTCTTGTAGGAAGCGGAATAGGTCCAGAAACCTTTGCTCCTGCTTTCTGCACTGTCTGCACGATTGATTTTGCGCTCTGATCGATTAGTTCAACATCAAAAGCACGAAGTCTAACACGAATTTTTCCGTTAGCCATTATTTACTCCAATGGCTGAGATGCGGCATTGCAAATATTGTAAATTCACAACACCGCCGCATCTCAACCACTAATTTTTACTATTCGATGATCTTTGTAACCTGTCCAGAAGCGATTGTACGTCCGCCTTCACGGATAGCAAGTTTAAGACCTTCATCCATAGCAACTGGATGGATAAGCTCACCGATAATCTTTACATTGTCGCCTGGCTTAACCATGTCTGTTCCCGGCTCAAGCTCAACTGTACCTGTGATGTCAGTTGTGCGGAAATAGAACTGAGGGCGATAGCCTGTAAAGAATGGAGAGTGACGTCCGCCCTCTTCCTTAGAGAGAACGTAAATCTGAGCCTCAAACTTTGTGTGAGGATGGATTGTTCCAGGAGCGGCAAGAACCTGTCCACGCACAACATCCTTCTTCTCAATACCACGGAGCAAGATACCAACGTTGTCGCCAGCCATACCAGAGTCAAGAGTCTTCTGGAACATCTCGATTCCAGTTACTGTTGAGTTCTGTGTCGGGCGGATACCAACGATTTCTACAGGGTCGTTCATCTTGACAATACCGCGCTCGATACGTCCTGTTACAACAGTACCGCGTCCAGAGATTGTGAAGATGTCCTCAATTGGCATAAGGAACGGCTTTTCGTCATCGCGGACTGGGTCGTCAAACCAAGTATCCATCGCAGCAAGAAGCTCCTCGATGCACTTTGTGTTCTCCGGTGTTGGATCGTTCAAAGCCTTGAATGCAGAGCCCTTGATAATTGGAGTGTCTGGAGAGAATCCATATTTCTGGATTGTGTCCTTAACATCCTCTTCTACGAGCATCAGCATTTCCTCATCGCCGTCGAGCTGGTCAACTTTGTTAAGGAATACGATAATCTTCGGTACACCAACCTGGCGGGCAAGCAAAAGGTGCTCTTTTGTCTGAGCCATTACACCGTCAGTAGCAGCGATTACAAGAATAGCGCCATCCATCTGGGCAGCACCTGTAATCATGTTCTTTACATAGTCAGCATGTCCAGGGCAGTCAATGTGCGCATAGTGGCGCTTGTCTGACTGATACTCCAAGTGACGTGTATTGATTGTGATACCACGAGCTTTCTCCTCTGGCGCATTATCAATCTCATCATACTTAAGAGCATGGTCACCGTACTTCTTTGCGCAGTACTGAGTGATAGCCGCTGAAAGTGTTGTCTTACCATGGTCAACGTGACCAATAGTACCAACGTTCATGTGAGGTTTAGTTCTAACGAACTTCTCCTTTGCCATGTTTTTCTCCTTTGCCGAATCCTTTGTTTTCGGCTCAAAAAAGATGATTTATGTGATGCACTTTAAGCCAGAACGAGGACATTTCCTACAGAAAAGCCACATTCGCATACACACTATTTTATTTTTATCTGATTGTTGACTGATGGATTTCTAAAGCAGTTTTCCTTAATCTCGAAAAACCTTTCCGACACCACCTATCATCATCAGATTAAAATCTAAACAACTGGTCTGGCATTCAGAATTATCAGCAGACAAGAAGCTTGTCTGCGACAGAGACCCCAGACTTTGTTTCCAGGGCCACCCCAACCTGAAAATTGCCGTGCAATTAACTTTACGGTTAAAGTCAGACTTAAAAATTTGAAGTCTGTCTGAATAAATTCAAAGAACCCTTTTTCTTTGGCAACAATAAAATTCGTTCCCAAAGACGTGTTCTATATTTATACAATTTTTAGAAAACAATTTCAATAGTTAAAATAAAAATATCGTCAAATTTCCTTAGAGCAGGCAGGACTGGCTCTATAAGCCGGCAGCCCTAAGCCTCTCCCCTCTGCCGGCTATGAGCCTAAGACGGCAGGCCTAGGACATGGAACAAGCCTGCTTCCAAAACGAAATTAAGTTGATTTCGGAATGAAATCAACTTAAAAACAGGATGAAATTAACTTAAAAACGGGATGAAATTAACTTGATTTCGGGTTGAAACCAGCTTAATTTCGAGTCTTAGTTCCGCCGACTGGCATAAAAAACCCGCCTGGCAAGTCAAGACTTGCCAGGCGGGTTGCAGCGTGAGACAGTGTGTGTTTTTTAATGAAAGCCGGATTAATTGCGAGTATCCGGGGCAGAGCCGTGTTGCGCTATTCCAAAATTGCTGTCCTCAGTCCCTTTGCTGTTCCATATCCGAGAATTGGAGAATCAACGCTGGAAGAGTTCTTCTTTATTCCAACGCCTATTGTGTAGTCAAGAGGAATCTGCTCTTCCGGCAATGTCATTACCTCCCAGCTGCCTGTGTAAACGTCGCTTGCAGCTCCGTCTGCAACAACATCACCTTCTCCAAGCCTTGAAAGCCATGCAACACGCGCAGAGTTCTTTGTCTTTGTGAATGCGCTCATATAGTATGAGATATAAGGAACATAGCGGGTCTCTTCTGTGCCATCAGATTTTGTTACAGTGCCCTGCTTATAGTCAACTGAGATGTTTGTTCCGACAGAAAGGTATGAGTCTACAACGCAAACCTGTGCTTCTGACTTGTAGCTTGGAAGATAAGCATATTTCAAGTCGCCGTTAGCCGCCCCGTAATAAGCGATATGAATACCGCCGTCATGGTCAACGGCCATGTCCACATACCAGCCGACGAATCCTGAATCAATAATTCTAGTATTTGCAACCCAGGCACTTGCACTGTCTGTTGAAGAAGGATTTTCGTTATAGCTGAACAAAAGCGACTGTGATGAATCGTCATACCAGGCGACAACCGCAGTGCCTGCATTGCCGCTTCCGGCTGTTACAGTTGAAGGGACTACGCCGACTGCGCTGTACTCGCCCTCATGGTCTGTGTTGCCGTCGCTGAATGCGCCTGTTGTAACTCCTTCACTAGAGCCGCTGCCTGCGATAATCTGGTAGTTAGAAGCGGAATATGCATTTGGGTCTGGCTCTTTGCTTTTGCTTGCGGATCTGCCGCTTATTCCATAGTTGGAATCATAGGTAAGTTTATTACTGATATTCACTGTCGCTTCTCCGTATCTGAACACGATGCGGTTATACGCTTTGTCATAATAGACTGTGTACATTTTAGAGAGGCTGCTCTCCGCAACGACAGAGATTTTAGGATTCAATATCCTATCAGGCCAGAATCGACTATTTGCATAGTCCCACTCAAGAGCCGCACAGTGTCCTCCTTGATTGAAAGCCCATGTATTCATAGCACCGGAACCATAGGAAGTGCTTACCTTATTAGGAAGAGCATAAAATTTATAATTAGCATAATGATTATAACTATCCATTGACGTGGCTGTGCCATAACTTCCGTTCTGGGCAGAGCCATAGATATTTCCATTTGTATCTACAGCAACGGAGGTGCTGCACCACGTTGAATCGGAGGCATCAATTATGTTCATGTCTGTCAGTATAGATGGAACGTCATCCTCAAGAGCGAATCTTATCTGTGGATATTGTCCGATGCAGCTATATATAAATCCTACAGACTGCTTGCTGTCTTTTCCGACACGCATTGAAGGGTACGTCACGGTTGTGTCGCCTACTACAGTCTTAAAGCTCCATACATAAAGCTCGCGGTCGTCATCAAGGAGCTTGTTGTTTATGCCGTTGCCTTCAGCATTGTAGACGCAAGTCTTTGCCTCGTAGTTTTCAAACGAAGGATTGCTGTTCACATTGTTCAGGCTTTCAACTTCATTTACCTTTACACTGAGTTTTCCAGATGCGTCCGGCGCGGCAAATGTAATGCAGCCATCTCCTGTGGAAACATCCGGCGTGGCAGAGCCGGCAGTTACAGATGGTTCTTCTCCCAGGTTGAATCCGTAAAGGCTTACAGTTTCGCCCTTGCGTACTGGATATTTTCCCTGCGCAGAGCGGTTGAACGCGCTTGTGTTTGAGCTGTATGCGCCGTCAAGTGATGTGGAAAGCCTTGTTATATAAGGCACGACATCAGTCTGGTATGCCGGCTTGTTATATTCGGAGTCGCTGCTGTCATCTGTCGCCGGTTCTGTGCTTGTGGTGTTTGCGGATTTTCCGTCTGTTCCGCCGCTTGCTGACGCGTCAGATGCAAGAACTTGAAGAGCTGTGTCTGCTGCGGCAGCTGTCTCCACTGCTTTTTCTGTGTCAACGGCTAGTGTCCAGTAAACTTTGTGTCCCTGCTGGTCAAAATATGCCGTGTCTGTGCTGTAGCAAGCAGAGCTAGGAGGAGCATCGTAGACTGTAAGCTTATAGCCACTTTCATCGTCCTCCTCGCCTAATGTGCCTGAGCCTGTCCATTCTTGTGAGCTTGCGTCATAGGAAGCCTCGGCTGTTATGGTTCCATAAGTTGCGGTGACTTTAGAAAGAGCGTGCTCATCGTATGCGGTTCCAGTGAATACAATCTTGCCTGAAACCTTAGGGTCTCTGTCATATTCACCGTTTCCGTTTTCTGTAAACAGCTCATCCGGCAAATCCTCTTCAAGCTCTATATGTCCGTTGTCCTTGCTGTTCTGGTAAAGCGAGTTGCTAGTGCCGCTCTCCCAGTAGAACGGATTTATGCGGACTACAGGCGGCACTGCGTCGTTCTGCGCGACAATAAAGTTCTTTACATAGAGAACTGCGTTCTGGCTAGACTCTCCCTGCACTGTCTCCTCTGTCTTATCCCAGAATGTAAAGCTCATTCCCTTTGTATCTGCTTCACTTGACGAGTCTGTTCCAAGCCTGTCTTTTGCAATGACAAACGCATAGACAGAGTTGGACTTATCACTTGCAGACAGCGTCTCTATGCCTACGGCGCTCGAGTCCGCTTCCTGCACAGCTCCAGCTACAGCGTCTGCGTCTTGCGCCTCACTGTTGAACACCATTCCGACAGCGCCGTTTCCGCCGGTGAATTCAGGGATTACAGCTAGTCCGTTCTTGATTGTAAATGTTCCGTCAGCATATTTTGCCTTTCCGTCAGAGCCCGTAGCTGTAAAGTCAAGCTCATACTTCTCCTGCTCTCTTCCTTCCGCTCCGAGTATATTATACTCAACTATTTCCTTAAGCCTTGAAGAAAGAGTGTACTTGCCGTCGCCGTTCAAGTCGGTTCCAAGCCAGACCTTTGCGAGACGCGGAGCGTTGTTTGCAATCATTACAGGAATCTCAACGCCGCTCACATTGCCCGCCTTGTCAAAGGCAAGAACAGTCATTGACGCAGGACCGTCCGGCAAATTTGTCGAGTGGACTGCCGCGTCCCAGGTCCATGTTGTGCCGAGCTTTGTGATTGTCTCCATCATTCCGTCGCCGTCGTCTGTAGAGAGCTTTAGAGGATTATCCGAGTAGCTTGACGATGAGAGTTTTTCTGTCGATGTGTTGTCTACGGCCTGCGCATAAGGGAAGAATGCGGCTGCTTCTGCTGCGCTAGACGGTTCGCTTGGAAGAGCAGGGTCAAATGTTACAACTTCACCTGAAATTGACTCAATCACACGGTAAACACCTTCAATATAGACAACACCATGCTCTCTTATGTGCTTGTCGCTTGAAATATCGCCAGAAGCCTTAGCCGTAAATGTAGAAGCTGAGCTCAAAGTTCCAGCCACGCTCTTGCCGTAGAGAGAATATGCTGTAGATGAATCCTGCCAGACTTTCTGCGCAAGGACTACGGTGCCGTCAATCTCTGCCTTTGCCGATGAATAATCATTGCCGCTTGCCACAACCATCGGGTCAAGGACAGCTTTTGTTCCGCCTGCCAAAGTATCATTAGCTCCGCGCACAAACTGGAACAAGACGCGCTCATAGCCTGAGCCTGAGTCGCTTACTTTCCCGCCAGGAGTGAATATATAGTTCTTCTCCTGTATACTGTAGCGGCTGGAAGCTGTATATGTTGTCTTTCCGTCCGCTGCGAGCGAGTCGCCGTTCCCTGAAACAAAGTCTATAGATGGAGCTGTATTGTCGATATTCAGGACAAATTCCATAGAGGCCGTGTGGTTTGTCAAGTCTGAGTCCACAACCGCGAGCGTATATGAGACAAGTCCGTCATTTGTGTTTGTCTGGCTGACTGGAATATAAACCTTAAATCCTTTCTTTGCTATGCCGTTCTCTGCCGCCTCAACAGCTTCTATATAATATCCGCTTGGAATTGAAAGCGCAGAGCTTGATGCTGAGACGATGTTATAAGAATTCTTTGTCCTGCCGTTCTCTGTCACAGTTACACTAGAAACACCTGTCTCATCGAGAATCTGCGCGGAAATATACCACTGGTCTTTTAGATACATATTCGCGGAATAAGACTTGGAAGCCGATGTTGACGCGCTGACAGCGGCTGAGCTTATGCCTGTGGAAATTTGGGAGATTGCGCTGAACTGATTTAGGCTTGCGGCGATTGTCGGGGCAGAGTTGTCAACATTCACAGTGTAAGTGCTTGTCCAGGCGCCAACCTTTCCGTTCGCATTGATTCCGCAGGCACGCAAGTATATTGTGCTTGTTGTTCCTTTCTCCTCAGGGTCAAATTCTCCGTTTGAGTTTATATTCCGTGTCCATATAGAAGATGATGATGACTTGCTCGCTTTTATTCCCCACCAGGAGTTGAATGCATCCTCGCTTGCAAAACCATAGGCTGAATAGCTGGAGCTTGAGACATCAGTTCCGATGATTTCCTTGATTGCGTCTGCGGCAGAATAAACGGTATAGATTTTGCTGCCGCCCGAGTCTGTCAATCCTTCTACATAGCCGCTTTCAAGAGCCGCCGATTTATCAATCTGAATGAACGATGCGCTTGCAGTCGTAGTATTGGAAGGTATTGTAACAGTTCCGGAAAGCCTGATTGTTCCGCCCAAAGTTGTCTCTGCCATATCGGGATAAGTGATTGCCGTTACAGGCTTATCACCATCAGGATTGTGTCTGACTGTGTATTCACTTTCCACAGCATAGTTTCCAAGCTCATCCTCTGCCATAATATATAGAGGAATGTTGTAGATGCTTGTATTTGAGGAGTCCACAAAGTCATCATCATCAAACGCGGTAAGCGCAGGTGAACTGCCTGTCGAGCCAAAAATAAATGTCCAGACATTCACGTTTGAGCCTGAATCCAATACGCCGCCAGCACGGGATGATGAGGAGCTGATTGCAGACAAAATCTCGCTCCGCCAATAAGATGAGGCGCTTCCCGTCGTTACGCTGTCTATCTGCTCTTTAGTTGGAACAAACCAGTAAACACTTGCTGTTGAGCTTCCGCCTTGATCCAGCGCTGTTCCGGAAACCTTTGTATCGCCTGTAACTTCGTCAGAGCTTGAAGGTGATGTGATTTTTATTTCCGGCGCAGTCTGGTCAACCAGGAATGAGTAGGTTCCGTTTCCGTGGAGCCCTGATGTATCATAAGCGGTTACACTCAGAGTGTATGTTCCGCTTGCGTAAATATCCGTGTCGCTCAAGTCAATTAAATCTGTTGTCCAGACAGCAGTTGCGCCGTTTGCCGTGGCGGCAAAGCCGTCTGCCGCAACGGATTGCGTAAAGCCTGTATATGCAGAGCTTGTCGCATATTTTCCGATGGAAGCTGCGCCCCGTAAAAGCTCTGCCGTCATTCCGGCAATTCCATTCGCATCGCTTGCGCTGATTACAAGCTGAATCTTTGGCTTGCTTAGTCCGCCGGCAATAAATGAGGAGCCTAGTGTCTCAAGATAAGCGACTTCATTCCCGCTGGAATCTATTGCTGTGTTAATCTGAGACTCTGAGCTATAAGTATAGGACTGGGCATTCTCTACAGCAGGAGAAGAGCTGTCTGACTTGTAGGTAAATTGTGAGGTAGCAACACTGTCGTCAAGCATTTCTGTCTTTAAGTAAAGCACCGGATTATTAAGATATGTTGTCTCATTGGTTGCGGCGGCGGTTCCTGTCGTGGCAGTAGTATAGAACACTCCGCCCGCGTTGTCCTTTATGTAAATATAGAAAGACTTTTCACCGTCACTGGTATCGCTCGGAGTAAACGTAAAGTCTCCGCTTGATTTGCTAAATGCTGTAGTTCCAGTTATAGTCTCGCTTCCTGTATATGGGCTTTCTGAGATTACAAGTGAGTCTATCACCGCTGAGCTTGTAGCGTCATCATCAGTTATAGTTCCGGTAATCTGCGCATTCGTTCCATATTTTAAGATGAAGGCCCCGTTCTCTGCTGTCAAGTTGCTGATTTTTACTATAGGACGGTCAGTGTTCTGGTCAACCGTATATTCAAAATAGTTCCGGTCTTTTATGTAGCTATAAGTCCTGTCTGCGGCAGAGCCGGCCGATGACAATTCTGTGTAAATATTGCAGTTTCCGGCCGTGTCATAGACAACAGGGACAAGATAAATCTTTCTTACAGGATTTGACGCATCGGCTTTCGAAAGCTCTGTAACATCAACATCGCTGAATGACCAGGAATAAATCTTTGCGGCATCTGTTATCGCGTTTCCAATTTGCGTAAGGCTTTCGATAGATGTGCTTGAGTCCGGTTCTGTAAGTATATAGTAAAGCTCCAGCCTTTCCGGAAGCGCACTCTCATACTCCACAGTTCCTGATACAGCTATCTTTCCGTTAAGAGCCGTGCCGCCTGTGACTGGGCTTGAGATTTCCGCCACTGGAGCAGATGTATCAATCTGCAAGGTGAAAACCGTGCTTGAGGTTTGATTTCCCGCATTGTCTGTAACTGCAAGAGCAACATTATATGAAGTTCCGTCCAAAGCTGAAAGAATGTCGGAAGAAATCTGTACATTCCAGTGTGTGCTCGTGCTTGTGTCGTCTGGCTCAGTTCCCGTTGCCGCAGCGACAGAATTTCCGTTCAGTGTCAGAGCTACAGACGCAATTCCAGAGGCATTGTCCGCCGCAGCTCCGCTTACAGTGATTGGATAAATCTTGTTCGTGTACACAGTTCCGCTAGAGGTTGAAGAGAATGACGGAGATTCAATATCAACGTTCAGCAAGATTGCAGGTATTTTGCCGTTCCACTCAAGCTCCGTCTCATCAATTTTTTCGCTTGAGTTATCATAGACACAGGATGCCTCAAGAGTATCAATTCCGGCGTTTCCGACATTATCCACTGCGACAAGAACAAGGTAATTATTTCCTGCGCTTAGTCCGGAAATTGTTGTCTTAAAGGAAGATGCTATATTCTTGAAAACGATGTTTCCGTCTTCGTCTGTGCAGGAAACCCTCTTTATCTTGTCATCGTCTTCTATGGCAGGCGCAAAATAGCCGTCCTTTAGGGTCTCATAGCTATCAAGGAAAGAAGTTAATTCCTCGTCGGCAGGCTTGTCTGTGTAAATCTTATAATAAACCATCGCAACGCCGGAGCCTTCTTCTGTCCAGTCGCCTCGGATTGTTATTGTCTGCGAATTCCTCCATGAGTCGTATTTGTATTTTCCGCCTACATCCTCATCCAAGCTGTCATCTATATCAGATATTGTTGAATCGTAAGCCTTCAGCTCCGCAAGGGCATTGCCGCTTTCTCCTATTCTGAAAATCAAATCCTTGCCAGCCTTATCGTAAACGTGCTTTCCCGCCGGAGCTGTTGTGTCAATTTCAATATTGTATGTGCTTTCTACCTGGCTTGACGCCTTGTCTGTAGCAGTAACTTTAAGGACAATGTCGGCCTTGTCTTTCTGGGAAACAAAAGCGCTCAGGTCAATATTCTCAAAGTTCCAGCTTATATTTGTATTCGCGCTTTCCGCTAAAACTTTTAAGGATTTTCCATTGGTGTCGATTCCCTCAAAGCTGTAAGAAGTTCCTCCAATCAAATAGTTGTCGGTTGAAGTTCCAGAAAGAGCGAATGTTCTTGTATTGTTTATATAAATAGTTCCAGCTGAATCTGTGTATCCACCTGATATAGATACATTTGAAACAGAAGGCGCGGCTGTATCAAGATAATAGGTGCGCGAAGCTCTTGCGTCCCCGCCTCCGTTCGCCGCAGAGACAACGACATCAACGATATAGAGTCCGCTTCCGCCAGAGACAAGAGCCTTCATCTCGTCTGTAGGAGCCAGTGTAAAGCTCCAATTGTAAGAATACAGATTGTCGTCTTCCTGCTCAAAACTGTCAGAAGCATTGTCAAACGCAACAGTTGACGAGAATGACTTTGAGCTATCGGCAGAATCGGAAACTGTAACCTCATAGTATTCTGAGACAATGGGCTCTGGAGATGAGACAGTTCCGCTAAATTTTAGGTTTCTTCCATTAAATATGTTTTCTGTAAACACGCTTTGCGTTGCAAGGTTAAGGTATTCAGAGCTAGCCCCAAAAGAAATCCGTGGGGCAGAAGTATTTGATTTAGCCATAAACCCAAATCCGCCTGAGGCGCTTTGGACAATAGACTGTCCGTCAATATCTTTTCCTTCAATGCTAAAGCTATATTTAAAGCCGGAAACTATCTCGTTTGTGCCCAGACTTGAAGTAACACTCATTGCATCGGAATTCTCATCTTTTGACGTAACGGTGTAACGGTAGTTTTTCGGGCTTGCCTGAATATTTGCCGCCGCTGTAGCCTCGTCAAGTCCGCCTGCAACCGCATACTTAAGAGCGACATCATAGTTCCATGTCCAGAAAAGCTTTTTGCTGTCATCCCCATCTTTTGTGTAGTAAATGGAGACCGTGCTTGTATCAAGATTTGTCCCGTCAAGTCCAACTGACACAGAGGCATTTATTGTCGAGTCGGCGTAATAATTATAATAGCCGTCTGTGTAGTTCTCTGAGCCGGCTGTGGATGCGTCTATTGAAAGACCGCTGACAGTATAAGTCGGGTTGTTTGCAGGATTCATCGTGAAGGAAAGATAAACATCCCCGTCGCTTACAGAAGTGTTGGAAATTGAGCTGGCAATGCCCTGCAAGTTCCCGTCTGATGCAGAAACACTCGCCGCAGAGTCAAGGATTGACTTTAACGTCTCATTTCCGCTGTAAGTTGAGTCTGTTCCGCTAAGGTAAGCGCGAAGAGCGGCAACTGTAAATTCAGGAAAACTCTCATTCTTAGCATTGATAAGATTCAGCATCTGTGTAGTGCCGCGGTAATAAGTCTGCGAAACGTTCCCCCCCCCCCTCAAAAGTTTGTGAGCTGTCTGCATTTTTGTAGACTTCTGCCGCATCGCTTGCCGCAACGGTAAAATAAAACTGAGCGCTCAAGGCAGTTCCATTCTCGCGGTAATCAGAAATTGCCTGTGCACCATAAAGTTTCTGGTAATTCTGCCATTTTACATAGTTCTCGCTTGAAGGCTCAGGCTCATCACCGCTGTCATAATACTCAGCAATGGTAAGAGGATTTGCGTTTGACATATCAAGTATATTTGAGAAGGAAGAGTCAAAAAGATACTCGCCTGCCGCATTGTAAAAACGGACAACAAGCTCAGAGATACCGGAGGAGCAGCTCTCGGAGAAGATTCCTTCCAGCTGGACAGCACGGCCATAGGACTTTGCTGTGCCAGAGCCAGCTGTCGTGGGCTTTGTCAGGACCAGGACAGGAGGTGTATTATCTATGTCAAAAACACGGGTAGCAGAGACATCACGCCCCGCATCATCAGCCGCTACAACACTTACCTGATAAGTGCCATCGGCAAGCTGCCAGCCGTTGTAGCAGCTTGTATTTGAAGAGTCGTATTTATTCAACTCAATTTGCCAGGTGTTGTCCTTGTTAATTGTGGCAGGAGCCTCAGAGATGACTGTCTCGTTGGTGAGAGTGCTTTTTACCGAGACCTTTACGCTCGACACACCCTTGTCGTCCTTGCATGTTCCGCAGAGTATAAAGCTGTCCCTTATTATAGAAGTCTCCGCTGGATAGGTAATATCGACAATCGGGCTCTCTGTGTCTATAGACTCTCCAAGTCCAACCCCTACTTTGCAGGAGACCCCGCACAGCGCGGCAAGAATACCACCAATACTAGCAATTTTTGACAAACTCATCTTATCCTCCATAGGCCCAAAGTTATACGCTAATTATAACTTTTTATTATTATCTATCAGAATCTTAGCTTTGTCTATAAAAATTAAAATTATCTTAAACTGATGTTTAGACAAAAACTGTTATCGGCAGGGACAGACTCTCCGTTTGTAACTGACACCTGTTTTTGATAGAATAGGCTTATTATGGTAATCGCTTCTATAGATATGAAAGACGGACATGTCGTCCAGCTTAGGAATGGAAAGGACTTGATGCTCCAGCGTGATGACGCTGAGGCTTTGATTTCTGGCTTTAACAAATACGGGGAAGTCGCAATAATCGACCTGGACCAGGCGCTGCGCAACACTGACGAGAAAGGTAACACAAAGAACACGCAGCTTCTTAAAGCGATTCTCCGCAAGGGCGATGTAAGGGTCGGGGGCGGAATCCGGTCTGTGAAGAAGGCGCGTGAGCTTATAAGCCTGGGCGCGCAAAAAGTGATTATTGGCTCCGCCGCATGGAATCCATCCCCGAAAGAAGGCGAGCCGCTGCTGAACGAGGATTTTCTAAAAGAGCTGTGCGATGCCATTGGAAAGCAGCGCGTAATTATTTCTGTGGACGCTATTCATGGAAAAATCGCCGTAAAAGGCTGGACAGAGACTGTTGATATTCCGCTGGTTGAAGGCGCAAAGCAGGCGGAGAAATACTGTTCTGAGCTTTTATTCACCTGCGTGGAAAAAGAAGGCTGTATGCAGGGCACAGACATGGATAGCTGCCGCGCTCTTAGGCAGGCCGTGAGC
Source organism: uncultured Treponema sp. (assembly GCA_964623405.1). Lineage (GTDB taxonomy): Bacteria > Spirochaetota > Spirochaetia > Treponematales > Treponemataceae > Treponema_D. The sequence goes on from CAZURC010000003.1 coordinate 42,810, forward strand.
TGCCGTCTTGTTGTCGCAGGCGGTGTGAATTCTGTTGAGCAGATTGCGCAGCTTGAGAAGCTAGGCTGCGATGTGCAGCTAGGCATGGCTCTTTACACTGGCGCTGTAAGCCTGAAAGATGCGTTTATCAGTTGCCTTAACTTTGAGAAGGCAGGAGGGCTTATCCCTGTTATTGCACAAAGTCCTGCCGGCGAAGTCCTAATGCTTGGCTATGCAAACAAGGAAGCATTTGAAAAGTCTTTTGAGACAGGACGGCTCACTTTCTTTAGCCGCACAAAGCAGCGTCTTTGGACAAAGGGCGAGGAAAGCCATCACTATCTTGACCTTATAAAAGTCCGCGCAGACTGCGACAGGGACACGGTTCTTGCGACAGTGTTTCCGAACGGCGGAGTATGCCACACTGGCTCATACACTTGCTTTACCTCTGAGCCGGATGCAAAGTCAAACTTGGAGCGGCTCTATGCAACAATAGCGCAGCGGTTTGCAAATCCGCAGCCAGGAAGCTACACGGCGACTCTCGATGCAAAGCGCGTACGAGAGAAGATAATGGAGGAGGCGGAGGAGCTTACCGACGAGGCAGAGACACATGACGATGTTGTCTGGGAAGCGGCTGATCTTATCTATTTTGTCAGTGTCCTTATGTATAAAGAGGGCGTGACCTGGCAGGATATATACAACGAGCTGGACAAGAGGCATAAGGAAAAGTAGCGGTCAAAAGACCGTAGATAACGAGCGGCGGATTTGAGGCAATATCAAACCGCCGCTTTTTTTCTCACTATGCAAAAACTTAATGTCTTTTATTTGACGATTGCGGATAATTCAATTACATTTTAACCACTATGACCAACCACATTTGGCAGCTCCTTGCGGACTCATTTCTAAAGATACTTATTCCAGGAATCGTAACGACTATTCCACTTACGGCTATATCTTTTTTCCTGTCGCTGCTCATAGGAATCATTACGGCGCTTGTCCAGTTTGCGAATATAAGGATTCTAAAGAGCATTGCCCGCTTCTATATATGGGTTGTGCGCGGAACACCTATTCTTGTACAGCTTTATGTTGTCTTTTACGGACTTCCAAACCTGGGAATAATGATTGCTCCGTTTCCTGCGGCTGTCGCAGTCTTTTCTATAAACGAAGGCGCATATACAGCGGAGACGATGCGCTCGGCGTTCGAGTCCGTTCCGTCCGGGCAGCTTGAGGCCGGATACTGTGTAGGCATGAGCTATATGCAGACTTTCCTTAGAATAATTCTTCCACAGGCATTCAGGACTGCGTTTCCTCCTCTCTCAAACTCGCTTATTGCAATGGTAAAGGAAACATCTCTAGCCGCAAATATCACTGTTACGGAAATGTTCATGGCAACTCAGCGCATTGTGGCACGCACCTATGAGCCGCTCGCTCTTTATATAGAAGTCGCTCTTATCTATCTTGCGTTCTCCACAATCCTTACAAAAGTCCAGGCCATAGCAGAGAAGAAGATAAACTTCTTTGTGAAGGATGACCAGGAGCAAGGGGGCGCAAAATGATTGAGCTTAGAAATCTGCATAAGTCATTCGGGTCTTTGGAAGTGCTTAAAGGAATAAACCTAAGCATAGAGAAAGGCGATGTGATTTCTATCATCGGGCCTTCTGGCTCCGGCAAGACAACCTTGCTTAGATGCCTTAACTTCCTTGAGAAAGCTGATGAGGGCACTCTTGACTTTGACGGCGCAAGCTACGACCTGAAGTCAATCAGAAAAAACGAAATCAACGCGCTTCGCAAGAAGACGGGCTTTGTATTTCAGAACTACAACTTGTTCCGCAACAAGAATGTGCTTCAGAATGTTACAGAGGGGCTGATTGTCGCCCGCAAGATAAAAAAGGCTGAGGCGGAAAAGACGGCTATGGAAGTCCTTGAGAAAGTCGGGATGGCAGAGAAAGCTGCATCCTATCCGCATCAGCTTTCTGGAGGACAGCAGCAAAGGGTTGCAATCGCCCGCGCGCTTGCAACAAATCCGGAAGTCATCTACTTTGACGAGCCGACAAGCGCGCTTGACCCTGAGCTTATCGGAGAGGTTCTTGTCGTAATGAAGCAGCTCGCAGAGGAAGGCATGACAATGGTTGTTGTCACGCATGAGATGCACTTTGCCCGCAATGTAAGCCGCCGTGTTGTCTTTATGGAAGGCGGGAAAATAGTTGAAGCAGGAAACTCCAAGGAATTCTTTGAGTCCCCTAAGGAGCAGCGGACAAGGGAGTTCATAGGTCTTCTTGAGTCTCGAATCTAATTTTATAGCAGGCAAGGAACAAAACTGTCTGCATGGAGGTTATATGAAAAAACTTTTTATTGCGCTTACGGCTGTTGCCACGGCATTCACATTCAGCTCATGCGCAAAGAAAAATGCTGGAGACCAGCTTGCCCAGATAAAAGAGAAAGGCAAGGTAGTAATCGCAATGGAGGGGACATGGGCGCCATGGACCTATCACGATGAGAGCAATACACTTGTCGGCTACGATGTGGAAGTCGGGCGGAAAATAGCGGAGAAGCTCGGCGTTCAGGCGGAATTTGTTGAAGTTGACTGGGACGGCATTTTCGCCGGAATTGACTCCAAGCGCTATGACATGAGCCTGAACGGTGTAGAGATTACCGATGAGCGCGCGCTCAAGTACGATTTCTCTGAGCCTTACGCCTATACCCACACAGCGCTGATTGTAAGAAAAGATAATGACTCAATAAAGTCATTTGAGGATCTTAGGGGCAAAACCTCTACAAACTCACTTGGAAGCACTTACGCGGAGACAGCGGAAAAGCTTGGCGCAAAAGTTGTCACAATAGATTCGTTTGAGGAGACATTGCAGCTTGTAGAGCATGGCCGTGCGGATGCGACTCTGAACGACAACGCTACTTTCTTTTATTACCAGAAAGTGCAGCCGGACAACCCGTTCAAGGTAGCCGCTCTCACACAGGACTCAAGCAAGGTTGCGATTCCTATGCGAAAAGGCGACGAGAGCAAGACACTAAGGGAAGCTGTGGACAATGCAATAGAAGAGCTGAAGGCAAGCGGAGAGCTGGCCGCAATCTCTGAGAAATACTTTGGCACAGACTTAACCAAATAATTTATTTTTCCCCAAGCCGCAAGCGCGCGGCATGGGCGTGCCCCGCAAGCCCCTCGGCATCTCCAAGATGTCCGGCGGCTATTGCAGAGGCCGTTGCTCCTTTAGAGCCAGGGACTGTGCGCAGCGTTGTAACTGTCTTTAAGAATACGCGCACGCTAAGACCGCCTGTAAAGCGCGCGCTGCCTGATGTAGGAAGAGTATGGTTCAGGCCGGCGGCATAGTCGCCAAAAACTTCCGCGCTGCCATGCCCTATGAAAAGGGAACCGTAGTTGCGGCAGAGACTGGCAATTCTATCTCTCTCCTGCCCCTCATCCATTGCAAGCTCAAGATGCTCCGGAGCCTTGCGGTTTGCGGCCTCTGCCGCCTGCTCAATGCTCTTGCATAGGATAATCGCGCCGCAGTTTTCTATTGATTTTTCCGCAGTCGCTCTTGTAGGAAGAACAGCAAGCTGCCTCTCAATTTCATTGGCGACTTCTTCCGCCAGCTTTCTTGAGCTAGTAGCCATAACAGGCTGAGCGACAACATCATGCTCCGCCTGGGCAAGAAGATCCGCCGCGACCCATTCAGGGTTTGCGCTTTCATCAGCGATTATAAACACTTCCGTAGGGCCGGCAACCATGTCTATTCCAACTGTTCCATAGACAAGCTTCTTTGCCTCGGCTACAAACTTGTTGCCAGGACCGACAATCACGTCAACTCGCGGCACTGACTCCGTTCCAAAAGCAAGGGCGCCGATTGCCTGCGCTCCGCCGCATGAAAATGCCTTCGTAACTCCGCATATATAAGCAGCCGCCATTATGTTCTCATCAGCATAAGGCTTGCCGCCTATAAAAGGCTTTCCTGGAAGTCCAAGCCCCGTCTTTTCGGCGGAAGCCCTGTCGTCTGGATGCACACGAGGCGGAGTGCAAAGAACAATCTCTTTAACACCGGCGGCAACGGCAGGGGTAATAGTCATAACGACTGTGCTCACAAGAGGAAATCTTCCGGCCGGAACGTAGACACCGGCTCTCTCAACAGGAATATTTTTCTGCCCCGTAAAAAGCCCTTGCTCAAGCTCTATCTCAAAGTCGTCAAAAGACTCTCGCTGCTTTCTTGCAAACCGAAGAGCAAGGTCATGACTATAGCACAAGGACTTGTATAGGTCCGGGTTTGTTCTCTCCATTTTTTGCGCCGCAGCCTTAAGCTCCTCCATAGGAATCTCAAGAGAGGACGGAGCGCTTACGTCAAACTGCGCGCCATACTTTTGCAGCGCATTGTCGCCGCTGTCCTTAACATCAATCAATATATTCTTTACGACATCTATAGATGCCCCGAAATCACGCCCCGCAAAGAAGCTGTCTGGCAAATCGCCATAATCTACAATCTTTATCATAGCAGTTTTATTCTATTGGAATTACGTTTCTCTTGCTAGCGACTAGTTTCTATAATATTTGAGATTACAGTATAAGGAAATGCACGTAGGCAAGGTTCCTGTTTGAAAAACAATCTGCACAAGCGCAGCGCGGAAGCCGTTTTTCATAACAGGGTTCTTGCCGAAAGTGCATTTCCTTAATGCTACACTTGCCAGTTAATAAATATATAGAAACTAATCGCATTTTGTGCTAAATTGAGCTATGAAAATTTACAAGCTGGGCGAAGATGTGCTCCGCCAAAAATGCAT
>CAZURC010000004.1:0-41982 GCA_964623405.1 uncultured Treponema sp.
ACTTTTCCAATCACGGCTCCTGTGTCAACCTTTTGTCCTTTCTCCACAAGAATTTTTGACAGATGCGCATAGAAGCTTGTCATTCCGTTGTAGTGCTGGATTTCAATATAGTTGCCGTAGGTTGTGTTGAATCCTGTCCTGACGACAGTTCCTGCCTTGCATGAGTATACATCTGAGCCTGTCGGGGCGGCCAGGTCAACTCCGGAGTGGAATTTCCATGTTCCTGAGATTGGACTGACCCTGTAGCCAAAGTCGCTGGTAAGAACGCTTGACTTGAGAGGGCTTGCCATGTTTGTGTCCAGGAAGAAAAGAGATGTTGTCGGATCAAGCCTTTCGTCCGTGAAGAAATAGAATTTCTCTCCGTCAATCACAAAGACTTGCGCTTCATTTATTGTTCCGTCTGTAATGTATTTCTTGAAAAGCAGCTGCTCCCAGGCGGTTTTTGGCGAGCTTGGAACGAATATTCCGTTAAAGGAGCAGACCTTGATTCTTGTTCCCGCTACCCTCGCATCCGCTCCCGACAGCCTGTTAAGGGTTGCAAGCGTATCCTTGTATACAGGACTGAGCCTTGATGAGAGCCAGAGAAAATCCATGTTTTCCGGCACCGACAGCGTGTAGAACGTGAGAAGAGGCTCTCTTTTTTCTGAGTATGACTTTCTTGTGTTGTATTGCGCGTCTTCCGTGAACTGCCTGAATACCAGATCTCTTGATTCAGGCGAGGCGATATGAGGAGCCTTTGATGTGTCTATCGCTATATCCGCGCCATGCTGTGCAAACGATGGAATAATCGGGAAAAATAAGAGAAAGGCTGACGCAAGAGAGGCCAGTAGTCTCCTATTCAACGTTTTCTTCATCTTTAAGTGTGTTTTTTTTGCGCGGCTCTGGCCTTGCGGTGAATGACACAAGCCCATATATGATTAGGGCGGCGGCAATGAGAGGAAGCGCAAGGATTCTTTTTCCTGAGAGCACAAGCAGTATAAAGAGAAAAACTGTCCCTGCTATTATGAGAAACTTTGCAAGAAACAGCATTGTCTTGCGTATTCCGGCGTCCTTTGCCTTTGAGAAAGCCCAGAAAATGATTGCCGCGATAATGAGAGAGGATACGCATATTGTATAGGCGTGGGGGAGCTTTGTCGCAAAATACCACAGCGGATAAACAAAGCCTGCTCCGGCCGCCAGGCACACCGCAAGAAGCAGGACAGCCTTTGCTATTGAAGAGAAAATCTGTCCGTAGCCTGTTAGAATCCTTTTAAGCATTATGGGATAATAATAAAGGGACAAAAAAAAATCTGCAAGGCCTTAAAGCCTTGCAGACCCTCTTGTTATTCCTCAGCAATTGCAGAAGCAGGGCATTCGCTTGCGCAAGTACCGCAGCTTACACATTTTGAAGAATCAATCTGGCGGTGTCCGTCGTTCTCGCTGATTGCGCCGACTGGACAGTCTGGCTCGCATGTGCCGCAGTTGACACATGAGTTCGGATCAATTTTATAAGCCATAAGTGTACCTCTTTTTGCTTAATCTGGACTTATTCTAGCACATAAAATTCCTGCAAACAAGAAAATCCGCTTTGTTTTTGAACGATTTAGCCTGTGCTAATTCCTGCGGATATGTGCTAGAATAGAGCTATGAGAACAGGTCATTCTCGGAAAACCGATGCTTTCTGCGATGCCTTGTTTTTAGAGGAAATAGACTTATGGATAGAGAACAAATCGCAGCTCTTATTGATCATACAAATCTTTCTGCGTGCGCCACTTCTGACGACATAAGAAAGCTGTGCATGGAGGCTAAGAAATACGGCTTTGCGAGCTGCTGCGTGAACCCTTCTTACGTTCCGCTAGCTGCGGAGGAGCTGGCTGGAAGCGGTGTAAAGGTGTGCACTGTGATTGCCTTTCCGCTCGGCGCGAATTCAATTGATGACAAGGCGAGCCAGGCCGCTATGTGCGTGAGCGAGGGCGCGGACGAGGTTGACATGGTCGTGAATCTCGGCTCTGTAAAGGACAAGAACTGGGAGGATGTGTTCGAGGAGATTTACGCAGTTAGATGCGCTGTTGATGATGTTGATACAGGAGACAGAAGAAAAATCACTGTCAAGGTAATTCTTGAAACATGCTATCTTGATGACGAGGAGATTGTCCATGTCTGTATGCAGGCAAAGAAAGCGGGCGCGGACTTTGTGAAGACTTCAACAGGATTCGCAGCGGAGGGCGCCACTGTCCATGCGGTTGAGCTTATGAGAAAGACTGTGGGAGATGATATGGGCGTCAAGGCTAGCGGAGGAATCCGCACATATAGCCAGGCCGTCGCCATGATAGAAGCTGGAGCCACACGCCTCGGCTGCTCGGCGAGCGTTAAGATTGTGGAGGAGTAGAGCGCGGATTTTTCTCATGCGACTAGGAGACAGACCAGTACATGATATTGTCCTTAATCTCGTACTTTATTTTTCCGGCATCGCACAGCGAGCTGAGGTAGGAGCGCAATGTGCATCCTATAAGGGTGTACTGGCTGAGCTTTAAGGGGATGCTGTTCCTGTCCGCAACCGCCTTTAGAACCTGCTCTGCTGTCTTTGGTGTCTTAAGCTCGTCTAGTATCATGTCTTCTGTCTCAAGGAGCGCAATCATATTCAGCTCCACAAGCCCCTCTATCTCCTGGACACACTGTCCGTGGCCTGGAACATAGAAGTCTGCCTTTATTCCTGAGAGTTTCTCAAGGCTTTGCTTTGTAAGCTCCTCGTTGAACAGATACTGAATCCAGTATTTTTTTATTACGTTTCTTCCGCTGAGCGCATCCCCTGCGAACATTGTTTTCTTCTTGTCTGTGTCCGTGATGAGGAAGCCTGTCTGGTCAATGTAGTGGCCTTTCAGGGAAACTGCCTGGACTGATATTTTGTCTTCTATAGGAAAGCGCTCGCTGTTAGTGAATGTCCTGTCCACCTTGCATTGCCGCGCTACAAAGTACGGTGTCTCAAGCTCCTTGACAGGCATTCCGCCCCAGATAAGGCCGGATTCAATCACAGGGCATTCCATTATTGCGGCCTCTCCTGTGCTTGCCCATATCTGGCAGCCTGTAAGCTCCTTGAGATAGATATTCGCGCCGCAGTGGTCGGCGTGAGAGTGCGTGTTTATTATGGCCTTGAGCACAGGAGAGGGAAAAGAGCTTTTTAGGCACTCTGTGATAGCATCTGCATGGCTCTTGTTGTTCCCGCTGTCAATAAGGTATACGCTTGTCTTTTCTTTCCCTGACGGAAGCGCGATGATACCGATGTTTGTTGACAGCGGAAGGCAGAATACATGCTCGCTTATATTTATTAGGTCTATGCTTTTTTCCTCCATAGTTCCTGTGTTCTCCTATGCTTGTTCTATTCTTCCAGATAAAGGTCGCCGTCTTTTATCCAGCCCGCCTTGCGCAGAATAAGTCCGAAAGCCCAGGAAAGGAGTCCCGGAAGAACAAAGCATACCAGCGCAAGCCCCAGCCAGTCAAAAGCTGATGGGCTTATTGCCGTGGCTCCGTGTGCGAGTGCTGTCTCTGACGGATTGTACCACCCTGCTACAACTCCAATCTGTCCTACAAGACCGCATGTGCCCATTCCTGAGCTTACTGCGGCTCCATTCATCTCCATCTTGAAGATGCATGTCGCGACTGGCCCTGTGATCAGGGAGGTGAGGCAGGCAGGAATCCAGATCCGCGGATTCTTTATTATGTTCGGCATCTGCAGCATGCTTGTTCCAAGTCCCTGGCTCAAAAGACCTGACCAGCGGTTTTCCCTGAAGCTTAGCACGGCGAAGCCCACCATCTGGGCGCAGCATCCTGCTACGGCGGCGCCTCCTGCAAGGCCCGTGAGACCAAGAGCCGCGCATATAGCGGCTGAGCTTACAGGAAGTGTGAGCAGAACACCTACGAGCAGAGAGATAATCATTCCCATCAGGAACGGGCGCAATGTGGTTGCCCATACTATTATATTTCCGAATGCGCTGGCGGCCATGCCGATGTATTTTGCTGTAAGGACTGTAAGCAATGCTCCTGAAAGGATTGTGACAAGGGGAGTAACGATAATGTCAACCTTTGTTCTCTTGCTGACGAGATTTCCCAGCTCCGCCGCAATTATAGCCACGACAAGGACTGCAAGAGGGCCGCCGGCGCCTCCTGTTACATTCGCCGCGCTTCCTACTGCAACAAGGCTGAACAGCACGAGGTTTGGAACCTGCATTGCTTTTCCGATTCCGACAGCCATTGCCGCTCCTACTACATGAGCGTCCGACGCGAAGTTTCCTGCGTCTATAAGAAACTGGAACACAGGGTTCTGTCCGAGCCTTAGGAGCTGCTGTCCTAAGGTCTTTACAATTGTTCCGATTAAAAGCGAGGCGAAAAGTCCCTGAGCCATTCCACCTAAAGCATCAATCAGATACCTTTTGACGTACTTGTTCATAACGTCCTCCAAAAGAGAAATAGATATGTCATTGATATACTTGCTGATGCCTGCTTTTTGGTCATCTCAAACGTAACATCTGATTCTCTACAACATAGCAGAAAAACGTCTTTGTTGCAAAAGGTTGAATTTGGCTTTGTGCATACAGCGAAATAGTGGTATAATCAAACTGCTATGTTTTTTCACGGTGGAACTAATTCCCGGCGGCTTGACGACTATCTGGACTTCTCTGCGAATACAAGTCCTCTTGGTGTTCATAAGGCCGCCTCCCGCGCGCTTCTTGCGCTCTCTCTTAATCCTGATATCCTTGCCGCATATCCTGATCCAAACTGCTCAGAGCTAAAGGAATCTCTTGCCAAGTACTGGGGATTCAGCGGGCCTATTCTCTGCGGCTCAGGGGCTGCGGACATAACACAGCTTATATCCATGGTGTTCGGAAAGAACGTTCAGGGAACTGCATTCAATCTTATTGTGGAGCCGGCTTTCTCTGAGTATGAGAATGCGCTTCTCATGGCATGCGGGGAGGACAAGATTCTTCATCTTACGCTTGAGGAGAAGAATGGATTTAGCTTCACGGAAGATGACTTTGGACGCCTGGAGAGGATACTTTCCGGAGGAGTCCCCCTCATGTTCATGGCCAGCCCTTCAAATCCTGCCGGCAACGTAGTTCCCCTTGACATGATAGAGAGAATTGCCGGAGCCTGTGAGAAATCCGGCACTGTCCTTGTCCTTGACTCCTGCTTCTGCCAGTTCAGCAAGCAGGCGGAGGCGGATGTCCGTGCTCTTGCTGCCAGGAAAGATGAGTTTCCTCATCTTATAATCCTGAACGCCTTTACGAAATTCTACGGAATGGCAGGCCTTAGACTTGGATATGCGCTTTGCTTCAGCTCAAAAGTGTATGATCCTCTTGTAAATGCAATGCGGCCCTGGGCTATAAGCACGGATGCGCAGGTTGCAGGAACTGCGGTTATGAATGCGGAGATTGAGAGCGGCGCATGGCGAAAGGCTATGCTCAAGCTTGTGAGAGAGGAAAGAAAGTATTTGTCGGACTGTTTCCTTGGAATAGGCGCGAAAGTTCTGGAAGGGGAGGGCAACTACATTTTGATTCAGCTGGACAGCGCTCTTCAGGACAAAGCCTCAAGATTTGCGCGGAGCGGCTCTCATGGAGATGAAAAAAAAGGACACAACGGACCTAAGAAGCAGGCTCTTGCGGAAGGAGCGGATGACTCTTCAAGTCCTTTCCTTGCTCCTTTGTGCCAGGCTCTTGCCCTGTCAAAGATTGTAATAAGAGGATGCTCTGATTTTTACGGAATGGATCAGAGCTGGTACCGTGTCTCCATAAAGAATCACGAGGAGAACTCAAGACTGGTGAAAGCTATAGAGAAGATTTTTATGGCTAGCTAAAAGGCCCTGCTGTCTTTTTGGGGAAAGAACTGTAAAAACAAAACCGCGGCTTATTAACCGCGGTTTTGTTTTTTATGACTTTATTTTGCAAGCTCAATCGACTTGACAGTATAGTCGTTCTCACGGCCGTTGATTGAGAATGTAAGCCTTTCCCCGACTTTCGCATCGAGAATCTCGTTTCCAAGAGGAGACATGTATGAGATGACTCCCGCATCAGGGTCTGATTCCCACGGTCCCATCAAAGTGAACGTCTCGTCTTTTCCTGTAAGGTTGTTCGCGAGCGTTACTACGGTTCCGAAAGAGACCATCGAAGTTGTCGCTGTTGTCGGATCAAAGATAACTGCGCGCGCAAGCTCTCCCTGCAGGCGCTTAAGGTCGTTGTTCAGCTTGTGCTGCGCTTCCTTCGCGGCTATGTACTCTGCGTTTTCCTTTAAGTCTCCCTTCTCCTTTGCATCTGCTACTTCCTTTGCGATTGCAGGAAGGTCGATTGTTGTCATTTTTGTCTCGAGTGCTTTCTTTTCATCAAGCTTAGCCTTTGTTACAAGCATTCCTCTTGGAGCAAGCGCTTTCTCTTCTCTTGCGCGGAACTTGTAGTCAGGATATTTCTCAAGAATCCTGTTGCGAAGTGTCTGCTTGTAGGAAGGCTCAAGGTCTGCGATGTCATCAACGAGCGTATAAAGGTGATCCATTGTCTCCTTGTCGCTTGAAAGCATGAAGTCCGCATATACGTTCCTGTCGTCTTTCTCGCCGAATACAAGCTTCTTTGCGTTCTTGTTGATTTTCTTGTTTTCTGTTGTGTTCACATGGTTGTCAATCTCGCGGTATGTCTGGTCGATTAGGTTTACTATTGTAATCAGCTGCTTCTGGAAAGAGACACCTGCATTCTTGTACCATTCATCATCCTGGCATTTGTCAAAGAAGAATAGAACAGCCTCCCTGTAGTCACGGAAGTTGTCAAATGCCTTCTCCACAAGCTTCTGCACTTTGTCTGTGTTTCCGCTGTCAATGAGCTGATTGAGCATTCCCTTGTCCAAGACTGTAGGGAACAGCTCTATGTATTGGTCAACCCAGTCAGGAAGAAGCTTTATCGCTTCCAGGAAATCTTCTTTTAGAGACGCGTTCTTGCTGTCCTTGAGGAGAGTGTACATCTCGCGCGGGTTGTCAATCTCCTTGTAGAGCTCTGCGAATGTAAAGCTTGGTGTGTATGCAAGGCTAGAAATTACAGCCCCTGTCTTCTGCACAACAAGGTAAGAGGCTACAACCTGCTCGTCAACCTTTGAGAAGGCCTTGAGGAATCCCTTGAAATAGTTGTACATGTCTGTGAATAGCTCGCTGTCCTTGTCTGCTTCCTCGTCGTTAAGGTATTTCATGAATACCTCAACACGCGGCATAAAGTCTTTCTGAGCCTTGAACTCGTTGCTTAGCTTCTCTTCTGTGGAAATCTCTCCATCGCGCACCGTATACTCGTTTATGTTGTTCGGATTGACGGCGAATATAGGGTTTGTCTCCAGGGCTTTCTTTGCCGATGTGTTCCATGATGTCCACTCGCCTGGTGTGAGAATTGAAGGAACAAGCTCAGCCTTTATTCTCTTGAAGTCGCAGCTGTTGCCGAACGACTTTATGATGATTTTAAGAGCTTCGGACTTGTCCTTGTTGTCCTTGAATATCTTTTGAAGCTCAGCCTTTGATTTTGTCGCTTTTAATACCCATATATGGTTGCGGGAAAGAGGCTGCAGCGCGCTGACAGCCATCTTGAGCGTCATTTTCTTTATTCCGTTCTTTTTCCCGAAGTTGATTGTGAGAGTATCGTTCTCAACTTTTGTTATGATTCCGACTCCCCATGAGCGGTGGTATACAAAATTCTTGGCGCCGAACGCAATATGCTTCTCAAAGTCGTTTATGGCCTCGAAAACATTGCGGAAGCTCTGTGTAAGGTTTGAGGAGCGGATGAATTCATCTACATTCGGGTTCTTTGCGTATTTTCCCTGGAAGCAGGCGGCGATTTCGTTTCTTGCCCAGTTGTCCTTTGGATCTATATTGAGAATGATTTTCAGGAGCTTTATCGCGACATCCCATTTCTTAGGGTCATTTGCCGCATTGTCCTTGTAGTATGGATAAATGTCGCGCAGCAGGAGCGCGCTCTTGTCCGCGCTGATTGTCTTTTCAACTTTTCTCTGGACAAGAAGGAAAAAGTCTATTTCTTCCGGTATGAGAGAGACGAGCTTTGACCATACTTCCTTGAGCGCAGTCATGTTGCCTAAGTTCACAAAGCGAAGCGCGGCTTTCTTGTAATAGGAAACTGCGTTTTTTTCGTCTCCTGCCGCCTCATAGTGCTCTGCAAGAATCTTTGCGATTTCCGCCTCTTCTACATCGATTTTTACGATTTTCTCGTATAGCTCCCATGCCTTGTCATCGTTTTCTGCACGGCAGATGTCCGCAAGCTTGCGCAGGGCAAACTTGTTTGAAGGAGCTATGCTTAGAATCGTCTCGCATATATATTTGACAACAGGCTCCTTGTGATTTTTCTGGAATATGTCAACAAGTGTCTCCAAAGAGGAGTTGTCAAGGTTTCCTTGTGCAAGTCCGAGCATTCCTGAGATATAAAGCGCAATTATGCTGTCTTTCGAGTGAGAGAGCTGCTCATCGCATATATTCTTGAGCTCGTCTGTACAGTTTTCTGTCTTTGCTTTTTCTACGATTTCTGATAATTCAGCCAGATTGTTTTTCGTGTAGTTGCTGATCGCTGCCCTTGTCCATGTCTCCTCTTTGAGCATCTCCTGGACTTTTTCAATGATTTCTGCGGACATATTTTTTCTCCTTATTCTTGCGCATGCTTTATAATTTCTCTTCGTTATGTATTCCGGAAAAAACTCTTTCCTCTTGCTAATATATGAGGAAATCCATCCGGAGTTTTATTTCATGTACTGTTCGTATATGTCTTTGTCCAAAATCTTAATCTTGAGCAGTATGTCGTTGAGCTCGCTGCCAGATTCTCCTTTCTGGATATAGTAATCAACAATACGGAAATACATATAAATCAACTTTGGCTTGAGCAGCCTTGTGCTGTTCGCAGGATTCTTTATTTCCATCTCAAGCTCATAAATATCCTGCTTGAGCTTTAATACCTCTACGCTCCTCAGTTCTCTCTTTATATTGAAAACTCTGTAAAGCACGGCATAGACCGGAACCCACATCTGAAGCTCCTGGCCGCTATAGCCGTGGTCAGCCTTTACTCTGCGCACAACGCTTTTTATAAGCTCGGAGTCAAGAAGCTGCAAGTCGACTTTCTTTGCATCGATAAAGAAAGCTTCCCTGAAAAGTATCTTTGCCTCGCTTTCCATTCCGCACAATGCGCAGCAGTCCGCCATTTCCGCAAGTATCTCCGCGTTGCCTTGCTGCAGTTTGTTTGCTTCTATCAAGGCGTTTCTGGCCTCGTCATAGTTTCCAAGCTTCTTTGAGCAGATGCCCGCTTTTAGAAGCAGCTCAGCTTTCTGAGCCGGCATCTTGGAACTTTCTGACAAGGCGGCGGAGCAACTTGTCTGCGCCAGAGAGAAAATTCCTGTCTGCGCTGAGAAAATGGCTCTCTGGCAGACTTCTTTTTTCTTGCTGAGCGCATCCTCAAATGCTTTCCACTGGAAAAGGAGCTTTTCTCCTTGCTCGTAGCTGCTCATGCTTGACAGGCTTTTTACGCAGTCAATCCAATAGGAGCAGACCCATATTGCGAAATCTATCTCGCTGTTGTCGAGGTTGAATTCCAGAATATCAGCAAGAATCTTTTTTGCCTCTGCGGGATTGCCTTTTTCAAGCATTCCATAAGCTTGTTTTAATCCTTCTTCAGACTGGTTGCTCATAGTGCTTATTTAAAAGTATACGAAAAAAGGGGGGTTAGTCAATAAAAGTTGATGAAAATTAGAAAAAATGGAACAAACTTTATACTTTACTTATAGAAATCTGTCAATAGATTTTGGGGAATATTTCTTAATTTTTTTTAAGATTCAGGCACAAGCCTTTTCTTGAAAAGAAAGCCTTTAGGCGTGGCAGTGGATTTTTCTGTTGTTTTTATCAATATAATTTGTTAAAATAATAGAGAAATGAAGCGAAAAATTTTGGCTCCGTCCCTTCTTTCAGCAGATTTTTCCAGCCTTGCGGATGCCGTGAAGCTCTGTGAGAGCAGGGGCGCAGGTTGTGTCCATATAGATGTGATGGACGGGCACTTTGTTCCCCAGATTTCTTATGGGCAGCCGGTGATAAAATCAATAAGAAAACTTACAGATCTTCCCTTTGATGTGCATCTTATGGTTGAGAGGCCTGATGAGATGATAGACAGTTTTGCAGAAGCGGGTGCGGACTGGATTACTTTTCATGCGGAAGCGGCCGTGCATATCGATCGGATTATAGGCCATATCCATTCGCTCGGCAAAAAAGCCGGAATTTCAATCGTTCCTTCTACACCTGTCAGCGCAATAAAGGAGGTTCTGCCTCTTGTTGACCTTGTGCTTGTCATGACTGTGAATCCAGGATTTGGCGGCCAGAAGTTTATTCCTTATTGCGCCGAAAAAATTAAGGAGCTTGACTCTATTAGGAAGGAAAGAAAACTGGGGTATCTTATATCGGTTGACGGCGGAATAAACAGCCAGACAGCGAGTTATGTGCTTGGCTTTGGCGCGGATATTGTTGTCTCCGGCTCCGCTTTTTTTAACGGCTCTTTTGAATGGGAGGGAGAAAGGTGAGAAGCTTCTTTGATTCTACGGCGGGAAAACGGCTCTTGATAGCCGCCTCTATTGCCTTGCTTTTCTTTCCGCTCTGCGCTCAAAAATACTCATCTGACCAGCAGCAGGGTTTTGAGGCTTACAGAAAGGGAGACTGGACATCGGCCATGTTCTTTCTGAGAAAGTCTGGCAGCACAGGGGCAGGCTATGATGAGGAAAGCCTTTACATGCTTGTCATGAGCGAGATGAATGCGGCTGAGTATGATTCCGCGCTGTCCGACAGCAGCCTTTTTGCAGATGAGTTTCCTTGCAGCCGTTACGCTCCTTATATGATTTTCCAGCGTGGAAAGGCGCTTCATCTTCTTGGACGGAACGAGGAGGCTGTGCTTGCGTTGAGTGATTTCTGCCATCAAAATCCTGACTCTGAGCTTTATGCAAGCGCGCTTTATTGGATTGCGGAGTGCTTTTACGCTGAATACAACTTTGACTCTGCACGCGCGCTGTATGAGCGCATTGTGATGGATTTTCCCTCTGACTCTAAGGTGAGAGATTCCCGTTACAGAATCGAGATGATAGCCCAGCGTGAAAGAGAAGAAAAACTCGTGTATCTTCTAAAAGTGACTGGAGAGGAGAATCTTGCTGCAAGAGAAGACTACGAAAGGCAAATAAGGCTTTACCAGGCGCAGGACAGTCTTGGCTTGAGAAAAAGCCTTGCCGATGCGCAGACAAGGATTTTAGAGCTTGAGGGGCAGATTTCTGCACAGAAGGCCTCTGCCTCTGCTTACGCTCCTGGCACCGTAGATGCGGTTTCAGGAGGAGAATCTGTGGAGACAGATCCTGAAGTTGACGCGCTTAAGAAAAAAGCGAAATTTCTCCAGTATCTTTTGGAAGAACAGAAAATATTGGAGAAGTAGTTTATGAGGATAATAAAAAACATATCGTATAAGAAAAGGACTCTCCTTGTTGCGCTCATGCTTATCCTTGCCGGATATGCTTGCTTTGCGCTTGAGACTGCAAGCGTTGAACCCTCGCCAGCGACGGAAAACTCAGAAGCCAGCCAGCCTAAGAAAAAAAAGACCGGAAAACTTACTGATGAGGAAAAGGCCGTCGTCAAGGAGCTTGCTTCTCAGAAAACAGACGCTTATTTAGGTGTAGTTTATGTTCCCAAGAAAAAGTATGAGATAAGCTCAGGCAATCTAAGGGTTGCTTTCAACGCTTCTTCTGGCACTTTCAATATTTATGTAAAAGGTGAAAATAAGAAAGAAACAGCTCTTCTTGCAAGATACAATGATTCCTCGTCAACTTCTCTTTATGTAATGGCTGGAAAGAATATTTTTAATCTAAGCAAGGATGCGGCTGTGCTCCGTGAGCTCCGCAAGACAGAAAAAGGCGCAGAGCTCGCCTATTCAGTTGAAAATGATTTTCAGGCTGTGTCCGACTTTGAGTTGCTTTCCTCTTCACCGGATAAAACGGCGGATATTGTAAAAATTACGGTGTATGTCACAAACACCTCAACAACGGCAGGCAGTTTTGCGCTCAAGGGGGTTTTTGACACAGTCCTGGGAGAGGGTGCGGATTATCACTTTTCTACTGCTTCCGGCGAAAAAATCGACAGAGAGAGGCAGTTTGACTCAATGGAGTCGGCGCGTGTTATCATATCCTCAAATCCAAAGGCCTCTATGCAGCTTGTTCTTGACGGACCTTCTGTTTCTTCCCCTGAGAAGGTGTCAATCTCCAATATAACAAACCTCCAGAAAGACGCATGGCTTTTTGTAAGCGTTGCTGACAGGAGCTTTCATTCAATAACAGCTTATAATAATTCCGCTGTTGCTGTGAACTGGCCTAAGAAGTCTCTCGCCGCTGGAGAGACATTCTCTGTAGTGTTCTATATCGGCGCCGGAGCTGACGGAAATATTCCTGATGTGCTTGCATATTTGGATTCGCTTGAGAGTTATGCAGAGCAATCGGTTGAGATAAATTATGACGCTGAGAACAAGAGCGGGGAGCTTGAGACATTTCCAAGACGCACTGATGTTGATTTTATTATTCCTCCAGTTACAGAGAGACAGCTTGACCCTGAGTATATACAGAGCCTTATAAATAGAATAGATGCGCTGCAAAGCGATCCTCAGTCTGTGGACAGACAGGAAGTGCGCCAGCTTAACGCAGAGCTTGATGCCATTCTTGAGACGATAAGGCAGCGTGACTAAGATGAGCAGAGCGGCAATTGATACAGCGCGCGCTCTTATGAGGCGCAGACAGTTCGGCAAGGCTATAGTAATTCTTGAGAATGCCGGCGAAACATACAGGGGAAGCTTTGACTATTATCTAGCTTTAGGGATTGCCTGCCTTTATGCGGGCGACACAGGGAACTCAAAGAGATATTTTGAGCAGGCAAGACATATAAAGCTGAAAGACACAAATCTGCTGTTAGGCCAGGCGGCGTTATTCTTGCGCCGCGGAGATACAGAGGTTGCAATACAGTATTATCTTGATGTGCTTGGTCTTGAGCCGGAGAACAGCCGTGCAAAGAAGGCTCTGGATTTTATAAGGCATAAAGGCGACTATGAGACAATAGTGAGATGGGTTGATTCTGGAAAAATAGAGAGATTCTATCCGCCGCTGGAAAGCAGAAATGGAGAGCTTACTCGTATTGCGGTCTCCGCAGTCGTCGGGGTCTTTGTGGCTTTAGTTGCGCTCCATTTCGTCTATAGGGCTTCGGGGTCTGCATCTGGCGAAAGGGGCGGGACTGAGGAGCTTTCACTTACAGCGGAAGAAAAAAAAATCCTGCATGAGCAAGATCTCTCAGGCGGGGTCTACAGATATATTCTTAATGACAGTCAGATAGAGGATATTTACAACAAGGCTCTGTCTTATTTTCAGAATTACCGCGACAATTCTGCAAGAGTACAGGTGAACCGTCTTCTTAACTCAAATGCATCTTCTGCTGTGAAGGCAAAGGCTGGATTGCTTCAGTCCTATTTTGAGGAGCCTACATTTGATACTTTCACATCGCAAAAAGAAGAGAATTTCCCGTATGCCGATGTGGCCTCTGATCCTGTTCTTTATGAGGGATGCTTTGTCATGTGGTCAGGCCGGATTACAAATGCTCAGACCCAGGATGGATCCTACAGATGCGACTTGCTGGTAGGGTATGAGAACCTGGAGCGTGTTGATGGAATCGTTCCTGTCTATTTTACGCCTCCGCCTGTACCCGAGATAGAAGGGGGCAGGGCTGTGAGAATACTTGCGAAAATCGGCGTTGAAAATGGCAGGCTTTCTCTTTCAGGACGCTCAGTTTATCAGCCTATCGCGAGGACAGAGTAGATGTTTAAAGATAAAAATAGCAAGCAAACGTAATACAAAATAGAATAAAAATTCACAAAAATGAGCGAAAAGTGAATTTAAGAGCCATATATATAGTGGGAGGATAAAAAGAGGTGGCTAAAATGGCAGAAACTAATCAGCCGGCAGATATGTCGGAAAAACTAAAGGCGCTTGAGGCGGCCAGGATTCAAATTGAGAAACAGTTTGGCTCTGGCGCAATCATGAAGCTTGGAACCCAGCCTGATGCGCAGGGAATTGACGTTGTTCCCTCTGGCTCTATTTTGCTTGATGAGGCCCTTGGGGTAGGCGGTTATCCGCGCGGACGCATCATTGAAATGTATGGGCCTGAAAGCTCTGGAAAGACAACGCTCGCTCTCCATGCGATCGCAGAGGCGCAGAAGCTTGGCGGAATTGCGGCATTTGTTGATGCTGAGCATGCGCTTGATCCTGTTTATGCCAAGAATCTTGGTGTGAATATAGATGAGCTGTGGGTCTCTCAGCCGGACACTGGCGAGCAGGCTCTGGAGATTACCGAGAGTCTTGTCCGTTCCGGGGCTGTGGACATAGTCGTTGTTGACTCTGTTGCGGCTCTCACTCCGCAGAAAGAGATAGAAGGTGATATGGGGGATGCTATGATGGGGCTTCAGGCGCGTCTTATGAGCCAGGCGTTGCGCAAGCTTACTGCGATAGTGAATAAGAGCAAGTGCATCATTGTCTTTATAAACCAGATCCGAATGAAAATAGGTGTTATGTTCGGGAATCCTGAGACAACGACAGGCGGCAATGCCCTCAAGTTTTATTCTTCTGTCCGTCTTGAGATTCGTCGCATTGAATCTATAGAAGGGAAAGGCGACGAGGACGCGGTTGGAAACCGTGTAAGGGTCAAAGTCGTAAAGAATAAGGTTGCCCCGCCATTTAGAAAGGTAGAGCTTGATATATATTTTGGGAAAGGAATATCTGCGGCAGCGTCTCTTCTTGATTCTGCTGTAAAGCATGGAATCATAGACAAGCGCGGAGCATGGTATACACGGGGAGAAGAGAAAATTGGACAGGGGAAAGAGAATGCGGTGGCTTTCTTGACGCAAAATCCTGACTATGCAAGACAGATTGAGGCTCAGATCCGCACAGAACTTTTCCCTGGGCAGATTCTAAAGACAAAAGAAGGTGTCCCTGTGTATCCGGAGCAAGTAAAAGCTGTCAAAGAAGCTGAGAAAGCCGCAAAGAAAGCGGAGAAAGCGACAGCGGAAAAAACTGTTTCACAGACACCTCCAGAAGCTGTGCCTTCTGCAAAGGACGCTCTTTTTTAAATGACAGATGTAATTCTTGGTATAGGCTCGAACAGGACGTGGAAAGAAATGGAGTGCATTGCACTTCTAAGAAAGGCCTGCGCTCTGTTGGAGCCGATTTTTTCATCTTTTACTGTTTCATCTATTTACCGCACGCGGCCTATGTATATGGAGAATCAGGATAACTTTTTCAACATGGTTGTCCGAGGAAAACTCCCTGAGCTCTGTTCTCCCCGTTGGCTGCTAGAAAAAATTCACAATATAGAGTCTTCTCTTGGCAGAGACAGGACAAAAGAAATTCGCAATGGTCCCCGCTCAATCGATATAGACATTGAGTTTTTCGGGAATATTGAGATAAGAGAAAAAGACCTCCAGATTCCTCATCCGAGAATATCTGAAAGGGCGTTTGTTTTGATTCCTATGCTTGAGTTGCTGGAGAATTCTGCCGACTTTATAAATAGGGAAGTTTTTGTCCAGTGCCTTGACAAGCTGAAAAAAAACGGCCCGCTGGGAGTGGAGAAAGTTCTTTCTTCTCAGGAATTTATTGGGCTGAAAAATAGGTGGCAATATGGAGCAGCAGCTGGAGTTGCAGGTGGAAAAATCTGAGGAAAATGAGAGGTCTGGCCGGAATGAGCATAAGTATACGGCAGGGCAGTTTGAAGGACCTCTTGACTTGCTATGGACACTGATACGTGACAACAAAATCAATATATATGATATTCCTATAGCAGAGATTACAGAGCAGTTCCTTGAGTACCTTGACTATGCGGCTCAGGTTGATCTTGGGGACTTGTCCGAGTTCTATAATATGGCGGCAAGGCTTGTTTACATAAAAAGCCGCATGATGCTGCCTGTCGAGATAAAGGCAGACGACGATCTTGATTTTGATGATCCGAGGGAGGAGCTTGTTGAGAAGCTGATTGAATACCAGAAATTCAAGAAGCTTTCAATAATTATGGAAGAAAAAGAGGATGAGAGCGAATGGAGCTTTGAGCGCAAGAAAATTCAAAGAGTTCTTCCTTTTGATGACGATGATTTATGGGAGCAGCTTGACAGCTGGGATCTTCTTCAGCAGATGCAGAAAATATTTCAGAACTATATTTCCCAGTATTCGGACTCAAAGATAATCGACATGTACGAGGAAATCTCTGTAAATGAGAAAATAACTCTGATGAATGAGCTTTTGGAGAAGAATAACGAGTGCATGTTCACAGACCTGATTGTCCGCAAAGGAAATGTGCTTGATGTGATCTGCGCTTTTATGGCGCTTCTTGAGGCCGTCAAGTTCAGGATTGCGACAGTTATGCAGAATAGAATGTTCGGCGATATAAAAATTTGCAAGAAACTTGATTCATAGATACAAAAAAAAGCTAAAAGCAGTTAAAAATAATCAATAAATGTGGAATAATAAAGGACATGGATGTGAATCTTGAAAAAGAAATGGGACTCGTGGAGGCAGTTTTGTTCCTGGACAACGAGCCTCTTGCGGCAGAGTCTATAGCTAAGATAACTGATCTTTCAAGCGAAGTTGTTGAAGAGTGCATAGAAGGCTTGAAAGATAAATATTCTGCTGATAATTCCGGAATAGAGCTTTCCTTTATAACAGGAGGCTGGACTCTTACTCCTAAAAAAGAATTCTGGGAGCTCCTAAAGGAGCGATACGGCAGCAAGAATGCAGGACGGCTCAGCCGCTCTGCAATGGAAGTGCTTTCGATAATAGCCTACAAGCAGCCTATTACAAGGGCTGAGATAGAGGCGATAAGAGGAGTCTCTCCAGACAACATGATACGCTTGCTTCAGGAAAGACAGCTTGTAAAGGAAGTTGGGAAAAAAGACGCTCCTGGAAGACCAAGCCAGTTTGGCACAACAAGGGAATTCCTTAAATTCTTTAATCTAAACTCAATAGCTGAGCTTCCTCGTCTTGATGAAGAGGAGTCTGAGAGGTTTGAACTTGCCCGCTGATTTATCATTAACAAGACTTCAGACGTACCTTGCTCACTGTGGTGTCGCAAGCCGCCGAGCTTCGGAAAAAATTATTCTTGATGGCCGTGTGTCTGTCAACGGCTGTGTTGTGACAGAGCTTGGTACAAAAGTTTCGGACAAAGACGAAGTTTGCGTAGATGGAAAAAAGATTTCTCTTGAGGAGAAGAAGCTTTATGTTCTCCTGAACAAACCGTCAGGATATGTATGCTCTCAGTCTGATGAGAAGGGGCGGCCAGTGGCTGCGGAGCTTCTTAGGAAAAAATACTCTCAGAGACTATATAATGTCGGACGGCTGGATATGTTCAGCAGAGGCGCGATACTCTTTACAAATGACGGCGACTTTGCTGCAAGAATCAGCCATCCTTCCAGTGAGATTGAAAAGGAATATATCGTAGAGACAAGCTATCCTTTGCCGGACGGGCTTGCGCAGAGATTTGAAAGGGGTGTCCGTGTTGAAGGTGTCTTTTACCGTGCTAAAAAGGCTGAAATTCTTACAACACACAAGATGAGGGTTATTCTTGTCGAGGGCAAAAACCGTGAAATACGTAGAGTGTTCAAGGAGGCGGGCGCTGCTATAAGAAGCTTGCAGCGAATCCGAATTGGAAATATAAGTCTTGGAGATTTAAAAGACGGCGAGAGCAGGGAGCTTTCCAGCAAGGAAGTCGATGAGCTTCTTTCTCTCTGCAAAAATAGTTAGTGGAGGCGTGAATATAATGATTATAGCGATAGATGGACCGGCGGGAACAGGAAAGTCAACAATTGCGTCATTGATAGCAGAAAAACTTGGAATTACGTATCTTAACAGCGGAAGCTTTTACCGTGCTCTTACAATGGCCGTCAACAAGGCTGGGCTTGATATAGGTGACCAGACAAAAGTCTTGGAGCTATGCAAGGAGCAGAATCTTGAGTATAAGAATTCAAGGCTCTATCTTAATGGAACTGATGTTGAGGATCATCTGCATGATGACTCTGTGAGCGCAAATGTCGCGCAAGTTTCTTCTATTATTCCAATACGGCATCTTGTAAATGAGAAGATGAGAAAAATAACACAATCGCTGGATATCATATGCGAGGGAAGGGATATGACAACTGTCGTTTTTCCTGACGCAGACTATAAATTCTATCTTGATGCGTCCATTGATGTCCAGGCGCAGCGCCGTTTTTCCCAGGGCGTGTCAAATATGACGCTTGATGAGGTAAAAGCGGCAATTATAAAGCGTGACGAGATAGACAGAAACAAGCCGGAAGGAGCTCTTAGGCGTGCGCCGGATGCTTTTTATATAGACACATCAAACTTGACTATAGAAGATGTTTGTGGAATAATACTAAGCAAAATTCAAAACAAAGGGTTTACTATGGAACAGAAGGAAGTGGAAGCGGAAGAGACAAAGAACTCTATCCAGACACAATTAGAGGAGTCTCTTAAGAGTTTTAAACCTCTTGAAGATGGTCAGCTTGTTGATGGCACTGTAATTGCAGTTACAGATGATCTTGTTTTTATAAATATTGACGGAGCAAAATCAGAGGGAAAAATTCCTGTATCAGAGTTTGCTGGAAAACTGCCGAATGTAGGTGATGTCTTGACTGTTCAGCTTGTAAAGCTTTTTGGACGAAATGGCCCGGAAGTTTCTTATACAAAAGCGCAGTCTAAGCAGCTTTGGAAGGATTTGCGCAAGGCTGCCGATGAGAAGACTCTCGTCGAAGGAACAATCGAGAAAGAAGTAAAAGGTGGATTCGAGGTAAACCTTGGCGGTGATATTCGCGCGTTCTTGCCAATAAGCCAGTCCGACAGCTCAAAGGTTGATGATCCTAAAAAGCTTCTGGGGACTGTTTCTAAATTCTATATTGAAAGACTTTATTCAGATAACAAGGCTAATGTTGTTGTAAACCGCAGAAAATATCTCGAGGAGCAGATTAACAAGGCTCGTGATGAATTTTTCGCAAACACACAGGTTGGAGATACTGTAAAAGGTGTTGTGAAGTCCTTTACAAGTTTCGGCGCATTTGTTGACTTGGGAGGATTTGATGGTCTTCTGCATATAAACGATATGAGCTGGGGACATGTTACACGGCCGAAAGATTTTGTAAAAAAAGGGCAGGAGATAGAGCTTAAGGTTATTGCTCTTAATCCGGAAGATAAGAGAATCAATCTTTCTCTTAAGCATTTTACAGAAGATCCTTGGGTTCATTTTGAGGATAAATATCATGTCGGTGATATTGTAGAAGGAACTGTCACAAAGCTTACAGACTTTGGCGCCTTTATCGAGCTAGAGGAAGGAATCGAAGGTCTTGCCCATATTTCAGAATTCAGCTGGACAAAGAAAATTAATAAGCCGGCAGATATGGTTAAGATTGGAGAGAAAATAAAGTGCATGGTTCTTGGATATGATATTCAGGCAGGGCGTGTTTCTCTTGGACTTAAGCAGACGACACCAAACCCATGGGATTCTATTGGCGAGAAATATACTATTGGCTCTGTTGTGCATGGAAAAGTTGTAAAAATTACAAACGCAGGAGCCTTTATACAGCTTGAAGAGGGGATAGACGGATTCCTTCATGCGGAAGACATCTCTTGGACAAAGAAAGTCAAGCATCCTGGAAGCGAGCTTTCTGTAGGACAGGAAGTCGATGTAAAGATTCTTGACGTGAATCCAGAGCAGAGACGGATTACAGTTGGCATAAAGCAGGTTACAGATAATCCATGGGAGGCATTTGCTGAAAAGTATGAAGTCGGCTCGACCCTTGAAGGAGAAATCACTTCAATTACTGATTTTGGCGTTTTTGTAAAGACGCCAGAGGGAATTGAAGGGCTTGTAAACAAGGCCAATCTTAGCGATGACAAAGATGTTCCTTTTGAGGAAGCCGTTAAGAAATATAATGTCGGTGATAAGGTAAATGTCTATGTTATCGATATCAACGTTGATAAAGAAAAGGTTGGTTTTTCTGTCAAAGAATACAAGAAAGCCCAGGCTAGAAAGGAAATAAATCAGTATATGACTTCTTCTGACAATGCTGGCGGAGCATATACTCTAGGCGACATGCTTAACGATCAGAAAAACAGCTAAGTTGTCCCGATGAGTGAAATATGAATTCTCTGAGTTTAGAAAAATTAAAAACACTCATCGAGATTAATGGACGTATCAATTCCAAGTATTCAGACATAAACGCATTGCTGGTTTATATACTTGAATCAGCAATGCGTCTTGTCGAATGTGAGGCTTCGTTGCTTCTCCTTGTCAATAAGGATGACGGCTCCTTGCGCTTTGTTGTTGCGCTCGGGCCGAAAGGAGCAGAGGCAAAAAATATTCCAGTAGAAAGGAACAGTATTGCAGGTTGGGTTGCGGAGCATAACAAACATGTTATTGTAAACAATGCCGCAACAGATCCGCGGTTTTCCAATACAGTTCAGATAAAGACTGGCTACATAACAAAGACTATGATTGCTATTCCTATGCATGTAAAAGGGCAGTGCATAGGAGTGATTGAGCTCATAAACAAGCTGGGCGCAAGGAATTTTGACAAGTCAGATTTGGAGATTCTTGAGCTTCTTTCTGATCAGGCGGGAATTGCCTATTTGAATGCGGCTGCGTTCCGCTCTGCAAAGGATAATATTTCAGTCTTACAGAGCAATATAAAGAGCGGAAGCGATTATCATCCTTTTGTTGTGAAGAGCGCGGCTGTCATGGACTTGCTTCATGTTATTGATGAAGTTGCGAAGGCCAACACAACGATTCTTATTACAGGCGAAAGCGGAGTTGGAAAAGAGCTTTTTGCTGAGCAGATACATCTTCGCTCTGCAAGGAACGGCAAGCCTTTTGTTCGTGTGAACTGTGCGGCTCTTTCTTCATCGCTGCTCGAAAGCGAGCTCTTTGGACATGTAAAAGGCGCTTTCACAGATGCTGTTTCTGACAGAAAGGGCCGCTTTGAGGCTGCAGACGGCGGAACTTTGTTTCTCGATGAGATCGGAGAGCTCCCGCTTGAGCTTCAGGCAAAGTTGCTTAGGGTGCTTCAAAACCATACTTTTGAGAGGGTCGGTTCTAGCAAAACTGTTTCTGTTGATGTACGAATTGTCGCCGCTACAAACCGTAATCTTGAAAAAATGGTGGAGGAAGGCTCATTCCGCAGTGATTTGTTTTACCGTCTTAACGTTATGCCATTGAATATTCCGCCGTTAAGAGAACGAAAAGAGGATATTCTTCCTCTTGCCAAGTTCTTTCTTTCAAAGTTCGGGAATGAGACAAAGAAAAGCTTTGACGGCTTTTCACCATCCGCAGAGAATGCGCTGCTTGACTATTACTGGCCTGGGAATATCCGTGAGCTGGAGAATTCCATTGAGCGGGCTTGTGTCCTTGGAACGCCGCCTATTATACAGGCAGAGGATCTTAGAATTTCTGTATCTTTGCCTGCCAGCATGAAGAATTCCGGCGCAGTATCTGAGGACAGTGAGTATGATGACATTGCGCAGGATTTTTCGAATCCTGAGGATGGAGACCGGTCATTGAAAACGGCAATAAATAAATTTAAGGCAGCATACTTAAAGAAAATCCTTAATGAGACTTCATGGAACCAGACTGCCGCCGGTAAGATTTTGGGAATTCAGCGTACCTATGTTTCCCGTTTGCTTAACGAGCTTCATATACGCTAAAATATAAAAAAGTAAAGGAAGCAATCTTCAGACAAGTGTTTTGATGTTCGCTTCTTAGGAGTAATTTATGGCAAATAATGTATCTGCGCCATCTTCAAAAATCGGCGGTTTCCTTGAGAGAAATGTAAGGCTGCTGATTGGAATTATCGTTGTTGTTATTGTCTTTGTTGCTGTTGTTGTTATAAGCTCTTCAATACGCTCAAAGTCTGTCGCAAAAGGACTTTCTGCGATTGATTCAATTGAATATGCTTTCCGCAAGGATACTGACGGACTTTCAGAAGAAGAATTTGCTTTGCGCCAGGATACGGCTCTTGCTGATTTAGAGCAGCTTGCTTCTAAGGGCGGAATTATCGGAGCGCGCGCAAATATGCTGAAGGGCGAGATTCTTTTTGAGAAACAGGATTATGAGAAAAGCCGTGATGCCTGGGCAAAAGCCGCAGGCTCAAAGAAAGGAATCTACACAGCTCCGATTTGCAACTACAATGCGGCTGTATGCTCTGAGAACCTGAATGACCTTGACGGAGCGTTGTCTTACTATGAGAAGGCTGTTGCCGCAAAAGATTTCTATCTTGTTGACCATGCGTATTTCAGCATTGGCCGTGTGAATGAGGCAAAAGGAGATTTTGACGCCGCTCTTGCCGCCTATGAGAAACTTGAGGAGCTGCATCCTTCCTCAAGATGGGCGCCGCTTGCAAAGGACAGAGTTATTGCTATAAAGGCTAATGCCTCTGCGAACTAGCGGCTCTTGTCTTAGTGTAACCTTAGATTTGAGTTTCTTGTTTTATATTCGCTATGTGTGTAAGCTTTCGTTCAGCAGCTAGATTTTTCCATACAGGACTTCTTGTTGCTGCGGGAGCTTTGTTTTTTTCCTGCGGACTTGAAGAGATAATAACCGTCAATGCTCCTGTAACCACGTATATCGATACTCTTTATAGTTCAACCGAGCCATTGAGCTGGTACTGTTCTTTCGCCACAGAAGAGGGCGGACAGCCGGATTCTTTTGTCGGAACAGAAGTCTACTACAAGATTTACAACAACTCTTCAAATCTTGCGACACAATGCAACGCAATAAAAAGTGTGAATACAACGAGCAATGCCTCCGCCGCGGCCACAAGAATGATAACAACCTATTCTTACCAGCCATTAAGCGTTGAGCCTTCTGTGAGCGGACAGACCGTGTTTGTTCCAAATAGCGGCGGCAATACAAAAATCACGTTCCGGCCGAAGACCCGCACAGGAAACGAGAATTACTCCGGTGAAATCTTTGAGCAATTCCGTGCCTGTGTAAAGTATGAAGATCAGCTTCGGGGATTTGTTTTCGGGGGTTCCGCTCTTATGTTTTTATATTATGACAGCAGCACAGAAAGCTGGAGCTATTCATCTTCTTATAATGCAAGCGGAAGCGGCTACACGGCCGTTGATTACTCAGACATAAATTTCTTGATTCCTTACCGCAGCAACGGCAAGTCGTTTGACTTCTTTGATGAGCTTGACACAGATTCAGATGAGAATGTGGAGCCGGAGGAGGGCGATGATGACTATTACTATAACAGCACAGCCTCCGCGGACAACATTTATTACGTTCAGTTTTTCGCTGTGGGAGTGGCATTTGACACCGCGAACCTCACAAATTCCTACAGTCTTGTCCTTGACTTAGGCTCAATTCCGATAGCGGATGATGATCTTGTGCAATAGAATCTGCGCGCGCAGTGCCCATAGCAAAAAAAAGAAGCCCATCACTGACAGGCTTCTTCTCTTGAGACTGGGCAGGTTCGAACTGCCGACCCTCTGCTTAGAAGGCAGATGCTCTAATCCAGCTGAGCTACAATCTCATTAGATTTTTATACTATAGCAAAAATACCTTTTTTATGCAACCTTATGTCTAATTAACATCTTCCGCTATTTTTAAGTATTGCCAGTAATTCTTATCCTCCTGCCCGATTCTCCAGAAACTCAAGGCTTTTATGCCGCAGTCTGCATACATCCTTGTCCTTGCCAGTAGAGAAACCGCATCATCGTAGAAGAACGTTATCTTCAGATTCTTTTTTATCTCAAAGCTAGGGATCTCATATTCATCTCTCTTATGGTTTCTTGTCCTGTTTTCCGCCATGATTTCCTGCAAGCTTTGATAGATGTATGCCTTGCCGCCGATTGTGTCGTCCCGCCATGCCCGTCCGTAGAATGACATTCCCATCACGAGCTTTTCCGGTGGAATCTGGCTTTTTGCGTATTCGGCGATCTTTCTGCACCAGTCTGTCTCCGCTATTGCTCCGGGGGAGCTTGTGGCCCAGTGCTGGTCGTATGCCATGATAATTATCTGGTCTGCGGCCTGCGCCATGTCCTTGTATGCGTATGCGTCTTTTGACAGAGTCTTTAGCCTTGCTGGAATAGCGACAGTAAGCGGCTTTTCTCCAATACGGCTCTTTAGAATCCTGAGAAACTCTATGTAGTTGTCCTTGTCCTCTGCGCTTACAAGCTCCCAGTCAATCTGAAGCCCGTCGTATGTTTGAGTGGCTTTCACAAGGCCGTCTATGATTGTGTCGCGCAATGGCAGGGCGGGCGAAAGCAGAAGATGGGTTTGCGCGCGCGAGTCGCAGCTTGTCACCAGATGGACATTTGCCTTGCAGCTTGAGAAATACTTATCCTTTGGAGGAATTTCAGGCACTTCGCTGAATGTTGTTATTGCCTGTGTAAAATACCCAATATCCGAGACAGGAAGATTGTTGTCCCATTTGTCTTCCCGCCCGTACATCACATATCCCCAGACCTGCTCAAATTCAACTGCGTCTGGAGAACTGGATGGAAGTGGAAAGCTCCCGCTGCTGTCTGCCTGCCTGGTTGACGCGCAGGAAGCCAATGCAAATGACATGAGAAGCATGACAGTTAATATCTTAAAGTTTTTCATTATTTTATTATCGGAGATGCGCAGTATTGCTTGAACGGCTTTATGAAAAAAAAATCCGGCAACGCGGTTATGCATTGCCGGAGAAAATATCATGACTAAATGCTAGCTAGTCTTGATTGTTTTCTGTCTTTGTTTCCTCATTTTCTGCGGTTTTTCTTCCTAGAATGATATTTGTGAGAATTCCGAGAATAAGAGCGCAGGCTACAGTGCGGATTTCAACAGCTCCGAATTTCACAACCATTCCGCCTACGCCGGTGATGAATATCACTGACGCCACAAAGAGATTCCTGTTGTCGTTCAAGTCAACTTTCTGGAACATCTTGAAGCCAGAGACTGCGATAAATCCGTAAAGCGCAATGCACACTCCTCCCATGACGCAGCTTGGTATTGTCTCAAGGAATGCGACAAGAGGACTTATCAGGGAGAATAGAATGCACAGAATTGAGCAGCCCCAGATTGAGACTGTTGACGCGTTTCTTGTGATTGCCACGCAGCCGATTGACTCTCCGTAAGTCGTGTTTGGACAGCCTCCGAACAGTGTTGAGACCATTGTTCCGACTCCATCTCCTAGCAGCGTGCGTGTGAGGCCTGGAGTTTCGAGAAGATTAATCCCTATTATAGAAGAAAGGTTCTTGTGGTCTGCAAGGTGCTCAGCAAAGACAACAAATGCGACAGGAACATAGGCCGCAAAAAGCGTTAAGATATATGTCGGTGTTATGCCTTTTAATCCTTCAATTCCGCCAAGAGCAAACGTGAACTTAGGCAGCGCGAACAAGCTCTTTACATCAAGCAGGGCTT
This sequence comes from uncultured Treponema sp., assembly GCA_964623405.1. Taxonomy (GTDB): domain Bacteria; phylum Spirochaetota; class Spirochaetia; order Treponematales; family Treponemataceae; genus Treponema_D. Next base: position 25,481 of record CAZURC010000004.1, read on the forward strand.
TATAGTTGATTACAACAAGAGCCGTGTTTCCACTTCCGTACCCGATAAGGGCGAATACAGAAGCGGCAAGGTATCCTGCAAGAATTCCTATGATGAAAGGAATAAGCCGTCCAATCTTCTTGCCGTAAGTCGAGCAAAGCATTGTTACTGCGAGTGTTATGAGTCCGCATATCAGGGCGACATATACGCTTCCGCCGTCTGAGGAAGACCTCATAAGGTCTCCTACGGCATTTGCCGAAAGGCTTAGTCCTATTATCGAGACTGTCGGTCCGATTATTACCGGAGGCATAAGGGAGTCAATCCATTTTACTCCGAAGCATTTTACTGCGATAGCGATTATTACATAGACAAGGCCTGCCATAAGCGCGCCTATTATCAGTCCCCAGTAGCCTATTGCAAGCGATGCCGCTCCTCCGAACGCGCTGAGCATAGAGCCTATAAAGGCAAAGGAGCTCCCTAAGAAGACAGGGCTTGAGCTTTTTGTAAACAGCAGATAGACAAATGTTCCAACTCCTGCTCCAAAGAGAGCCGCGGAAGCGCTGAGACCGTTGCCTACAATCGCCGGAACTGCGATTGTAGCCGCCATGATTGCTAGAAGCTGCTGAAGTGAGAACAAGAGCGTTTTTCCTATTCCAGGCTTGTCCTTAATTCCATAAATCAATTCCATATTATTATTTCCCAATGACATATATGATAAAGATGAAATGGCCAAAAAAAAGACTGAGAACCGGAATGGGCCTCAGTCTTCATTGACTAGCTATAGGCTAATTTATTTAGCTTCAACTTTTACACCGTAGATACGTGTTCCAGAAGCCTTGATTGAGTAAGCGCCTGCAACATCAGCATCGAAAGAAAGCTCTGATTTAGCATCCTGTCCGAGGTTGTCTACAGTTGTAAGAAGAGTTCCGTCTGGAGCGAAAATACCGAATACGCGTGCTGGTGTAGCGTCTCCGTTTCCAGAGATTGTCAATGTAACTTTAGAAGGTGATTTTACAACAAGCTCAAATGCAGCCTGGAATACATCTTTGATGTTGTCTTTGTTAGAAGCTGCCTTGTTCTGCAGGTAGAGGGCTGTTCCAAGACCTTCTGTCTTGAATTTAGCTTTTCCAGCAACTGCCGCGAACTCTGCATCGAGAGGGTTAGAAACAGGATCAAGAATGAAGCGGTCATCGATAACTGTATCATCTGTTCCGATGTCTGAGAGAGGGATCTTTGCCCATTCCCATACAGAAGCTGATCCAGTAGCTGCCTGTGAAGCAGCTGGAGCTGCCGCTGATGAAGATGAATCTGAAGCTGCCGCTGTAGATCCACATGACGCGAGCAATGCAACTGCTGCAAGCGCCGCAATAGCTGTTGTTACTTTTGTAACCAATTTCATTATAATATCTCCTCCTTAATTGAGATTAATACTAGTTTAACATTCTCCATGTAATTTTAACAGTCTTTTATTTGTAAATTTACGATATTTTTTAAGATATTATAAAAAAATGCTATTTTGAACGGTGCCTGCGTTACCGCAGAAACGGTGCCTGCGTTACTGCGGTAACAGTGCCTGCGCTACTGCGGAAACGGTGCCTGTGTTACTGCGGAAACGGTACCTGCGTTGCCGCAGACACTGTATATCCGGCTCTTAAAAGGCGTCGCTTATTTGATAAGCTTATTTACGCGAGAAGCCGGGAACTATAGGGGCCGAGAATCTTTTTCTCATCTGCGCAAAGAATTCGTCCGCAGTCTTGTCGTCAACCGGTTTCGGCGGCTCATGGTATTTCACAAGATTAGAAGGGATTTCCTCTAGGAAGCGGCTTGGCCTTGACTCAACAGATGACTGCAAATGCCTGCGCCTTAGGCATGAGGAGATATACAGCTTGTCCCTTGCCCTTGTGATTGCGACATAGAACAGCCTTCGCTCCTCTTCTACGGCCGCGTCTCCCCCCTCATCTATTGCTCTGCCGTGCGGAATAAGCCCCTCCTCGCATCCCGCTATGAACACCACAGGAAACTCCAGTCCTTTTGAGGCATGTATCGTCATAAGGTTGACTTTCCCTTTCCCCTCGTCGTCATCCATGTCATCGCGAGAAAGCAGGGTTATTCTGTTCAGGTAATTGTAAAGGGTAGGATCTTGTGTATCGGGATTCTTTTCCCATACTTCTATTGAACTTATCAGCGACTCTATATTGAGAAATTTAAACCTGGCCGCTTTCTCTGACTTTGGATTCTCTGATATTAAGTAGTCAAAGTACCGTATATCCTCGACCATCTTGCGGACTTTCTTTGCAAGCGAGTGGCCGCCGAGCATATTCTTGCCGGAGTCTATTATTTCAATGAATTGCTTAAGAGCATCCTTTGTTCCGTCTGAGAAACCTGTTCCTGTGCTGCCCGCTGCCGCTCCTGGCTGAGCCTGCATAAAAACTTCAACCTCTCTTTCTGGAGCTTCTATAAGAGCCTTTATTGAGTCATAGAGCGAGCAGCCTAGATTCCTTGCAATCTGGTTCAGTTTCTCGATTGTCGCCCTGCCGATTCCCCGTCTTGGCGCATTTATTATTCTTAGGAGGTTTACATCATCGTCGTGGTTTGCAATCACCCTGAGATACGAGATTATATCTTTTATTTCCTTGCGCTGAAAGAATGATGTTCCTCCGCTCATTGTGTACGGGATGTTCTCCTGAAGAAAGGCCTCTTCTATTGGCCGTGACTGCGTGTTTGCCCGCATAAGGACGCAGAAGTCATCATATTTTCTTTTCTCTTCCACGCAGGCTGACTGTATTGTCTCTACGATAAAATCCGCCTCTGCGGTCTCGTTGTCCGGGGAGTAAACCTCAATAGGCTTTCCTTCTCCTTTACCCGACCAGAGCTTCTTGTCCTTGCGGTTTGTGTTATGCCTTATGACCCCGTTCGCGGCGGCAAGTATTGTTCCTGTGGAGCGGTAGTTCTGCTCAAGGCGGATTTCCTTTACCTCAGGGAAGTCCTTCTCAAAGTTCACTATGTTCTGGTAGTCCGCTCCGCGCCATGAGTAAATGCTCTGGTCATCGTCTCCTACGACAGCGACATTTTTATCTGCGAGAAGATGCATCATCTCGTACTGCTGATGGCTTGTGTCCTGGAACTCGTCAACCATTATGTATTTGTACCGCTGCTTGTAGCTGGAGAGAATATCCGGGAATTCCTTAAAGAGCCTGATTGGGAGAACTATAAGGTCGTCAAAGTCAACAGCGTTGTAAAGCCTGAGACCTTCCTGGTAGCCCTCGTAAAGCTCTTTGTACATCTCATTCTCTGCGTTCCAGTGCTTTCTGCCTGTCTTTATGTCAGAGATGAGTATTCCTGTCTTGTATATGTCCAGTGCCTCCGGCGAGTAGCGCAGCTCGCGTCCAGTTTCTTTTATAAGAGAGTTGCGGTCGGTCTCGTCATATATGGAAAAATTCTCGCGCCAGCCAAGACGCGCTATATCCTGCCGCAAGACACGGACGCCGAAGGCATGGAAAGTTGATATTGTAAGGAACGGGAGCTTCTTGCCTGTAAGCTCCTTTATCCTCTCTGACATTTCTCTTGCGGCTTTGTTTGTGAATGTTAGCGCGAGAATCTGGCTCTGCGGGACTCCTGCGTCAAGCATGTGCGCTATGCGGAATGTTATTACTCGTGTCTTTCCTGAGCCTGCGCCCGCTATTATCAGGATAGGACCGTTTATTGTCATTACGGCCTCGTACTGCTCAGGGTTTAGCTCGTTCTTTAAATCCGACAGGTCTGATGGCATAGGTAATGAATATAGCGCTTTTCTTGTCTTTTGTCATTGAGAGGCGGGAAAAACAGCAAAGTTGGCATTCATCTTGTAAAACTATTATAATAATCGAAGTATGCTTATAAGACTTAAGGTAGACAAATTCTTGAGAAAACATGGCTTTTCTTCAGAAATGATAGTTGATGAGATAATGCGTGACATGCTGCTTCCTAAGCCAAAGAAAAGCGGGCAGGACATGAGCAGAACATGGATGCTTCCTCCAGAGCATAATCCTGCTGATGAGAAAGTTATTGTAATAGATGCAGGCGGAACAAATTTCAGGAGCTGCCTTGTGTCCTTCAGCTCATCTGGAGAAGCCTCTGTCTCAGATTTCAGAAAAACATCAATGCCTGCTATAGAAAGAGAATATTCAAGAGACGAGTTTTTCTCTGCGATTGCAGACCGGATAGAATACCTTAGGGGAAAATCAGACAAAATAGGCTTCTGCTTCTCGTATTCGCTGGATATGACAAGAGAGCATGATGCTGTTCCAAATGCGTTCAGCAAGGAGATAAAGGCAAGAAGCGTGATTGGTTTTCCTGTCGGGAAAAGCCTTGTTGCGGAACTGGAAAGACGCGGATGGAACAAGATAAATAAAATATCAGTGGTGAATGATACAGTCTGCGCTCTGCTTGCGGGAAAAGCTGCGGGAGTCGAAGCTGAATCTTATATCGGCTTTATACTTGGAACAGGGATGAACGCCGCCTTCATCGCCCCAAAAGGTGAGTTTGCTGATGAAGAGCAGATAATTGTATGTGAAAGCGGCAAGTGCGATACTTTTACGCTGAGCGATTTTGATAAGGATGCGGACTGCCGTACGGCTGTTCCTGTGCAGTTTCCTTTGGAAAAATGCTGCAGCGGAGCATATCTTGGAAACACAGTTCTTTCCATTTTGCGTTTTGCGGCATCTGAGGGGCTTTTTTCATCCGCCGCAGGTGAGAGAGTTTTGGCTATGACATCTCTTGACACCGTCTGTGTTGATAACTTTCTTCACGGCTATGCTGACGGCACGAGAGAGAGCGGAAACAAGCTTGATGACTGCTTTTTGAAAGCTATGGACAGAAAAACAGCCTTTCTTCTTGCCGATGCGGCCGTTGACAGGTGCGCTCATTATGCCGCTTCTATTCTTGCCTCCAATCTTATAGCTTGCAAGAAAGGCAAAAATCCCTCAAATCCTGTTTGCATTGTGTGTGACGGAACAACATTCTACAAGACATTCCGCCTAAGGGAGAGAATTGAGAAATATCTTTACCAGTATGCTGCAAGAGAGCGCGGCATTTACTTCAGGACAGTCAATATAAAAAATGCAATAACGCTTGGCGCGGCTGTCGCCGGCCTTATATGATAATATGAGAATAAAAAATGTCTTTCTAAAGGCGTTGCTTTTCTTCTTGGCAGGCTTTTACGCATTTGCTCTTGGCGGCGTTATGTCCGGAGCAAAGGGTGTGCTGTCTCTTGTCCAGACAGAATATTTTGACATCATATTCCCAGAAGCCTGCAGAAAGACCGCTCTTAAGATTGCATCTGTATGCGATGGCTATTATGAGAAGATAGCGTCTCAGTTCGGATATGAGCCTTGCCAGAGATTTCCTGTATCGATAACAGATCAGGTGGAAAGTCCGAACGCTTTTTTCTCAATGGCGCCCTATAACCTTATTGTCTTTTATGACACTGAGAAAGACTATGACACAGACTCGGACAAGGACAGCGTTGAAGGAACTTTTTATCATGAGCTTACTCATGCGGTCTCGCTGAATTCAAAGTCCCCCGCAATGAGAAAAATGGAGCTGTTCGCAGATTTCATCACTCCTGCCGGAATTTCCCTTACATCTTTCTGGTTTGAAGGCGCGGCAGTTGCTTTTGAAAGCATGGAGGAGGGGGGAAGACTCAATAATCCTTTCTTTACACAGAAAATAGCCGCCGCAAAGCTGAGCGCGATGGCGGGAGAAAAGAAATTTCCTTCCTGGCGGGATGTTACAGGCGCAAGGGATGTCTTTCCTTACGGAAATGATGCATACGTGTTCGGCTCCTGCTTTGCAAGGTATCTCATAGAGACCTACGGAATGAAAAAATACTGTGAGTTCTGGCGCAATGCGGGAACATCAACAAGCCTCTCATTCTGTGCTGGAGTCTTTAAGAAGACATATAAGATAAAGCTCAGCAAGGCATGGAAAGATTTTTATGAGAGCATAAAAGTTCCGGAGATTGACATAAAAAAAAGAAATGAATTCATGCTAAGGGACAGCCTGCTTTCAAAAAAGAATTCCGCTGTAAGGAGCGTTGACACTTTTTGCGGGGCGGATGGAAAGACATCTGCCGTCTGGTATGATTCTCTCTCATCAGCAGTATATATGGACGGAAAAAGACTTTTTGATGCTGCAGGAATTCAGAAAATCCGCTTTTCAAAAGACGGAAAGAGCCTCTATGTGAACAGGCTCGTTGATAAGTCAAACATAAAGGTCAGTGATTTTGTCTACGGGATTGATAGCGGAACAAAGACTGATATTGAGCATGACCGCCTTAACTTTGAGAAAGCTGGAAACATTGTGCAGAAAAAGGACGGCCTTGAATGGAGCTTTGTGTATGAGGAAAGTGACGGAAAAAGAAAAGCAGAATGGAAGCTGGGGAACATAATAATCCGCAATATTCACCTGGAAAGCAAGACAGAGTCAATAGAGAGTTATGTGTTTACCTGGGCAAAGATGCGCTCAGACACTTTCGCCAGAATTGGAAGAATAACTATTGATAAACGTACGCTGGATGCGGATATACAGCTTCAAAAATATGATAATCCGTGCGGCTTGATAGAGGCTTGTCCTTATAAAAATGGGTATCTTGTCATTTCTGAGGAATACAGCGCAAATCCTCTTAGGTATCTTGATGGAAGTAAAATTGAGTGGGAAGAATTTACAGCCTATAAGTCTTGGGAAAGTTCGGCAGAGGCTGAGACAGCGCAGGGTAACGGAGCGGCTGGGGATGGTATAGAATTCACAGTCAAAAAATACAATCCGTTTGAGTATTTTGCTAAGGGAGCGTGGCTTCCAGTTGGAAGCGTTGGAATATATGATCACGATTTTTCCCAGTATTCGGCGGCTGTTCTAGGCGCAAGCTTTTTTACCTCGACTCCATGGACGGATAAAGTCACATCGCTTTCTGCAGGGCTCGATTATATGACAAGAAGCGGCGGCGCGCAGCTAAGTATTTCTGGAGGAGACGACAGCTTGTCTTACAGTGCGCTTTCCAGCCTTTTGTTTTATAGGGAAGGATTCAAAAGTGTTTATTTTAACGCATCGCTTTCTAGGACGTTGTGGCGCGGGCTTTACTCATCATTTTCTTCTGGTGTTTTTGCCGCCGCTCTGTATGGCAAGGAAGATACTGAAGGCAAGGCTGAGCTTACTGATAAGGCAAGGGGAGAGACAAGGGAAATATCTTATAAGAGAGAGGGGCTTAGCGCGGACGGAAGAGCGTATCTTTATTTCTCAAATATGCACAAGTTCTCTCCAGGCTATGGACAGTATCTAGGACTTTACTTTGAGCCTTTTATTGACGTAGAGCGTACTAGCCTTGACTATAATTGCGATGCCTATGGAAAAATTTATGACGAGGATAAGATGTACATGAACGCAGGCTTTATGTCAGGAGCAAGAATCCCGTTTTTGTTTCCTGTTAGCTTTTCTGCAAGCCTGTTTCCTGCAAAGGGTAAGTTCGCAAGGGGAACAGCGCAGATTCAGCTTTCTGACATAGAGATTCAGAAGGGAATTCCTGCTATTTCTATTTACGCATACAGAACAGTTGTTTCCGCCTTGTACTCGATGACATTTAAGTATGACGAGCGAGAGCTATGGGATGTGATAAGAATAGCGGATATTGCACGGGATATGTCCTGGTCAAGCTATGATGACTTTCTGAGGCTTAGCGTGGAGGCTACAGTCGGTCCTAATACAAGCTATTTTGCGTCATCAGACTATTCTATTGGGGTATGCGGATATGTTCAGTATAGCTTTAACGGAACCGATAGAAAAACATTCAAGGGCGGCATCTATGTCAATGTTGCGTGGCAATAAAAAATGATATAAAATAAATTCGGGTATAGTGTTATTATAGTACGTAATAATGTGGGGGGAAAATGGCAAGAAGACATGGGCTTGGCAAGTCGATAGCTCTGATTTTTTTAATTATAATCATTGTTCTGGGCGGGCTTTTGTGGTTCGACTATCTTGGCGTAATCAACGCAAAATCATTCTTTTCTCCGCTATATAAATTGATTGGAAGACAGCCTCAGACTTCTGTTACAGCCACACAGACAAAGCCTCTGGAGGCAAATTTAGAGGACGACCGTCTTGCAAAAAGGCTGGAAGCCCTTGAAATCAGAGAGCAGGAGCTTGACAAGAGGGAATCTGATATATCGCGCACGGAAGATGCAAACGAAGCTATTGCGCGTGAGCTTGAGGACAGGCAGAAATCTCAGGAAGAAAGAGAAAAAACATTCAACAATGAGGTCAAAAAGTACGATGATAGGAATACGAACATCGAACAAATTTCGACCTATTTGCAAAGCATGCCGCCAAGGACGGCCGTAGAGCAGCTTCTGGGGATGGATGATCAGGATATAATTGACATCTTCCGTAAAACAGATGACTTGGCTGAGTCGTCCAGGACAGCTTCCATGACTTCCGTATGGCTTATGTATATGCCTGCGGAAAGGGCTGCTGTCATACAGAGAAAAATGGCCAATAAGCCTGAATCTCTAGACTAGACTTTACAATAGCGGCATAACCGAAATCGGCCGGAATTCCTTCGGGTTTGTTATAAAAACAGGAGGTTCCGCCGATGTATTCAGTTCAGATAGAGCAGCTTTTACCGCAGCCGCAGGCAATGCAGTTATCTTCTGCTCAGGACACAAATACAGGCAACTCATCATTCCTCGATATGCTCCGCTCAAGCGGACAGGAACTTCAGAAAGAAGAGCATATATCTGCCCCTCCGCCGGAAAATCATACGCAAGAGACAAATGCAGAATATACCCAAGACTCAAAGTCAAATGAGAAGGTTTCCGTTGCAAAAAAACAGGAACCGTCTGCCATTGATGATGAGGAAAAAGACCAGAAAACGGTCAAGGGCAATGATATTCTGATTCTTTCATTGGATGGGAGTGAGAAATATGTTGTTCAACAGATAAACGCAGATGGAAGCGATGATGAGGGAGAAAATTTCAGCTTGCAAAATGACCCTTCTGCGCAAAAAACGCATACGAGTTTTACGGTCAGTCAGCTTGAGTGGCTAGAAAAATCTCCGCCGGAGGAGTATGAGAATGAGAGTGTTATTGCTGGCCAAAGCCTTGAGAGGCTGCTTGATAATACCGCAGAGATAGCATTGAAAGATGCTGGCGATGAAGAGGTTTTAGAAAGCGCAATAAATCTTTCTGTTGATGAGCCTGAGCAGTTCCTTGATAAAGTATCAAATACAGTTGAAATGCCTGGCGTAAAGATAAAAACGCCTGAAACTGCTGCACTTGATAAAAAGAATAGCAAAAAGGATATAAGACTCGATGTTACAGATTTGCGGACACAAGATGCGACAAAGCCGAAAACAGAGGAGCCTTCTGTCGCAAGGCCTGAGAAAGTTTACCAAAAAAAAGAACTTAACCTTTCTTATAAGCGTGAGAATGAAAACACATTTCAAGTTTCTCTGGATCTTTCAAATGCGGCAAAGCAGAATATAACCTCGTCTTCTGGACAGGCGTCTTCTGCTGCGAGCTCTGTTTTTCAGAGTATGCTTTCTAACGCTGTCCAGGAGAACGCTCTGGAATTTGTCAGGGCAGGAAACATAATTCTAAAAGACAATAACCAGGGCAATATAAACCTTATTGTTCATCCGGAGAAACTTGGAAATGTAAAGATTTCTCTCTCTCTGTCTGACAAGATCATTTCAGGCTCGATTACTGTGCATTCAGAAGAGGCTTATAACGCCATGAAAGACAGCATAGCTGAGCTAAAGAGCGCTTTTTCAGGCAGCGGATTTGAAACCGGAGAGTTCAATTTGCACTTTGAGGGAGATGGGCAGAACTTTGCGCAAAACCAGAGTGGATATGGACAGAATCAGCAGTCTGACTTTATGGCATCTCATGTCTATGGAGACTATGTCTCGTTGCAAGCCCAGGGCGCTGACACAGAGGCGTTGCTCGCTTTTTCTTCTGGGGCGGATTATTCCGTGAATATAGTTGCATGATTTTTCTAAACAAGGCGTGAAAACTGCCGAAGAATTTTATATAGGCTTAATCCTGTAAAGCGCAGGAGAATAGCCAAGAGATGAATTTCAGGAGACCGAACAATGGATTTTACAGCAACAATGAGCGCATCAGAAAAGCTCTATGCGCAGAATGCGGTTGATTCATTCAACAAGACGCTGACGGTAAACGGACGTAAAGCCAGCAATGAGTTGGGCAAGGATGACTTCTTAAAAATCTTGATTGCGCAGCTTTCAAACCAGGACCCGACAAGTCCGCTGGAAAACACTGAGTTTATCGCGCAGATGGCGCAGTTCAGTTCTCTGGAGCAGATGACAAACATGAGCCAAAGCTTTGAGAAGATGTCGGCTTTTGTCAATTCAAGCGAGGCTCAGTCTATGATTGGCCGGAGCGTTGAGATTGACCTGGGAGACACATCAGTGCAAGGCACGGTCGAGGCGGCGACAAGGGGCACGCAGCCGCAAGTGCTTGTCAATGGAATGTACTATAGCATGGACCAGATAAAAGCGGTGTACGGAATCTAAGGATGACAGGCATCTGCCAGTCTTGCATAAGAAAAAAAAGGAAATAAAAAACGAGGGTAGAAATATGATGAGATCGCTTTACTCTGGAGTTTCAGGACTTCAGAACCACCAGACAAGAATGGATGTTATCGGCAACAACATCTCAAATGTAAACACGACCGGATTTAAGCGCGGACGGGTTAATTTCCAGGATATGATAAGCCAGCAGATGTCCGGCGCGGCAAAACCTACAGAAGAGAAGGGTGGCGTGAACCCTAAGGAAGTAGGGCTTGGAATGACAGTTGCGGCGATTGACACTGTTTTTACCCAGGGAAACTTGCAGTCAACTGGAATCGCAACCGATGTTGCAATTCAGGGAAATGGATTCTTCCTTGAGAAGAACGGAGATAAATCATACTACACCCGCGCCGGAGCGTTTTCTCTTGACTCTGACGGAACTCTTGTAAACCCTGCAAACGGTTTCCGCGTACAGGGCTATATGGCCCGCGAGATTGACGGCGAGACTGTCCTGCAGACTTCGGCAAGCCCTGAGGATTTAATCATTCCTATTGGCTCAAAGGATCCTGCAAAGGCGACTACTACTGTCAATTATGCCTGCAACCTGAACAAGAATACTCCTGAGATTCCTGAGGATGCTAATGCGGCGGATATTGCAAAGGGAACTTGGAACACAGAGTTCAAGGTATATGACAGCTTTGGCAACACACATCTTCTTTCTCTCAGTTTTCAGCGTGTGACAGGCAACCCTAACCAGTGGCGTGCAACTGTGAATGTTGATGCGGATAACGCAGACTTTACGCAGACGAGAGTAGGACTTGGAACAACGGACGGCGTGGGAAACACGTTCCTTGTGAACTTTGACAACACAGGGACACTCGCCTCTGTTACAGACGAGGCCGGAAACATCACAAATCCTGACGGCGAGATTATACTCCAGGCAAGCTATACAGTTCCCGATTCAAATCCAAATGAAGACGGAACTCCTTACCGCCAGACAATGAACATCAATCTAGGCACAATCGGAAGTCAGAAGAACACTGTTACTCAGAGCGCGTCAAGCTCATCAACTAAGGCATTCTATCAGGATGGCTACACAATGGGTTATCTTGACAACTTCAAGATTGACTCATCGGGAATAATCACCGGTGTATATTCAAACGGCACAAACCGCACAATCGGACAGCTTGCGCTTGCGACGTTCACAAACCAGAACGGACTTGAGAAAGCCGGAGACAACACTTATGTTGAAAGCAATAACTCAGGCATAGCAAATATTGGCACGTCGGGAATTGCGGGCAAGGGAAGCCTTCTTGCGGGCGCTCTTGAGATGTCGAATGTCGATCTTTCTGAGCAGTTCACAGACATGATTGTGACCCAGAGAGGATTCCAGTCAAATGCCAAGACTATCCAGACAGCCGACACCCTGCTTGAGACAGTTCTATCGCTCAAGCGCTAGAATTGACTAGTTAAAACAAAGAATTTGCGCACCGGAACATCGGTGCGCTTTTTTATTGAACATGCTTTTTCTTTCTGATTTCTACAAGTCGCTGTTCGGATGCAAAGTCTATAAGGTTTCTCTTGATTCATTTTGCACATGTCCGAACCGTGACGGGACAAAAAGTACTGGAGGCTGCATTTTTTGCAGCCAGAGCGGAAGCGGAGACTTTATAGCGGGGACATCAATAGGTGAACAGTATGAGCTGGGCAGGCTTCTTGTTGATAAGAAGGCAAGGGGGCGAGGCAAAAGCTCCAGGGTTTTGTATCTTCCGTATTTTCAAAGTTTTACTCCCACCTATGGAAACTTTAATAAAATAAAAGACAATTTTCTTGCTTCATTATCCCTGCCGGACAGCTGCGGTCTTGCCGTCGCAACCCGTCCAGACTGTATTCCAGAAAATATCTTAGAGCTTTTTAAGGAAATAGCAGAAAAACATTTCTTGCAGATAGAGCTTGGACTTCAGACTTCAAATGACAAGACAGGAAATATTATAAACCGCTGCTATGACAGAAAGGATTATGTGGATGCTGTTGAAAGAATAAAAAATAAAATTCCATCGGCACATATTGTGACCCATATAATATTTGGGCTGCCAGGAGAAAGAGAGAGCGATATGCTTGACACCGTCCGGTTTGTATGCGAGACAAATGCGGACAGATGCTTTGGAGTAAAAATTACAAATCTTTATGTTGTTGAAAATACCCCTCTTGCGGAAATGTACCGTAATAACAAATATAGATGCCTTGAAAAAGATGAGTATTTTTGCTGCCTTAAAAAAGCGTTCTCTTTGCTTCCTAGTGATGCAGTCGTGCACAGGTTTACCGGCGACCCTCCAAAGAGAATAGCTATTGCGCCTCAGTGGGCTTTGAACAAACGGGCTGTGCTAAATGAGGCAAGAAATCTTTTCTCTGAGATTGAACCTAAGCCCTGGAAAACTTGAAAGTCAATATTGTCCAAAAATATGGTAGAACTAATAAAACCGTTGTCTGATAAGATAAATTAAAGGAAAGTATACAGAGGCTTCCTTGTTTGACTTTTATAAGAGGAGGCGTGATAAAAATTACATCCGTGTAATTTTTATCACGCAAGTTGCGTTGCAACTTGTATTTCGTGCCTCCTTGCACGACCGCTAACGCGGTGTTTTTTAAGGAGATTTAATAATGTCAATCACAGTTTTTCTGCTGCTGGCCGCGCTTCTTGCTTTGGCTTATGCAGCTTTTAACTTCTTCAAGGTGAAGAATCTTGAGGAAGGAAATGCCTTGATGCAGAAAATCGCATCTTTTATTCGTGGAGGAGCCAATACTTTTATTAGTATTGAATATAAAACCCTTGCAATTGTGGTTCTTATAGTCGCTGTTGTCGTATGGCTTGCCCTTGACTGGTATGTAGCTCTTGCCTTGCTTATCGGCTCTGTAATGTCTGCTTCCGCCGGTCTTGTCGGGATGAAGATTGCGACTTATGCCAATGTCCGTGTTACAAACGAGGCGAACAAGACTGAGAACATCGGAAAAACGCTGAAAGTGGCTTTCCGTGGCGGATCTGTAATGGGACTGTGTGTCGGCGGATTTGCGCTTTTGGGACTTGCCATTGTTTATATTATCTTCGGAAAGGCTTTTGGCTGGGTTTCTAGCCTTGAGACTGCAAAATGCTGGCTTACGAAGATTGAGATTATAAAATTCCCTAATATACTGTCAGGATATGCGCTTGGCTGCTCTATGGTTGCCATGTTTAACCGCGTAGGCGGAGGAATATACACAAAGGCCGCTGATATGGGGGCAGATTTGGTCGGAAAGACCGAGGCTCACATTCCTGAGGATGACCCGCGTAACCCTGCCACAATTGCGGACAATGTTGGAGACAATGTCGGAGATGTCGCTGGACTTGGCTCGGACTTGCTTGAGTCCTATGTTGCTTCGATTGTTGCGGCGATTGCGCTTGCATACAACTTGATTGTGAAAGTTGGAGTTACAAAGAATTCTCTTGACGCCCTTTATACATTCCCTTTGGCATTTGCGGCGGCAGGACTTGTTGCCTGTGTTATCGGAGTGGCTTCGCTTTTGATACGCAATCTGTCAAAATCAAAGAAAGTTCATCAACAGCTTAATATGGCAACTTGGATTGGAGCTGCGCTCACTCTTGTGGCGGGACTTGCGCTTTCATATATTCTTTTTGCAAACAAGGGAATTGACTTTGCTAATCTAAAATTCAAGGCAGGCTGGGCTTCTCCTTTTATCGGCGGAGCTGTCGGAGTTGTGGCTGGAATCCTGATTGGAATTGTCGCGGAATACTACACATCCTCTGACTACAAGCCGACAAAGCGTCTTGCTGAGGCTAGCCGCGAGGGAGCCGCCCTTACAATTACTTCTGGGCTTGCTCTGGGAATGAACTCTTGCATGATTCCTTGTATTATTCTTGGAATCGGTATTATCTTGTCTTACTATCTTGCAGGACTTTACGGTGTCGCTATGTCCGCTATGGGCATGCTTTCCTTTGTGTCTCTTACTGTTTCTGTTGATACTTACGGTCCTATTTCAGACAACGCCGGAGGAATCGCGGAGATGTCTAAGCTGCCGGAAAATGTCCGCAATATTACAGATACTCTTGATGCGGTCGGAAACACCACTGCGGCAATTGGAAAAGGATTTGCAATCGGTTCAGGCGGACTCGCGGCTCTTTCCCTTATGCTTTCTTACATGTACTCAATTCCAGGTGAAACTCTTACAAACGGAGTTCCTCAGCTGAACATCATGGAGCCTATGACACTTGCGGGCGCTATTGTAGGAGGCGCAATCCCGTTCCTGTTCTCCGGCCTTTTGATTGATGCGGTTGCAAATGCGGCTAGAAAAATGGTTGAGGAAGTAAGACGGCAGTTCAAGGAGCATCCTGCGATACTTGAGGGAACTGAGGATCCTGACCATAACCGCTGCATTAAGATCTCAACAGAAGGTTCAATCGGACAGATGAAAGTTCCTGCCTTGATGGCTGTTGTTATCCCTGTTGTATGCGGACTTTTGTTTGGCGCAGAATTTGTCGGAGGAATCTTGATTGGCTCGACAATCTGCGCGATTATGATTGCTCTGTTTACGGGAAACGCCGGCGGCGCCTGGGACAACGGCAAGAAATTTATCGAGCAGGGCGGATTGGAAGGAATCAAGAAAGGAGGTGAAGGATACGATGTTGTTCATGACGCGGCAGTTGTCGGCGACACCGTAGGAGATCCTCTCAAGGATACAGTCGGACCTTGCATGGACATATTCATCAAGATTATGTCTACGGTCTCGCTTGTAGCTGTGAACGTCTTTGCGCAGTATAACTTGTGGAATGTTATTTTTAATTAAGCAATAGATTCCTTTGTATATAAAAAGTATAAAAAGGCTTCCTGTTTCAGTCGCTTATTGTCTGGAGCAGGAAGCCTTTTCTGTTTTAGAGCTGTGTCAGTCAGAGAAAATAGTATTTGCCTTTTCAATTGAGTTTTGCACAGATGCTATCAGCTCCGGAATAGAGCTCCGTGTGTAGTATTGGGTCATTTTTACAGAAGAATGACCTGCAAGCTTCTGCACCTCTTCAGCTGAGAGCAACCTTCGCATTCTTGTAACATAAGTGTATCTTAGCGAATGAGGGACAATCTTTCTTCCTCCTGTATCTATTCCGGCCTTTTCAATCACAGATTTAAAGACATTCTCAAGATGAACCTGCCCGATAGGCTCTCCATTGCTTTTCTGAAAAACAAAGTCATCAGGATTACGCTTGTTTTTTCTGATAAAGTCTTCTACAAGTCTTATCGTTTTGTCTGGCAGCGGCACAACACGTATTCTGTCGTTGTATTCATTTCCTTTTTTATTGTAGTTTGTCCTTGTGCCATTTCGTTTACAGAAGCCGTTTACAACAAGAATTTTCTCCTGGAAAAGAAACTGACTTGTCTTTAGCGCCCTTGCTTCTCCTATCCTTAGTCCGCATGACGCAATGCACAAATAGAGAAGATACTCTGTATATGATTTCCACCAGTTTTTCTGTAAAATACTGTTAAGCTCAGATGTTGAGAGAATGTCGCATTTCCTTGTGTTTAGCGCGAACCGCTGGAACTGCGGACGAGAAACATGTCTCGGACATTTCCATTTTGTCTCCTCATAGATTGCCGCAAATGTTGAAAGATAAAAGTTCTTCCATGAGCCTGAGTGTGACTTGTCTCTTATTAAAAGGCTCTCAATATCTCGAAGGGGGAGAGTTGAAATATCACGCTCCCCGAAATCTTTTATTATTTTCTCGGTTATAAGCCTTCTCTGATAGATTGTCTCTTGGCTAAGTCTTTTGCCAAAGCCTTCCATTCTTTGCAGATGCTCGCTTCCTTTGAGAAACATGTCATTTGCGATACACTTTACAAGATATGGGTTTTCTTGATTCTGCCGCTTCTTGCATGAGTCCTTTGTTTTTGCGTAAGTTTTACTGTTCATAAATTCCTCC
>CAZURC010000005.1:0-16992 GCA_964623405.1 uncultured Treponema sp.
CGGCGCTTTTCCGTTTGAGCCGAGCGTTCCGTAGTTTTCGCCTTCGTTTTCGATTCTTGAAAGAATGTCAGCCGCAGCTCCAGTTTTGTCCATTTTTAAGTTCACGTAAGGGCCGACCGCGACGACAGTTCCGATTTTTGATTTTGGATTCGCTTTCTCGGCAACTTTCTGCGCAATCATCTGAGGCGCAAGATGAAGAGATTTTGCGAACATGAACATTGGCGAGCCGATGTCGCCCATCTTTGGATCTGGAGAATCCTGGACAACAATATTCTCAGCAAGGACTGGCTGGGATTCAATTGCCTTTTCCTTTATGATTTCGTTTACTGCATCTGCGATTAAAGTTTTAAGAGTTGATTTTGGATCTGCCATTAGAGTGCTCCGCTTAAAGCAAAATTGTCTGTACTTGAAATAGAATTTACAATATAATAGCAAAATACGCTTTTGTTTACAATCTAAGAATATTGGAGAGCGTCAAGCCAAAATATTAACTGGAGCTTAAAGAATGGATACTAAAGTAATTGAACAGTACATCGATGACCTTATGTCAAAGTCAACAGCCCGATTCCCAATTTGGAACATAGAAAAGGCGCGCGCAGGGACAATGTCTAGCTGGGACTATATTGACGGCATGATGATTATGGCTCTCCTTGAGATTTATGCCTCAACAAAGGACAAGAAATACCTGGATTTCTGCGACAATTATGTTGACTGCAGGATTGATGATGACGGAACAATAGAAGGCTATGACATAAATGCCTGGAACTGTGATGAGATTAACGGAGGAAAGAATCTTTTTACTCTTTACCGCTACACAAAGAAAGAGAAGTACAAGAAGGCTCTGGACAAGCTCTATGAGCAGATAAAAGGACAGCCTCGCACAAAGGAAGGAAACTTCTGGCACAAGGCTATTTATCCAAACCAGATCTGGCTTGACGGTCTTTATATGGCGCAGCCTTTCTATATGGAATATGAAAAACTGTTCAATAACTCAAAGAATATTGACGACATCTATAAGCAGTTCTTTAATGTGCAAAAGATAATGCGCGATCCTAAGACGGGTCTTTATTACCATGGCTATGACAGCTCAAGAGAAATCTTCTGGGCAGACAAGGAGACAGGCTTGAGCAAGAATTTCTGGCTGCGCTCAATCGGCTGGTTCAGCATGGCTCTCTTGGATACCTTGAATATTGCTCCGGACAGAGGCAGCGATAACTGGAACAAGCTACGCTCAATATTTGTTGACCTTTGCGACAGTATGCTTAAGTTTCAGGATGAGAGCGGAATGTGGTGGCAGGTGCCTAATTTTCCAGGAAAGGGAAAGAACTACCTTGAAACTTCTGGCTCTGCTATCTTTGCTTATTCGCTCTTAAAAGGATTTAGAACAGGAATTCTTGAGGACAAGAAGTTCCAGGACGCCGGCCTGAAGGCTTTTGAGGGCATCTGCTCTAAGTATCTGAATACTGACTCAGGCCGGCTCAGCCTCGGTGGAATTTGCCTTGTGGCCGGACTTGGTCCTGACAAGGACAGACGGCGGGATGGTTCTTTTGACTACTACATGAGCGAGCCTGTTGTTCAGGATGACGCTAAGGGCGTAGGGCCGTTTATTCTTGCCTACAATGAAGTTAAGCAGATAAAGAAATGAAATATCTTGTGATTTCTGATATACATGGAAGCGCGCTCTGCCTTGAGACAGCTCTGAAAAGCTTTGAGGGCAGCTCAGACCTTATTGTTCTTTGCGGGGACTTTCTGAACCACGGACCCCGCAATCCTCTGCCTGAAGGCTGGGACACAAAGAAAACTGCGGAGATCCTTAACCGCTTTAAGCAAAAAACTGTATGCGTTCGCGGGAACTGCGATTCTGAGGTTGACCAGATGATGCTTTCGTTTCCATGCCTGAACGCATACACAACAATCTTTGCAGACAATGGCCGCCGGATTTTCGTGCATCACGGTCATCTGTACACCCATGACGAGCTTTGCATCTTGCTTCCTGCCGGGACGCTGGTTGTTTCCGGCCATACACATGTGACGCTGATGGAGGAGGATAGGGGGATTTTTTATTTTAATCCCGGCTCTATATCGCTTCCGAAATGTGATGACGGCAAGACATGCGGAGTTATTGAGAGCCTCCCTGATGGAAAAATCGCGGCACGTCTTTATTCAATCGGCGGCGAGCTGATACGAGAGAAAGTTTTTTAGGATTATCTCCGACCTGGGGCTTAATCCAGTTTCTGGAGCTCTATTGCTATATCCTCCATCTCTCTGTCGGTCATTGCGATAGTTTCTGCCACGCGGTATAGCTCCCTCCTGACGCTTTCTGGAACTTTTGTTGTTGTTTTGTAATGCAGCTCATGCTCAAGACTTGCCCAGAAGTCCATTGCGATTGTCCTGAGCTGTATTTCAACTCTCACATTATGCGTTGTTTCAGAAAGATAGACAGGAGTCTCTATGACAAGGTGCAGGCTCCTGTATCCGCTATCCTTTGGATGTTTTATGTAGTCTTTTTCTTCTATTAATGTAATATCCGGCTGCTTTAGAAGTATGTCGCGGACTGTGTAGATGTCTGATATGTAGGGGCATGTTACACGCACGCCGGCGATGTCGCTAAGGTTTTCCTGCATTGAGGAAAAAGTTACCGGCAGATGTTTTTTCTCAAGCTTGGCCGCTATGCTTTGAGGGGTCTTTATCCTGGACTTTACAGATTCTATCGGATTACGTCTTCCCGTAACCTTGTTCTCCTTGTTTAGAATATCGAGTTTCGTCTCTATCTGCTTTGTTGCACTCTCATAAATCATCATTATCTGCTGGAACTGTATCGCCAGCTTGTAGATGTCGTCAGTGTTTGAAATCGATTTCTCTATTATTTCGGGAAGCTTTATATGCTCCTGGTCTTCATCTTGCTGTTCCAAAATAAATGCTCCAATTCTATAAACAAAACTTGCGGCTAATAGGTTACTTTATTCTTCTCTCTTGTGCTACAATGGATATATGAAAAGAAGGTGCGCTTTCTTGTTTTTTGCTGGTTTCCTGATTTTTTTGCATGGATGCCGCCGTTATCCAGAAATGACATTGGAAGAAATTGACGCTTACAGGGCTTCTTCCTCTAATTCAATTCTATCCCGGACTGTGAGCAAGCCTTTTACGGATGGAGGCTGGAAAACCGGCGTGAGCGGCGGAACGTGGAACGGCACAATCTCTGGAGATCCTAAAAGCTTTAACCTTCTTATTGCTGAGCGTGACGCCGCTACTTCCGGCATCTTAGGCTATATGACCGATAGCCTTGCTGACTACAACTATATAAGACGTGAGTGGGTGCCGCGTCTTGCATCTTTTGAGATAAGAATAAATGAAAAGGAAGAAACCCTCGATATAATATATACTCTGCGAAACGACATTTTCTGGAGCTTCTTTGACAATGCGAGCCCTAGAGTCAAGGTAACAAGCGATGATGTTGTGTTCTGGTACAATGAGATTTATGGCGATGAGGAATGCGGCTCCTCCGCATACAACTCCCGCTTTATGGAAATGCCGGACGGAACGGTAAAGGAAATTACAATAGAAAAGATAAGCGAGAGAAGCTTTGTTTTTCATTTCCCGCGTATTGTTGCGGAGCCTGTCCTTGCGACAAACATGAACTTCGGGCCGGCCTTTATATACAAGAAAGCAAAGGACGAAGGAGGGACTGCAGGGGTAAAGAGAATCCTTACGGTAGCAAGCGATCCTAAGTCAATTCCAAGCTGCGGAAAATATTTTCTGACTGAGTACACTCCAGGACAGCGCATTGTCTATGAGCGGAATCCTGACTTTTGGGAGAAGGATAGCGAGGGGAAAAGCATCGTATACCCGGAGAGGATGGTGTGCCAGATTGCGGGGGACAGCAATACAGAGTATCTTCTGTTCAAGCAGGGGAGAATTGAGGAGTACTCGCCGTCTCCTGAGCAGCTGGAGGATGTTGTTGACGGAGCGGACAACCTTGGAAATAAAGGCTACACAGTTTTCTCCAGCGAAGGCAATATGAGCGCGGGATTCTGGTCATTCAATCAGAATCCAAAGAATTCAGATGAGCCTTATTTCTATTGGTTTACGAAAAAAGAATTCAGGCAAGCTATGAGCTGCCTTTTGAACCGAGAGAGAATAATAAGCCAGACTTACCGAGGTCTTGCGGAGCCGAAGTATACTTTCTTTCCAAGCGCAAACAAGTTCTATAACGAGGAGATAATTCTTCCGTACAGGTTCAGCCATTCACATGCGGCTAAGCTTCTGGCAGACTCTGGCTTTTTACGTTCGCAGGATGGCTTTTTGTACGATGACAGGGGCAGAAAAGTTGAATTTGATCTTACAATAGTCTCTTCCAGCAATGTTTATTCCGATATTGCGCAGATTATCGCCGATGAGTGCAAGAAAGAAGGAATAACAGTGAATGTCCGGCAGACAGATTTTCAGCGTCTTGTAGAGCAGCTTACTTCAACCTATGACTGGCAGACCCTGCTGATAGGGCTGAGCGGAGGCTCTATATTTCCGACACAAGGCTCAAATGTATGGGTAAGCTCCGGAAACCTCCATCTATGGAATCCTCTGCAGAAAACTCCGGCGACTGACTGGGAGGCTCGTGTTGACTGGCTTTACAATGAGGCGAGCTGCATAGTTGACGATGAGAAGGCGAGGCCTTACTGGGATGAGTACCAGAGAATTCTCCTTGAGCAATGTCCTGTAATATATTTAGTGAGGGGAAGGAGCTTTTATTCAATCTTGAACAGATGGGATTTGTCGAATGTTTATTATGATAATGTCGGCGGCGCAGAGACAACCCGTGTGTTCTTGCGGCAGTGAGAAGCAAGCGTTATAGACAATAAAGGCCGTTAAGTCTAGTTTTTAGAGATGTCCATAATATATAATAATTCTATAATAATTCCAATAAGAGGTTTTTTAGCCAATGTTTAAGATTTTTATTGCAGTAATCAGGATTTTCTGGTGGATGCTTAAGAGGGAGCATTTCCGCCGCCAGTGTCTCAGACTTGAGAAAAAAGGCAAGTATGAGGAGATTGACAGGATGCTTTCTTCTCTTGTACCGCAATGGGCGCAGTTTGTATGCAAGGTTACAGGAACAAAGGTCGTTGTAAACGGCATGGAGAATCTTCCTAAGGAAAGCGCTGTTGTGTTTATCGCAAACCATCAGGGATATATGGATATCCCAGCAATTTATGCGAGCATTCCTAAGTTCATCTCGTTTGTTTCTAAAAAAGAGATTGGCTCGATTCCTCTTATAGGCGACTGGATGCGATTCCTTCATTGCACACTGATGGATAGAAAAAGCCCTCGCTCTGCAATCAAGGCGATACATGACGCGGCTGACAATGTAAAGAAAGGCTATTCACAGGTTATTTTCCCTGAAGGCACACGCTCAAAAGGCGGACTTCACCGTGAGTTCAAGGCAGGAAGCTTTAAGCTTGCGTTTCTTTCGGAGTCTCCTATTGTTCCTCTGACAATACAAGGCTCTTATAAAGTCTTTGAGGAGAAAAGAACTGTATCTAAAGGCAATACAATCTATATAACAGTGCACGAGCCGATTGAGACAAAAAATCTTTCCCGCGAGCAGGAGAGCCTTCTTCCTCAGAAGATTGAGCAAACGGTCTGCGAGCCTCTTAGAGATGCAGAGGAGGCATATATTGCCGCGCATCCAGAGGCAAAGGTTGCCTTGGAAGAAAGAATTGAGTTAGAGAAGAAGCATAGGGCAAAGTAAAAATATACTGCCGTCTGAATAAGGTCGCATAGTTGAAGATAAGAGAAATCATGTCCGGTATTTTTAGGCCGTTTCGCTATATAAAGTCAAAGTTTCCTCTAGGCTCGTTTATCATCGGCCGTATAATAACAATGGTTGTTATACTATTCTTTCTTGGATGGGCCCTGTTCGCTCTTATGGCTCTTGCTCCTGGCGATATTGTTGACCAGATGATGACCCAGCAGATTATGAGCCAGACAGCATCTGTACGGCCAGGCGTTGCTGCCTCAAGCGACAGGGCTTTTGATGAGGAGCAGATGGCTCAGATGAGGACAGAACTGGGGCTTGACCAACCATTTACAGTGCAGTATTTCAAGTGGCTAAAGAGGGTTATTGTTGACCATGACCTTGGAATAAGCCTTATAAGCCGTGCCCCTGTAAGCTTCTTGATACGCACACGCATTGTAAACTCAATAATCCTTAATCTTATCTCCCTTGTGTTTATCACACTTTTTTCATTTCTGCTTGGTGTTTATTTTTCAAGCAAGGCAGGAACAAAAATCGATGTGGCAGTCACCTTCTTCGCGCTTTTCTTTCATGCTTTTCCCAGCATTCTTCTCCTTATTTTGCTTCAGCTTTTTGCTTCTTTTACGGGGCTCTTCCCTGTAACTGCTTATCCTGATTTTCCTTTCAGCGCATCTCCTGTAAAATTCGTATTCAGCTATTCATACCATGTCTTTCTTCCTCTTCTTGCGTCTTTTCTCGGTGGTATTGGCGGCACAATGCGCACAATCCGATCAACTATGCTTGACCAGATGGGCTTGCCGTACATAATGGCTCTCCGAGCCCGTGGCATATCAGAGAAGCGGGTTTACTTGAACCATGCTTTCCGCAATACTCTTAATCCATATATAACAGGAAGCGCGAATCTTCTTGCAAGCCTTTTCTCAGGTTCCCTTGTGCTTGAGATAATTTTCTCTTATCCAGGAATCGGACGGCTTATGTATGAGGCCGTTATGCAGCAGGATGTGAATCTTGTTCTTGCGAACAGCATGTTTATTTCGGCTCTTGTCCTTGTCGGAATGGTGATAAGCGATATTCTTCTTGCCATTGTTGACCCTAGAATTCGTTATGGAAAGGAGTAGGGACAAGTGAAGCAGATTTTCAAGTACATAAGAAGAAGGCCCATTGCTCTTGCCTCTATTATTTTTCTTGCAATTCTTTATCTTTTCATGCTTCTTGCTCCGTTCATAGCTCCTTACTCTCCGTCAAGGAGCTTTGAGCAGGACACCTTTCACCCTTCCAATATAGAAATGACAGCGCATGGTCTTTGTGCGCGTGAGTTCCGCGTCCTGAATCCTTCTTCCTGGCGCTATGCAAAGGTAAAAGGACTTAGCCATAAAGTGCATTTTTTTGTAAAAGGCGAGGAATACAAGCTGTTCGGCCTTTTCCCTTGCAGCCGGCACCTTTTTGGCACTCTGCCTGATGAGAATACTGGAGAGCTTTATCCTGTGTTCCTTCTCGGAGCTGATAACCTTGGGCGCGACATGTTCAGCCGGATGGTATGGGGAAGCCGAATCTCCCTTACAATAGGCTTTGTTGCAAGCGCTGTGAGCCTTGTTCTTGCAATTATCTTCGGAGGAATAGCAGGTTTTTTCGGAGGGCTTGCGGACTGGACAATAATGCGATTCTCCGAATTCTTTATGCTCATTCCAAGCCTCTACCTTATCCTTTTTCTGCGTTCTCTTTTGAACAGCTCAATGGACTCAGGCCAGAGCTACATGGTTATCACATTGATTCTAAGCCTTGTCGGCTGGCCAGGAACGGCAAGAACCTTGCGTGGAATGGTTCATTCAATAAAAAGAGAGGATTTTGTCCAGAATGCGCGGCTAGAGAAAATACCCTCTCTTGTAATCATCTTTAAGTACATAATTCCTCAGATTTCAAGTCTTCTTATTGTAAGCACAACCCTTTCAGTTCCAGGATTCATAATGAGCGAGACAACTCTTTCTTATCTTGGGCTTGGAATCGCCGACCCCGCTGTAAGCTGGGGCTCAATGATTAACCGTGAGATTTCAACTCTGTCAAACCTAAAGAACTTTCCCTGGCTTCTTTTCCCTGTTTATCTTCTGCTTGCAGTTACGCTTGCGTTCAATTTTTTCGGGGATGCTCTGCGCGACTATTTTGACCCTTACCATGTCGTATTTAAGCGGCGCCTGCGTAATAAGTCCCGCACCTCTCCTTCCATCGAGGACACTTCTCAAAGCCATGTTCCTGTTTTGCCTGATGATATTCTTCTTTCTGTTCAGGATCTCTATGTGACGTTTTTTGTTCAAAGAGGAAAAGAGATTTTGCAAATCCGCTCTGTGCGAGGTATTTCCTACAACCTTAAAAGAGGAGAGATTCTTGGTATCGTTGGAGAGTCAGGATCCGGAAAGTCTGTCTCTACTACAGCAATAACTAGTCTATTGCCCGCAAACGCAGAGGTGTCAGGGCGTATTCTATATAATAGCTCTGCGGTTTCCAGCGGAGAGGGAGCATTCACAGATCTTCTTTCTCTTGCTCCTGGAGAAATCAGGCGCTTCCGCGGAAGAAAGATTGGAATGATATTCCAGGAAAGCGGCCGCGCGTTTGATCCTCTCCAGAACATCAGCTCTGTTTTCTGGGAAACATTTAGAAATATTCACACGGACATATCAAGAGAAGAGTCGGACAAAAAGGCCGCCGCATTGCTTAGAGAGGTAGGAATACCGGACGCTGAGAGCCGGCTTAGAAACTTCCCCCACCAGTTCTCAGGGGGGCAGCTACAAAGAATCGGCATTGCGCTTGCGCTTGCCCAGGATTGCGAGCTTTTGATTGCGGATGAGCCGACGACAGCGCTTGATGTTACAATCCAGGCTCAGATTGTTAGTCTTCTAAAAAGGCTCAACAAAACCCGTTCTCTTTCAATAATCTTTATAAGCCATAATATCGAGCTTGTCGCAAGCCTCTGCCATAGCATGATTGTGATGTATGGCGGAAAAATCATGGAGATGGGAACAAGCGGCAGTATTATGTCAAATCCTCGCCATCCATATACAAAGGCTCTTCTTTCATCAACCCCGCGTTTCGGAATGCATTATACAGGCCAGAGGCTTTTGTCTATACCTGGAAGAGTAAGCGATCCTGCCCGTATTGATGACGGCTGTCCTTTTGCTCCGCGCTGCCAGTTTGCAAGGGAAGAGTGCAAGATTCCTGGAAGAGAGTGCTACAAGATGAGCGGTCAGGAGGATAGCTAAGCAGATGGAAAGCCAGAAAAAGATAGTAAATAAGAGAATGGACGCATCGGCAGAGAGAGCCTCCACCGCAAAAGAGGACAATATCCTTGAAGTAAAGAACCTTACAAAGAGATTCTCACTGGACTCAGGATTTTTTGCAAGAAAAGACAGGTTTGTCTATGCGGTCAATAGCGTGAGCTTTTGCATAGGAAGGGGAAAAACTTACGGGCTTGTCGGAGAGTCTGGATGCGGAAAGTCAACGACGGCAAAGGTTATTGTCGGAATGTATAAGAGCGACAGCGGAACTATTGACTTTAAGCCGATGCGTAAGGCTGATGGCTCTGCTTCCATAAAGTATGTTTTCCAGGATCCTGCCCGCTCATTGAATCCCCGCATGACTGTATATACTATTCTGACTGACGGCCTTAAGCGCTCATCTGCCTGGCACGGAAGCAAGGATGCAAGGAGAATAGCTGGAGATATACTGGAGGAAGTAGGGCTTGACTCCAGCGACCTTGACAGGAGGCCTTCTGAGTTCTCAGGCGGACAGAGACAGCGTATCTCTATTGCGCGCGGCCTTTTGTCTCGTCCGGAGCTTCTTATATGTGATGAGGTTGTCTCCGCACTGGATGTGTCTGTGCAGGGGCAGATATTGAATCTTCTTCAAGATATACGGGCAAGGAGAAACCTAAGCTATCTTTTTATTGCCCATGACCTGCGCGTAAGCTGTTACTTCTGCGACAGAATTGGAGTTATGTATAGAGGAGTTCTTGTCGAGGAGGCTGACGGAGCGGATTTGTACAAGACAGCGCTTCATCCATATACAAGGCTTTTATTTGAGGGCGCAAGGGGAACGGCAGGAACCGAAAGCGGAGAGGTGAAGACCGCCCTGTCCGCTATGACTGGCTGCCCCTTTGCCCACCGGTGCCCCCAGGCTACGGACCGCTGC
This sequence comes from uncultured Treponema sp., assembly GCA_964623405.1. Classification (GTDB taxonomy): domain Bacteria; phylum Spirochaetota; class Spirochaetia; order Treponematales; family Treponemataceae; genus Treponema_D. The sequence continues at coordinate 9,929 of CAZURC010000005.1, forward strand.
ATGAAAAGCCTTCCTGAGTGGAGGACTTTTGAGAGAGGACACAAGGCAAGATGCTTTGAGCTTTAGTCTCCCCGTGATTGCTTTTTGACTTGAAAACGTGCTATTATGTTTCTATGAATCAGAGCAAAGAAATGACAGGAGAGAAAGGCGAGGCTCTTGAGCAGAGCCTGGAAGAGATGTGCAACTTGATAGCAAAGAACAATGACCCTGAGACAATCTATGATTTCTTTGTGTGTCTGTTCACGCCTGCTGAGCTTAAGGATTTTGCTACAAGATGGCTTTTGGTCAAGGAAATAGACAAAGGCACAACGCAGAGAGAGATTGCCAGGAAATTCGGAATGTCGCTCTGCAAGATTACAAGGGGCTCCAAGGAGCTCAAGAAGCCTGGCTCTGCTTTCAGGCGGTTCCTTGACATGGCGTCTAAGCTGTAAATCCTTGCCAGACATAATATCCGTCCTGTAATTTTGGCTTAACTTGCTATAGCTAAAGTCCGATAATGAATCATAAGAGTTTAGAAAAATCATTGTGCCTTTGCGCAGATGATTTAGGGAGATAGCATGAAAAAATCAAGTATCAATAGAATGGCGGCGTTTGTCTCAGGGTTTTTATGTCTGCTGTTTATTGCCTGCGAGTCGACTCAGGTTCAGAAGGATGAGTCAATTCAGAAATTGATTGCGCAGGGACGGTACGATGAGGCAAGAGGGCTTTTTGCCAGCAAGACCGATATTAACGGCCAGGACGAGAACGGCGATACGGCTCTTCATATCTGCGCGAGAGTGAACGAGGCTGATTTAATTACTTTTCTTGTTATCAAGGGCGCGGACACTGAGATTACGAACAATGCGGGAGATACTCCGCTCCATGTTGCTGTAAAAAATGACAATCTTGAAGCGGCGAAGACTCTTATAGCTCTTAAGGCAAATATTTTTGCAAAGGATGCAGAAGACAACTCAGCTCTCCAGACAGCTCTTGCAAAGGATGACCTTTGGTATGATGTGATGATAAACGAGCAGACTGGACAGCTCCGTGATATTAACGGAGAGTCTATTGTCCATTACTTTGTCCGCACAGATGATGAGAAATCCATAGGCTACTGCATACAAAACCAGCTCCCGCTTTCTGTAAAAAGCAGCTCAGGGCAGACACCTCTTTCTCTTTGCTATAAGAACCCTCAGGATTCTGTCGCAATCAGGATTGCAGCCGCATTGATTCAGGCGGGGGCGGAATGTGAGAGAGGAGAATTCTCCTATTTTGAGGATGCGGTAAAGACCCATAATATGATGCTCCGCTTTGCAGATGGACAGACTGCCCTTCACATAGCTACAATTCTTGGACACACCGGCGTTGTAAGTTACATACTTAACGAGAAAACGCCAGTCCGTCTTTCCGACATGCTCCAGGCGCAGGATATAGCCGGCTCAACTCCTCTTCACGAGGCGGTGCGCTATGGCCAGACAGACATAGCGAAGCTTTTGCTAGGCGCAGGCGCGCGTGTTGATGCTCTTGACGCTGTGGGCAAGTCGCCGTTTCTTCTTATAATTCCTAGCGACAAGCAGTATGCCATGTACAGTGCGCTTATGATGTACAACGCCGATGTTACACAGAAAGATATGTATGGCGACACAGTGCTCCATGTATGCACTATGGCGGATGTCAGCAATGATGTGCTGCAGCTTTTGGTAAGTCATGGCGCGCCAATCAATGAGCGCAACAAGAAAGGCGTCACTCCTCTTAATCTTGCGATTGAGAAAGACAATATGGCTCATGTTGTTTTCTATGCCCAGGCCGGAGCTGACATAAATGCAGAGGATATGGACGGAAATACACCTCTTACCCGCGCGCTTGAAAGCCCGGACATCACAATGCTCCAGACTCTTGTCACACCAAGAAATGTTCTTTCCAAGGACAGCGCAGGCAATACGCCTCTTCATATAGCAATCATAAAGGACAGCCCTTTTGACTATGTAAAGTATCTTGTTGATACAGGTGCAGATGTGAATGCGCGCAACAAGGATGGGGATTCTGTCCTGTTCCTTGCTGTCAATAAGAACAAGCGTGATGTCGGGGACCTTCTTCTTTCAAGAAACGCTGATATTTTCGCCTCCAACACAGACAACAACTCTCCTCTTCGTCTTGCATTGACCCGTGGCGGCGAGGTCCAGGAATGGCTTATTACAAGCCAGACATTGAATGCATCCGACGGCTCAGGCAATACACCTCTTCACTATGCATGCGAGTGGAAACTTGATGATGCTCTTCTTGCGCTTATACAAAAAGGCGCTGATGTCAATGCGGTGAATGCTAACGGTGAGTCTGCTCTGTTCTCCGCTGTAAAGGCTGATTCTCCTTCAACAATAAATATCCTTGTAGAGAACGGAATTGTGACAGACACCCGCTCAAACCTTACACGCGACCATCTGGGCAATACGCCGCTGCATTATGCTGTAAAATGGGACAGCTTGCAGGCAGCGCAGTCGATTATCTCTCTTGGATTTGACGTTAATGCGCAGAACCTCTCGGGAAAGACAGCTCTGAGCGACTGCTGCCGCTCTAACAAGCGCGATATGGCGGTTCTCCTTATTACAAACGGCGCAAATGTGAATGCCGCTGATGTTACAGGACGCACAGTCCTTATTGACGCAATCCAGTCAGGAAGCGAGACTATGGTCAGCCTGCTGCTTGCCAACGGCGCGAATCCGCAGATACAGGAGATGAACGGTCGAAACGCTTATCACGAGGCTGCCTTGAGCGCAAATCTCAATATAATAAATCTTATCCGCGATGCAGGGGGAAATCCTTTGAGCCGTGATTCCTATGGGGACAGCCCGTTCAGCCTGGTTTTGAACTATGATGAGAGTATCATTAGGGCAGTCCTGGGCGGAAACAAGAACATTGTGGATTCAGATGGAAACACCCCTGTGCATATCGCAGTTGACAAGAACGTCTCGTCATCAAGACTTGCCATGCTAATCAATATGGGATACCCTGTAAGCCAGAGAAACGGAAAAGGCATGACCCCTCTTAACACAGCTGTAAAGAACGGGCAGAGAGACCTTGCTCTGACTCTCATAAAAAGCGGGGCTGATCCTTTTATTGCCACAATAAACGGCGACAGCGCTCTTACAAATGCGTTCCGGAACGGCAATGTGGAGATACTTGACGCAATCTGCAAGTACAATGCCAATGATGCGGATACTGCTGGTGACACAATCCTTCATTATGCGGCGCGGATGGCCAATGCGGCACAGGTCTCACATCTCCTTGAGCTTGGACTTGACAGGACGGCAAAGAATCTTAGCGGCGAGACACCAGCTGAGATGGCGGCAAGATGGAACAGACCAGAGATTGCCGGATTATTAAAATAGCGAGGTATATGCGATATGACTGAATCGAAGGCTGTTCGTCTTAGTGATGTAGAAAAGACACGTTTCCTAGGACGCTGCTATGGCTGGATGGCGCTTGCTCTCCTTATAAGCTCTGTGGTCGCTTATTTTACAGCCGCAAACATGTTCATAGAGCGCCCTGACGGCACTATGGTTTTCTCTTCCCTCGGCAGAGCCTTGTTCGGCGGAAGGGCGGCGGGATTTATGATTCTATGCATTCTTGAGATTGTCATAGTAATCTTTCTTACCGCAAAAATCCGCACTATGAGTGTAGCCGTGGCAAGCATGAGCTTTATCTTGTATTCAGTTGTGAACGGACTTACAATTTCCAGCATATTCGCCGCCTACGAGATAACTTCAATTGCCAACGCTTTTCTTGCGACTGCTGCCACTTTTATAGTCATGTGCGTATACGGAAGCAGAACAAAGACAAGCCTTGTAAAGGCTGGACGCTACTTTGTGATGGGCCTTATGGGAATAATCCTTGCAACTGTGCTGCATTTTGTTATAAGGCTCATAACAGGAGCCCCTCTTGCGATGCTTGATCTGCTTATAAGCATTGCTACTGTAGTTATATTTACAGGCCTTACTGCTTATGACAGCCAGAAAATTATTTTAACAGCAAGCCAGGCCAGGGACAACGATGACTACAAGAAAGTCGCGATAATCGGAGCGCTTGAGCTTTACTTGGACTTTATAAATATTCTTCTTTCTCTTCTCCGCCTTTTTGGCAAGAGAAAAGAATAGAAAGCGTCTCTTTTATATTTATTTGTAGATAAGGAAGATCGCAGGGACTTTGTCCAAGTCCGGGCGGTCTTCTTTTTTCCATTCCGCTATTGTCTTAGTCTTTATGAACGGCTGTCTTGTTGTTATTCCTGCTGCAATGCAGAGCCTTGTGTCAGGACGGCAGGCTTTAAGAATTGAGTCTATCATCTTTGTGTTGCGGTATGGTGTCTCTATAAAAAGCTGAGTCTGGTCTTCCTTGTACATTCTGCTCTCAAGCTTTCTTATCTTTCCTTCCCGCTCCGTGTTCTTTGCAGGCAGGTAGCCGTTGAACGCGAAGTTCTGTCCATTAAAGCCTGATGCCATTATAGCCATAATCATTGAGTTCGGGCCTACAAGCGGAACAACATCAAGATTCTTCCTATGGGCAATCTCTACTGCACGGCTTCCCGGATCTCCCACCGCAGGGCAGCCCGCATCGCTTATTACACCCATCGGCTTGCCTTTCTCCAAAGGCGAAAGCAGTTTGCTAAGGTCCTTTTTCATGCCTGTATGCTCACTAAGCTCTGTAAAAACACACTCCTCAATAGGAAAATTCCTGTCAATGGAAATTAAGAAACGCACAGCGCATTTCCTGCTTTCAACAATGAAATGCCTTATCTCCTTTATGATTCTTATGTTTCCTTCTGGAATGACATCCTTCCAGTCCTCTCCTCCGAGTGTGTTTGGAATAAGGTAAAGTGCTGCTTTCATGGGAGTATTATAGATTGAAAACAGACAATGGACAATCTTCAAGTATCTGCTATAATCGTAAGCCTATGAAAATTTTGATTAGACCTCACGACATTGGAAAAGGAAGCGCAGCGTATCTTGGAAAGACTGCGCATGAATGGGGCTTTGACGGAGTGCAGCTTGCAATCGCCAAGGCTGTTCAAGGCCAGACCGGAGATCCAGGAACACTCACGCCGGATGTGATAAATGAAATCCGAAGCGGTTTCAACTCAAATGGAGTTGAGATTCCTATCCTGGGTGCATACTTTAATCCTGTGCACTCAAACAAGGAGAAAGTCCGCTCTGGAGCGGAAAAATACGCTGACCACTTGAGACACGCAAGGGAATTCGGAGCAAAGTTCGTGGCCTCGGAGACTGGCTCCTACAACGACGACAAGTGGACTTACAACCCGAGAAACCAGACGGAGGAGGCCTTCCAGGAAGTCAAGTCTATCTTTGCGCCGATGCCTGCTATTGCAAGAGAAAGCGGGGTGTGCATGGCTCTTGAGGGCGCATGGGGGCACTGCATGTTCAGCCCTGTTCAGCTTAAGAGACTTGCAGACGAGATAGATCCTGGACAGAAGAATTTCCGCTTTATCGTGGACATCTATAACTATCTCTATATTGGCAATCATGAGCAGCGCGCGGAGATTTTTAATGAATGCATGGAGCTGTTCAAGGGCAAAATCTGCGGATTTCATTTAAAGGATTATATCGTAAAGGACGGAGAGCTTGAGATTGCTCCTCTTGGACAGGGAATAATGGGATGGAAAGACTTCCTGCCGGAAATCCTCAGGAACGAGAGCAACGCCTATCTTATTTTTGAGGGCGTAAAGGATGTTCCTGCTTCTCTGCGCTTTGTGCGCTCTATTGTAGGCTAAGCCATATCTTGCTCAAAGGACTGGACCTGAGCATGTCATTCCGCCCCATTCCTTTGAGTGCTCTTTCTCGCGCGCGACAAGCGCGTCAAAGTCTGCTTCTGGCTGACAGTTCGCCTCCACATAGCGCGCGGTCTTCTCAAGCCGCCTGAGGCACTCGCTCTTGTCATTGTATCCGAGCTTGCTCCTTTCTATTGAATCCCCAAGTATCCTTATGCTCTCGTCATAGATTCTTGTCGCAACAGGAAACGGGTTTCCGTCTTTTCCTCCGTGCGAAAAGCTGAACCTCGCGGGATCCGTGAAGCGGGTCGGTGTCCCGTATATGACCTCGCTTACAAGCGCAAGGCTTTGGAGTGTGCGCGGTCCAAGACCGGGAGTGAGCAGAAGGCTCTCAAAGTCCTTGCTGTCTCTCTCGTAGGCTGTGGCAAGGACAGCACCAAGCCGTTTAAGGTCTACATCCTCTGCGCGCACTTCATGATGAGACGGCATGACAAGATTTCTATCATTTCTTATCAATATCGCTCGCTCCTGTTTTTCCGGTGGCAGACCTGCGCCATTTATCGCAGTCTCGTCTTCAAAAAGCTCAAGCTGAGGGGATGATGGCTGGCTCATCTTCTTTATCTCATTTATAACTCTGTCAGGCCGCTCGCTTGCTATTGACAATATCTTGGAGCGGGTGGGGGAGGCAAGGGAGTCTGTGAGATTCAGGATAAGCCCCTTGTTCTCGCCTGTGACTCCTGTATGAGGAGTTTCCACGAAGCTTCTCACGTGCTCAGATGACCAGTGGTAGCGTCTTGCTTTTCTTTCTGAAGTGTTCATTCCCTGCTGGATAATTGTCCAGTCTCCCTCATCGCTTAGAATAAAGTTGTGCTGGTAGAGCTGGAAGCCATCCTGAACGGCAGTTCCATCAACCTTTGCCGCAAGCCGCGAGCAGCTTACAAGCTTATTGCCGTCCATTCCTGTCATGTCGGCAAGAATCTCTAGCTCCTGTGGAGTGCGCCTTGAGTATTTTCCTCTCCCTCCGCAGACTGCGATTCCCAGCTCCTTTGCCCTGCGGTTCAGCCCGCGCTTCAATGCGTACATAACGCTTGTTGTTATTCCAGATGAATGCCAGTCCATTCCAAGCACGCAGCCGAAGCTCTGGAACCAGAGGGGGTCGCTCAAACGGACAAGAACTTCTTTCTTGCCGTAGCTAAGCACCAGGGCTTCTATTATCTGTGTGCCGAGAGTCATCATCCTGTCAGCAAGCCATTTTGGTACTGTGCCTGTGTGGAGAGGCAGGTCAGCGTAGCCGGAACGTTTTATCATA
>CAZURC010000005.1:17092-19831 GCA_964623405.1 uncultured Treponema sp.
TGGTACTGTGCCTGTGTGGAGAGGCAGGTCAGCGTAGCCGGAACGTTTTATCATAGAATCTATTTTATTCCCTTTTTACAAAAAAATGAACACAGAGCTGTATCATGGCACCGAAGCGCTTTTAGTAATCTGCGTTAATTCTTCTGCGTATAGACATCAGACACACCGTTTATAGACAGTAAACGCTCCGTTTACTGTCTATAAACGGTAGTACATCTGCACGTCGATACGGGGGAGTGTGTATAGTCTATACAGGGAGTATAATCTAGCTAGATTATGTGTTAAACCTAGTTAGATTATTTTGCGCATTTAGCTAGATTGTGCTGTCCGCTTAGGTAGGTTGGATATTTGCGGAGCCAAAAGAAAAGACGGACGCGGAGAACCCGGTTCCAATCTGAGAAGAATATATTACAAAGAGTTTGAAAAAGCAAGAAAATTCAATTTTTTATTTATTGGACTAGAAACCTTAAAATAGTATATAATATCGAGCGGATGTATGGCCGGGTTTCCATGAATCTGGCCTAGAGGGTTCATGCTATGAAGAATAAGCAGAAGAAGCAGAAGTCAGCTGCAAAATTTATTACAGCTTTGCTTGCGGTTGGAATCGTTGTCTATGCGGCGGTTACAATTCTTGTAGTCAATAACCGACTTGAGAACGGCCTTATAGGTTATTTCTCGGACGAACTTAAGGAAAACGCTAAGGTTCTTGAAAACGAGCTTGAGGATTCCTTGAATTCCGCACGAGCGACAGCATCAAATATTCAACTTGCATACCAGTCTATTTATCCTGAGTACGGCTTTGACCGCACTATAATGAACAGCTTTGCGGAAGGAGCAAAAAGCTTCTACGGGGCAAAGAGCATTGTATTCTTTAACAGCTTTGGAATGCAGGTCTCTAGTCCTAAGTTCGGAGTTGTGCCTAAGACTTCCATAATTCGTGATGCCCTTAACGGAACAGAGACTGTAAAATTTGAGAAGGAAGGAGCTGATATTTACGCCACGGTAATACTGCCGCTCAAGTCAGGAGACACCGTTTTTGGAGCAGTTGAAATCCGAAGCCCTGTGTCAACGCAGGATCTTATAGACAAGGTGTCACGGAACGCGCGCTGCGACTTTACAATTTTTGACGGAAACACGCGGCTTGTGACTTCACTCGAAGGCATGGTCGGCACAACGCTTGATAATGAGAGTATTTTCTCTTCTGTTCAGAGCGGAGAGGCTGTCGACCTGGAGTCTATACTTGGTGGTCAAAAATATGTTTCTTATTACTTCCCTTTCTATGATCAGGATGGAAATTTCCTCACAACAATGTTTGCGGGAAAATCCCTTTCTGTTGCCAATACTGTAGCCTGGGTAATTTTCAGGCCTCTTGTGGGCGTAATTGTATTTATCTCCTTGCTTCTTTTGGGCGGTCTTTCAACCGCTATATATATAAAAATGATAAGGCCTCTTCTTGCTGTAAGGAAAGCTGTGTCAAATCTTTCTTCTGGAGACGCGGATCTTACATTCAGAATTCCAGTAAAGGGCAATGATGAGTTCTCTGGCCTTGCCGCCGATGTGAACAAGTTTGTCGGAATGCTTCAGGAAATCATAAAGGAGCTTAACGCTTCCCAGGATTCTCTCAATCAGGTGAGCGAGAACCTTGAGGAGAGCGCGCAGGGCTCCGCATCCGCCGCCTCAGAGATTCTTGCAAACATAGAAAGCGTGCGCAAGCAGTCTGAGGTGCAGGCTGATTCTGTTCAGAACACGTCTAAAGTCCTCTCAGATTCTTCTGATACTGTCGGCGTATTAAAGAAACTTGTTGATGAACAGAGCTCCGGCATATCAGAGTCCTCTGCGGCAATTGAGGAAATGCTGGGGAATATCTCCACAGTCACAAGCTCTGCCGGAAAAATGTCAGAGAGCTTTGTCAATCTCTCGTCTACTGTCAACGATGGAAGCGAGAAGCTTGCCAGCGTGGATACGAAGCTTACGCAGATTGCTGAGCAGTCAAAGATGCTCATTCAGGCCAACACCATTATTTCCCAGATTGCCTCTGAAACAAACCTCCTTGCAATGAACGCCGCTATAGAGGCGGCTCATGCGGGAGACGCTGGAAAAGGATTTTCTGTTGTTGCAGAGGAAATCAGAAAGCTGGCGGAGAATTCGAGCGCGCAGACAAAGACTATCTCTACAGAGCTCAAGGGAATCTCTGCTTCAATCCAGAATGTTGTGGAGCTTTCTCATGACTCAAAGACCGCATTCGAGGCGATTGTCTCAAGATTGAATTCAACAGATTCCATAATACAGGAAATAACATCCGCAATGAACGAGCAGCAGATTGCGTCAAAGCAGATTTTTGATTTCCTGGGTACTATGCGCAGCCAGTCTGACGAGGTAAGCAAAAAAGCGGCGGACATGCAAGGCGGAATAGCCAATGTTGCAAAGGATATGGGCAATGTCTCGCAGATTTCAGACACAATACTTGGCAGCATGGATGAGATGTCTATTGGAATGCAGCAGATTGGAGACGCTACGCAGAAAGTTTCCTCCCTTGCAGAGACCACAAAGGACAATATTATCGCCATGAGTGAGAAGCTGGGGCAGTTTAAGGTTTGATGCCTGGCGGTTTAATTCTTTAAAAACAAGAGGTCCGTCCAGTGTTTTCTGGACGGACCTCTTGTTTCTTTTCCTTATAAGGGTTGTTTTACTTTGTGAAGTTTACAACCTTGTCCATCAGGTCTTTTCCGTATACATCTG
>CAZURC010000005.1:19931-32031 GCA_964623405.1 uncultured Treponema sp.
TTTTACTTTGTGAAGTTTACAACCTTGTCCATCAGGTCTTTTCCGTATACATCTGAGAACATGTCAATTACGCTTTGTGTCGCTTTCTTGAATTCTGCGAGATTTGGAGTTGTAACTGTCATACCCTCTTTCTTAAGGCTTGCTACAAGGCTGTCCGTCTGCTCCTTTACAATGCTTCTATTCAGGTTCTGTGCCTTTATAGCCGCATCCTGCACAATTTTTTTCTCCGTCGCAGAGAACTTGTTCCACACATCCTTCCTTATTACAAGAGGCATAGCATCATAGCTGTGGTTTGTGATTGCAAGATATTTCTGAACCTGGTAGAGCTTATTGTTGTAGATTACAGGAATAGGGTTCTCTTGTGAGTCAAACTGTCCTGCCTTGAGCGCTGCCGGAAGCTTTCCGAAGTCAAGAGGCTCAGGACGTGCGCCGAGAGCTGTCATTGTCTCCATTACAATCTGGTTCGCAGGGGTTCTTATATGGAGACCCTTCATGTCTGCTACCTTGTTTACAGGACGGTTTGTTGTTGTAACACAGCGGAATCCGTTGTCATAGTGGGCAAGAACAACGATATTTGAGCTCTCAAGCTCCTTGTTCACGTCTTTTATGATGCTGCTGTCCATGAATTTCCAGGCCTTGTCAAAGTCTGTAAACAGGAAAGGGAGGGCTGAAACGCCTACATTTGTAGCATATACACCGAAGTTGCCCGCGCTTGAGACGGTCATGTCAACAGCGCCCTTATTGATGATGCTCTCAATCAAGTCTGTGTCAGAGGCCTTCATGCCGATTGAAGGAAGCTTTGAGTTGTCATAAAGCTCAACCTTTATGCTTCCCTTTGAATTCTTCTCTACTTCTTCCTTGAAGAGCTTAGAAGCGACTCCACGAGGATCTGACTCGCTGGTTGAATAACCAAGCTTGATTGTTGTTGCAGAAAAGCCTCCTGCAACGAAAGATACTGCCAAAGCGGCTGCAAGAATAGTTCTTTTCATCATAGAAATGATGCTCCTTGATAAATGAAGATTTTTGTCTTGAAAGTTATTTTCTTTAACTTAAGACTATTTTATTATATCACGTATTAAACAATCTTGCAGATTTTTTAAGTTTTTTTTAATTTATAGAGCTTAGAGAGATGATTGTGAAGGGTTCCCTAATAAGTCTTGTCTGTCATGCCCTCAAAGTCAGCAATCACTTTCTTTACACGCGAGATTTCTCTGTTCAGTATTTTTTCGTAGTCAAGCTTCCCGCTGCCAATCCTTTCTCTCTCGTCTTCCCAGTTCTGAATGTCTGTTAGTGTAAGAAAATAGAACCGCTGGACGTTTGCCTTCTCTGCCCAAAGCTTTGCTTCCTGCCAGTAGTATAGACCGGCATTGTAGCAGCTTAAGGCCTTGCTCAGATTCTCTATATAAAGATCTTTCCAGGGCGCATCATAGAAATTGGCGGTCTTGTGATCATAGGTTCTGCCTAGCCGAAGATGCTGTTCGATAAGCTTGAGATTTATATGCATCATAAAGAGGTACCTGTATTTTTCCCAATCTGTCTCGTTTTCGATTTTTGCATTCGCATACAATGGGTTGCAGAAGTCCGCCTTGACCGCCTGCTCTAGCCAATATATGTTTTCCATCGCATCGTCCGGATACTGCTGGTAGTGCACATGGAAGAGCTTATAGTAATCTTCCTTGTATTTTACCATGTAGGCTGAAGTTCTCTGAGGAATAAGGAATAGTGCAAGCGTAAGGAGCGCAGTAAAAAATCTTCTCACGTATTGTTTTTCGGCAGAAAAATGGCTTTGCTAAAGAAGTTTTGAAAGCTCTTCCCAGATTTCGTCCCTGACTTTTTCCTTTGGTTGTGATGCGTCAATTACGGATATTTTCATTCCATCGTTCCTAGCCATGAAGATGGATATTATTTGCTCGTATCTTTTTTCTGTTGACTCGAGGAACTCTGCGTTTTCATAAATCTCTCTCTCTCCTCGGCTGTCAACTCTTGCCAGACTGGTTTTCGGATCTATCTTGAAAAAGAATAGGAGCTGCGGAAGCGGAAATCTGGAGTTGAGAAGGGATGGAAGCTCATCTCCGCATGTTACGCTCTGATACGCAAGGCTTGAGAAAAGATAGCGGTCGCTCACTGCGATTTTGCCTTCCCCGCATTTCTCTTCGATTCCCCCCTTGCCCCAAAGATGCTCGGCGCGGTCTGCTGCAAAAAGATATGCGCTTGTTCTCGGATCAAGGTTTATGTTTCCATTCAGCATTTTTCTAAGAAATTTTCCTGTCTCAAGCTCTGTCGGCTCTGCCGTAAAGAAAAATCTCTCTGCTTCTGTTCTGTCTTTCAGCAATCTTATCTGGGTTGAAGTTCCTGCTCCGTCGATTCCTTCAAAGACAACAAAGTTTCTTAAAATCATAATGCTATATCCTCTTAAACCTTCTACTAAAAATACCGAAAATAAAGTAGAATTGTCACTAAATTGGAAAGAAGTTGTTTTAAGACGTGAAGATACAACGGCTTAAAACGCGGCGGGATCCATGAGTGAAAGGTTTTTAGGATTGCCGCAAGCTTCTAGGGAATATTTTGCCGTTAAAGCAAACGCAATTCAAGTCAGATGAAGTCCAGAATTCTAAAGACCAGCTTAGGAAGCATAATTTTTCTCTTGCTTGTAATAGCAGCGATTGCCTTGATCCATCCTGTCTATGTAAGGATAAACAGCATTTTGACATCAGAAGCCTATAGAATTGCACAGCAGCTTGAGAAAGACACTGGAATAAAATTTGAATACGGCTCTCTTTCTCCGTCGGTTCTTGCCGGAATAAATATAAGGGAAATAAGGCTGAAGGACTCTGCCTCTGGGGAAGTCTTGCTTTTTATAAACAAGGTTTCTGTGTCATACAGGTTCAGGGATTTCTTTTCCGGTAATCCTGCAAAGGCTATACGGCTTGTACTTCTGGATGGGGTTACCCTTGAATACGATTCCGTGAAAGACAACCCTTTAGTTGAGAATTTGAAAGCTCTTCATTCTGCTCAGCATACCGGCTCAAGAAAAGAGAGAGACGCTGAGGAAAATAAGAGGACATTTTCTCTTGCGGGAAGAGAAATTCAAGTTCCGTTTGCAATTCAGCTCAAGAATATAAGGCTTCACTACAGCGGGGAGGGCTTTGACCTATTGGTTTCGTTTAAGAATGCTGATTTGACAAAGAGTCCCAAAGTCAATGACGGAGTTGTATTGAAAATCTCTGGCAAGGCGGACTTTAGGACTGAGCTTGTAAGGACGGAGAGGGGACGGAGACTTTTTTCCTGCGGATTTGAGATTTCCGGCACTCTTTTTGACGCGCTTGACGGGAGCTCTTTCTTAGTAGAGCTTTCAGAGACAGAAAAAGCGGACTTTTCTTTGCGCAAGATGGAGCTTTTGCTTAATTACTCGGATTCTGTTCTCTCTTTAAGGACTGCGCATAGCTCGCTGCCTTATTCGTTTCTTGCGGAGGCTGATTTTGAGAGCTATATCCTGACATTGGACGCAAGCGCAGATTCATTTGAGCCTTTGAGCCTTGTGCGAATGCGGGATGCTCCAAAGATTTTCTCAAAACTGGAAGGAACTTCTATATCTGGAACGGCAGGGGCAAGAGCGTCTTTTGCCAGCGGACAGGAATTCATTGATTCCCTTGAGTGTAGTCTGAGCGGGGACTGCGTACTTAGCAGGAAAATCCTCGGCAGCCCTGAGACCATATCTTGCGCTCTCTCTTTTTCAGAAGATGTGCTTTCTATCGCAAATCTTTCCGCCTCTGGGGAGCGCATTTCTGCAAATTTCTCCGGAGACTACAATGTAAGGACAAGACAACCTTCCGGCGTGCTATCTTTGGATAAGCTTGTGCTAGGAAACGGCGGAATCATGCAGACAGAGGTCTACATTGACGCATACCGGAATGGTTTTATGTTCTTTGCCCCACAGCTTTTTCTTGGAGACAGAAGCCTTACTGCTATCCAGCTTACGCTTATTCCCGCAAGCAAGTCTCTTGACTTTTCCTTTGAGTTTGATGACTACTCGCACGATGAGTATGGCCAGAATGCCCATGTAAGCATGGATGGCAGCTATATGAGCGATAACGGAAGAGTTGTGCAGGCCAGCGTTTCTGTTGCTGATATGTTTCTTGACAGCATTGTGGAAAATGCGGCGTTTTTCCTGCCGGATAAGAAAAGCGGCGAGAAGGCAAGAGCCTTTTCCATGTATCTGGAGAAGTATATCTTTTCGGATGAGCTTTATTTTACAACAGATTTCAAGACATTCTCTTTTAACTCGCCTTACTGCATTCTTGCAAACACTGAGAGAGAAAAAGAGCTTCTTGCGTTTTCTCTTGACGGATCAAGCCAGACTGTGACATTGAGTGGACTTGACCTTCAGTACGGAAGCCAGACTGCTCATCTGACAGCCGGTGCGGATTTCTCAAGAGGAATGAGGGACTTTAATTTTTATGCTGAGTTGGTTCTGAATTCCATTCCCTATGGTTTTCATGGCTCTGTGTCCCAGAATTTCCTTAGCATCTCAGGCGACTATGGATTTGCGCTGGTCACATCATTTGAAAGAAAGGTTTCCGGCTCTCTGGAATTTACTTCACTTCCCGTATCTGTGGGAAATATTATTCTCTCTGCCTCTGCGAGCACGTCTTTCTCATGGGGCGATGACTCCGGTCCTGAAATCAGCATTGAGAGCTTTGACTTGGAGGAATCTTACGGCACAATGCGGCTTCGGCCTCATCTTGCTTTTTCCGGCTCTGCAAACCGGTATGGATTTGCGATGGAAAAGCTTGCCTATTCGGATATATCGTCTGCCCTTGACGGCAATATGAACATTGCATGGAGCCTTAATGACGGAATCTTTGACTCTATAAATGTTGATCTTAATGCAAAAAGCATTCTTTCCTCAGAAGCCATAAGTGTCTTGTGCGAGCTTAGAAATCCGGAGAAAAAGGTCCTTAATCTGGATTCCCTGAAAAATGACTTTTATATTTCTGCCCAGTGCTCTGTCCAGTCCTTTCCTGTCTCCAGGTTCCTTACCGACCAGAATACTGAGGATACTATATCCGCAGATTTGTCTGTCTCGGGAACATTCACAAATCCTTTCCTTTCGCTTGGACTTCAGAATGCATCTGTGAATCTTGCTGGATATACAGCGGTAGTCTCTGCTCTGGCAGTTCTTGACGACAACGGTCTGTCTGTATCCGATTTAAATGCATCATGGGGGCTTTTCAAACTTTCTGATGTTTCAGCTTTTTTTGATCCTAGAAGCTACTCTGGAAGTCTTTCTGCTCTTCTTTCTGGAAGTTTTCTTGATCTTGACTTTAGTATTCCTCTCAAATCAACATTCTATAGTCTTTCTCCGGGAAAAAATCCTTCGGAAGATTTCATAATGAATATCTCGTCTGACAAGATGACGGGTTCTTTTTTTCCTGCAGAAGGAAAGCTTGACTTGCTTGTCACTAGAAGCATGGGGCATCTTGGCATTGTGTCGGACGGAGGGAAAGGATTTTCTCTTTCTATTGATGACGGAGGCGCTATTTCCGCAAAATCCGGCTCTTCCTCGCCGCTGGGATTCAATGTGAGCGGAGTAGTATCGGGTAATCGGATTGAGCTTGACATTACAGGCCTTAGCGCGGACATGGGAAAGCTTTGCCAGGCTGTGAGCATTCCGTTTGTAAAATTTACGGATGGACACTTTGCTGGAGCAGTAAAGATTTCCGGCCTTACAACTGATCCTGAGATTACAGGCGCAGTTACTGTATCCAATCCAGAATTCTCTATTCCGTTTATCTCTAAAGAAATCTTCCGTGCAGACAAAGTGCTTGGAACGGCGGGGCAGGGACACTTTACTGTAAAGCCTACCGAGTTTTTTCTGGACAAGAATCCTGTAAAAATAGGGCTTGATATTGAGCTTGACCGCTGGAGGATCGGTCTGCTTGACTGCCAGATACAGACGGACCGTGGCCGATATGTTCCCCTTGACTTGAGTCTCCCTTTTGTCCATTTCAAGGGATATGGGGGATTTGATGATTTTCGAATACGCCTGACATCCGATTATGTTGCATTTACGGGGTCAATACTGGGAGAACGCTCTGATATTACGATAAATACAAGAGGCAACAGGGATGAGTCTGTCAATGAAAGCAGAGGCAATAGTTTTCTTGTTGACCTGGAGCTTAGGGCAAAAAACAGAGTGCAGATTCTTTTTAATCCAATCTTAAGAGGTGTAATTGTTCCTGACAATAGTATGCATCTTTATATGGATACAAGAACCGGAGAATTTTCTGCAAGAGGCGAGGTAAACTTGCGGGGAGGAGAGATTGTCTGGTTGAACAGAAACTTCTATATGAAGGAAGGAAAGGTTGTGTTCAATGAGAGCAACGGACTTTTTGATCCTCGTGTTACAGTGCGCGCGGAGACTCGAGAGCGTGATGAGAACAACAACCAGGTTACAATAACCCTCTCTGCTATGTCTCAGCCTTTAAGCCAGCTTTCACCGCGATTCTCCTCAAGTCCTGCGAAGTCTGAGAATGAGATAATGGAGCTTTTAGGGCAGGTTGTCGCTGGAAATTCAGATAATGCGGCAAGTCTTGCAGTAGCCGGCGGTGATTATATCATGCAAGCCACTGTCATGCGCTCTGTGGAGAATACATTGCGTGAACTGCTTAATTTTGATATATTTTCGATTAGAACAAATATTCTGCAGAATGCTGTAAAAAGAAGTCTTGATAGAGATTCTTCGGATAAGCAGATTACATTTGGTAACTTTTTTGACAATTCGGCTGTTTATATAGGTAAGTACTTCGGAAGCGAAATGTATGTTGATGCGCTTATGCGCTGGAGTTATGACGAGACAAAGGCAGGAGATGACGATTCTGTGCAGGGGCTTGTTTTTCAGCCGGAATTTGGCATTGAAATGAATTCTCCCTTTGTTAATATCCGTCTTGGTGTTGCTCCTGATTTGGAAGCAATAAGAAACAATTTCTGGTCGCCGGCTACATCAATTACGCTGTCATGGAAGCACTCATTCTAAAAACAAAATATAGGCATTAATTGCTTATCAATTCGCCCTCCGCGGCGGACAACCTAGGAGATTTTATGTCCTTAAGGCGCTTTAAATTCGCTTTTTTCTGTTGTATGGCTCTTATTATGTCTGCATATCAGTCTTTGGCTGCACAGGAAACAAATTCTTCTGCTGAAAGCTCCGCCACAGAGGAAAATAGCGATGGCTGGTATTACAACAAGCTTATAAAATCAATCACTTTTAAGAATTTAAAGGCCGTGGATGCAAAGGAAGTTGATGGTATTACGAGCGGCTTTATTGGGCGAAAATTCACAGACGAGACGTTCGGAGACCTCCTTGACAGGATATATGCGCTTGATCTTTTTGATGAGATAAGTCCAGAGGCTCTGCCTGGAGACGCAAGAAAGAATACAGTGTCAATTGTTTTTACTGTTACAGAACGTCCTGTAGTTACAAGAATAACGTTCTCAGGAAACCGTCAGATTCGTACAACTGAGCTTAAAGAGGCTGTCTCACTAAAAGAGAAAGATATTTTTGTAGAAAGCAAGATGCTTGTTGACGAGCGGGCTGTCCGCGATGTGTATCTTGAGAAAGGTTTTACAAACGCAAAAGTGAATGCCAGCGCAAAAACCACCGAAAGAGGTGTTGAGATAAATTTTAAGGTTGACGAGGGACGTTCTACCGTAATTGCAAAGATTGATTTTCGAGGAAACAAAGTTGTCTCTACAAGAACCTTGAAAAGCAAGCTTAAGCTCAAGGAAGTTGGTTTTCTAAGCAAGGGAGCTTTTCAGGAATCAGAGCTGGAGGCAGACAAACAGGCGGTTGTTTCCTATTATCAGGACTTGGGGTATGTTGACGCAGAGGTTCTGGATGTTACAAAGGAAACTGCGATAAATGAAAAGAAAAACCGCGATGAGCTCACAATTACTTTTGTCGTGGTGGAAGGATCCCAGTATACTTTTGGTGGAATAACTTTTAAGGGAAATGTCATTTTCTCTGATGAAACGCTTAATTCGTATGTAAAGCTTAAGACTGGCGCTGTCTATAATCAGCAAAAGTATCAGGAAACTGTGATGGCTATTGCCGATCTCTACTATGAGAATGGGTATACGTCAAACCGTTTCCAGCCAATTCCTATAAAAGATGCGGACAACAAGGTTATATCCTATGAATTTCAGATAAAAGAAAGTGTAAGGAGCCACGTTGAAAGTATTTCCATAAAAGGAAATACGCGTACAAAAGAGAATGTTATTCTCCGGGAGATTCCAATTGAGTCTGGAGATATTTTCTCAAAGGCAAAGGTTACAACTGGACTTCGCAATTTGTATAATCTCCAGTATTTCAGCGCTGTTGTTCCAGACGTTGTGCCTGGATCTGAGGAAAACCTTGTGAACCTTGTGTTTTCTGTCGATGAGCAGTCAACTACTTCTATAGAGTTTGGCGTTACATTCTCAGGCGTTTCAGATCCTGACGATCTTCCTTTCGCGCTTTTCGTAAAATGGCAAGATTCGAATGTACGGGGCTCTGGCAAGTCCTTGAGCGCAAGCTCTACTATTGCAACTGATGAGCAATCTGTTTCTCTTAGCTTTGGAGAGAACTGGCTTTTTGGAATGCCTGTTTCTTCCTCTATAAGCACAAGTTTCTCTCATTCAGAGAACAGCGCATTGCGTCTTAAGATTATGCCGGATGGAACGATAAACGATGATGACTATTATATGGATTACGAGAGATGGGTCTGGAGCCTCGGCTTTTCTTTGGGAAGAAGATGGACACCTGTCTGGGCAATTCTCTCTCTCTCTGCGGGAATCAATGGAAGCCTAGTGAATAATACCTATGATGAAGATTTGTTTATCCCTGTGGATTCCACTATCAGTGATTACGCTAACGAGTGGGGATTCCAGAACTCTATATGGACAGCCTTTTCAATTGATGACCGCGATATAAACTATGATCCTTCGAAAGGATGGTTCGCAAGCCAGCGTCTTACATGGTACGGACTCACTCCTCTTGAGACTGAGTTCTTCCTGCGTACAGACACCAAGCTTGAAAAGTATTTTACTCTCTTCAGCCTGCCTGTTACAGAAACATGGAACTGGAAGATGGTTTTTGCCGCATATTCCGGACTTAGTATGCTTTTTCCTGCGCAGAATTCAGGAATTGGAAATTCAAGCAAAGTATATATAGATGGAATGTTCAATGCCCGCGGATGGACAAATATTTATAACAAGCACCGTGGCCGTGCCCTTTGGAGCAATATACTGGAGCTGAGAATGCCGATCGTTCCAGGAGTTCTTGCTCTTGACTGGTTTGGTGATGCGGCTGTAATAAAGGATTCTCCTTATGAGCTGTTTAACAACTTGTCTATCTCGGACTTTTATTTTAGCACTGGCCCTGGCATCCGTTTCTCAATTCCTCAATTCCCGCTGCGATTGCTTTTTGCAAATACATTCAAGCTGGATGAAGACTACAATGTGACATGGCATAATAAGTGGAAATTCGTTCTTTCATTTAACATTACAAACAAATAGAATAAGAGCGTTTTGAGGTAAATTAATTATGAAAAAATCAGTCTTAGCTATAGCAGTTCTCTTTCTTTCAGTCTCGTTGGGCTTTAGCCAGCAGATTACACGTTTTGGTGTTGTTGATACGGCACGGGTTTATCAGGCATACTTTAGGAATTCAGCTCCTGTGCGTAATTATGAGTCTAAGAAAACTGAATTTCAAAACGAGATAAATAAAAAAACTGAGGAAATACAAAACCTTAAGAACCAGAAGGTTGACTATCAGAAGAGTAACAACACGGCCGCAGTGAACAGACTTGATGCGGAGATTACAAGAAAAACAGATGCGCTAACTGAGTATACGGCTGCAAAAAATGTTGAGCTTGAGTCTATTAAGAATAATCTTAAGACTTCAGATTCATTTTACAAAAGGCTGTATTCTGTGATTGAGAAAGTTGCGGAAAACGATGGACTTTCCATGGTTATGAGCCTTCAACAGGCGAATGCAATACTTTGGTACAGTCCGTCAGTTGATATAACAGAAAAAGTAATATCTGAGCTGGGAATGTAAGCCTCTTATGGCAAGAGATAAAGTTGTCGCAGGAACTGTTCAGACACGGACTGAGAGTCCTGAGCTTACGCCGCTTATGGTTCAATACCAGAGCATAAAAGATGAGCATCAAAACGAAATACTGTTTTTCCGTCTCGGTGATTTCTACGAGATGTTCAATGATGATGCTGTAGAAGTAAGCCGGCTTCTGAATCTTACTCTTACACATAGAGCTCAGCATCCGATGTGCGGCATTCCTTATCACGCCGCAAAAATTTATATAGCCCGTCTCCTTAGGCTTGGAAAAAAGATTGCAATCTGTGAGCAGGTCGGTGAAATTGGCAAAGGAAAAACTCTTACAGAGCGCAAGGTTATAGAAGTTATAACTCCAGGCACCGCAGTTGAGAGTGAGTATTTAGATGGAAATGCCAATAATTATCTTGCAAGCTGCTTTATAAAGAAAAATCTGGTGGGCTTTGCCTATATTGATATAACGACAGCTGACTTTTTTGCTACAAGCTGGAATCTAAAGGATATGGCTGATAGTCTTTCCAAGGAGCTTGGAAGGACAAAGCCAAGAGAACTGCTCCTTCCTGAAAGTCTTAGAAATGATAAGACAGTAACTGAAATCTTAGAGCAGAATGCGGATATTTCTGTATCGTTCTATCCAGATTGGAATTTCGATACGGCTCTTTCCTACAAGCGCCTTCTAAGGCAGTTTAGGACACAGAATCTGCGTTCTTTTGGGCTCACCGAAGAAAGTCCAGAGATTGGGCCTGCGGGATTTCTTCTTGACTATCTTTTGAGGACGGCCTCTACAAACGCACCTCATGTCAGTGGAATAAAGATTTATAAAGATAGCGAATTTGTTGTAATGGATGATTCTTCCAGACGTAATCTTGAGATTACAGGAAATCTTCGTGATGGAACCATGCAGTATTCTCTATTGGAGTGTGTGGCGCATACTCAGACAGCCATGGGAAAACGTCTTCTTGTAAGCTGGTTGAACTATCCTCTTACAGATTCATCAAGAATACATGCTAGGCAGGAGCATATACAGTTTTTTGTGGACAACCGCCGTCTCCTCGACTCTGTGCGACAGAATTTCTCTTCTGTGCTCGACGTTGAGAGGCTTGCAGGACGGATTGCCATGGAGAGAGCCCATGCTAAGGATCTTCAGGCTCTAAAGTCAAGCTTAAAAACCTGGCTTGATATTTCTTCTTTGATTGATGGCCACGATTTCTCCATATCATCAAAAGATGAGGCAAGACAGATAATTGATCTTGTTGAGAATTCTATTTTGGACGACCCTGCGACATCTCTTACGGAGGGAAGAATTATAAAAAACGGCTGGTCTGAGGAGCTTGACCACTGGCGGAATGTGCAGAACAACTTTAACAATATTCTTGCGGAATATGCTGAAGAAGAGAAGCGGCGTACTGGTATCGCTAATCTGCGTATAAAAAATAACAATAATGCCGGATACTATATAGAAATTACCAAAGGCAAACTGCAGCAGGTGCCAAGTCATTTTATAATGAGACGCTCTCTTCTTAATGCGGAGCGGTATACGACTCAAAAGCTTCAGGAATTAGAGCATGAGCTTAACGAGGCTGGAACGAAAATCGTTGAACTGGAAAGGGATCTTTTTATTGAGGTTCGTTCTAAAATTGCATCTCTCGTTCCCTATCTTCTTCAAGTGTCTCATGAGATTGCATACACAGATGTCTCATGCGCTTTGGCATATTCAGCAATTCTCCATAATTGGGTGAGGCCTATTATTGACAGCTCGACAGCTTTTGAAGTAAAGGACGGAAGACATCCTGTCGTTGAGCTTCATCTTCCTGACGGAGAGTTTGTTCCAAATGATATATCTATATCTTCTCCACTTGATTTTAATGAAATCTGTTCTACTTCGTTTACGCTTATTACAGGACCTAATATGGCCGGCAAGTCAACTTATTTGCGGCAGAATGCGCTGATTGCGCTCCTTGCTCAAACAGGCTCTTTTGTTCCGGCTTC
>CAZURC010000005.1:32131-41965 GCA_964623405.1 uncultured Treponema sp.
GGCAGAATGCGCTGATTGCGCTCCTTGCTCAAACAGGCTCTTTTGTTCCGGCTTCCTATGCTCATATTGGTATTGTTGACAGAATTTTCTGTCGCGTCGGAGCAAGCGATAATCTTGCGCGCGGAGAATCAACATTTCTTGTGGAAATGACAGAGACAGCCAACATCTTGCGTTCTGCCACAGAAAAGTCGCTTGTCATAATGGATGAGGTTGGACGCGGAACTTCTACAGAGGATGGGCTTGCTATCGCATGGGCTGTAAGCGAGTATCTTCTTGATGCCGTAAAATGCAAGACTTTGTTTGCAACTCATTATCACGAGCTTACCAGAATGAGCCATAAAGCCATGAAGCTTCTGTGCATGGCTGTTGCGGAGAATTCCGGTGAGGTTGTGTTTCTTCGGAAAATAAAGGAAGGAGCAAGTGAGAATTCCTATGGTCTGCATGTTGCTAGACTAGCGGGAATACCTAGCGAGGTTATAAAAAGGGCAAACGAAATTCTTTGCCATATACAGAAGATTGCAGGTGAACGTCCGGTTGTAAATGACAACATTCCAGTTGATATTCCTATAGAAAATAACGACACAAGGCCTAGCCTTAGTTCTCCTGGGCTCTTTACAGATGAGGAGATGGTTCTTGATGAAATTTTATCTTCTGATCCTGAAAATATGACTCCGCTCCAGGCTCTTCAGCTTGTTGCGAGATGGAAAACCGCATTGTCTGGAAAGTAGCTTTTCTCAATATTGGCTTCCTAGAGTTACCAAGTTTTTAGTTTTTCTAAAAAAAATATGCTTAAAAGTGATTTGCTTGACAGTATATTTAGTGTGATTTATAAGCATATTATATTCCAAAGTCTATGGATTCCATTGTTTAAGGCTATGCATTCATTTTTTAATGCGCTTAGGTATTGCTGGAGTTTTATTCTAGGTGAAGAAGAATGTCTGCGCTGTGGCGAAAAGTCAGGATTTATTCCGATTTGCAAAAACTGTCTTCAGAGAAAGAAACAATTACATGCTGAACGTTGTTGTATCTGTGGAAAAGAGCTTGTCAGCGAGATATGTATCTGTTCGTCGTGCAGGAGAGAAAGAATCCTTGAGAACGTTGATTTCTCTTATCCATTATATAGTTATAGACTCTGGCACAAAAATCTTCTTTTCGCATGGAAATCAGAAAAAAAACGTACTTTATCTCCTATCTTTGCTTCTATGCTCTATGAGAAAATAAAAGACTTAAGTTTCGATGAGGATAATCTTTTGCCGGTTGTTCCTGTTCCGCCTCGTCCTGGAAAAATCAAGTGCAAGGGATGGGATCAGATAGAGGATCTTTGCTTTTATCTGCACAATTTGTATGGAATAAAAATTCTTCCTCTTCTTCGCCGTACAACAAACCTTCAGCAGAAAAAACTTGATAAAAAACATCGCCTGGAGCAGACAAGAGGAGCTTTTGTTCTTTGCCCGAAAAATAAACTAAGGAGATTTTTTAGAGATTTGCCAGAGACTGCAGTCCTTATTGACGATGTCATGACGACTGGAAGTACAATAGAATCTTGTGCGGCAGAATTGAAGCGGGCAGGGATAAAAAAGGTTTATGCTGTTACACTCTTTATCGCTGATTAGGTTTGATTTTATATGCAGTTGGCTATATAATAAAAGAAAGTGGACTATAGCTTCACTTATAAAAAAAGAGGTATACGAAAATATGAAGGAAGAGGTGCCAGGTTATACTGTAGCAGAGGCGGTTCAAGAGGCCCGCCGTTGCCTTAACTGTCCTAAACCACTTTGCCGGACTGGATGTCCAATAGAAAATGATATTCCGCAGTTTAATCATGCTTTGGCTCAGGGAAACATTGGAGAGGCTTATAGGATTATTTCTTTAAAAAGCAATCTGCCGGCGATTTGTGGCCGTGTTTGCCCTCATGAGAATCAGTGTGAAGGCCACTGCGTTATGTATAAGGCTGGAAAAGGAATAAAAATTGGAAGAATTGAACGCTTTATCGCTGATTTTTATTCAGAGAACCATCTTTCAAGTGAAAAGCTTGTTCCTAAGAATAAGGGAAAAGTTGCCGTAATTGGTTCTGGACCTGCGGGACTGACTGTTGCTGGAGATTTGGCACGAAAAGGATATAATGTCGTTGTATACGAGGGAGAATCAGAACCGGGCGGGGTGCTGATTTATGGAATTCCAGACTTCCGCCTTCCAAAAGAAGTTGTAAGGCGAGAGGTAAAGAACATAGAGGCATTGGGAGTAACTTTTGTCTGCAACACAATGGTAGGTGTTGACATTTCCATTGACAAAATGTTTGAGGAAGGCTTCGATGCGATTTTTATTGGAACGGGAACTGCTATTGCTAAGGGATTAGGAATTCCTGGAGAGGAACTGAAAGGTGTTATTCAGTCTTCATATTTGCTTCGTATGACTCGTCTTTTTCTGGATGGCAAAGTTGACAGGACTGAGGTTCCTGTAGAGGAAGGAGATAAAGTTGTTGTTGTCGGAGCTGGAAATGTTGCAATGGACGCTTGCCGTACTGCGGTTATGATGAAAGCTGGCTCTGTGACAGACTGTTACCGTAAAACAATAGAGAATATGAAGGCTGCCCGTGCAGAGTATGACGGAGCTGTAAAAGATGGCGTTGATTTTAAATGGGAATATACACCTTTGGAGGTTGTCGGTGAGAACGGAAAAGTAACCGGTCTTAAGGTTTCAACCCCAGATGGAGAAAAAGTGATTCCAGCAGATAAGATTTTAATTGCAGTTGGCTCAAAGCCTGCCGGCCGTGTTATTTCTTCTACAACTGGAATAGATGCTGATGAATCAGGATATGTAATCACACAGCAAAAACCTTATGGAATGACAACAAAGAAAGGGGTGTTTGCTGGTGGTGATGTAGTTCATAAGCCTGCGACTGTAGTTCTTGCAATGAAAGAAGCAAAAAAAGTGGCGCAGGGCATTGCGGACTATATTGAGGCTCGTAAACTTCTTGGAGTTTAACAAATTTAATTCTAGAAATTTTAAGCAGAAAGGGGTTAAAGATTATGGCAGAAGGAACACAAATACAACTTGTAACATTTCAGTTAGGGGAAGAGCTTTATGGTGTTGACATCATGGATGTAAAGGAAATTGTCAAGGTTTGTGAAGTACGTCAGATTCCTAATGCTCCTTATTACGTTGAGGGGATTTTTAATCTTCGGAGCGAGATTATTCCAGTAATGAACCTCCACAAACGTTTTCAGATAAAAAAGCTTGAGGTTCCTGAAGACGAGGAATTTGAGGGAGGCTTTATTATACTTAACATTGATGATAATAAAATCGGTATAATAATTGATAAAATTTCTCGTGTTGTTACTGTTGATATGGCTGATGTGAAGGCTCCTCCTCAGATGATAAGCGGCATCGGCACGGAATATATTCAGGGAGTAATTCGGCAGGATGAGCATTATCTTATCATGTTAGACATCCGCAAGCTATTTAACCCTAAGGAACTTCAAAAAATATTCGATTCTGAATAGTTATAGAAGATAAAGGAAAACATATATAACAGATAAGGACGGCTTTAAAAACTTATTTTTGGGAGCCGCCTAGTAAGTTGAGGAAATCTCGTAAAACTGATTTTAAAGATTCCCACAGGCCAAAAAGGTTTTAACATAAAGATGATTCAAACTTTCAGTTCTACAATCCGCAGAAAAGAAATGGATGCAGTTCTAACTTGTATGGTTGATGAAAAAATCGGCCCCGGCGAACTGAACACACGGTTTATCCAATTATTGAAGGAATTTATTGGTTGTGACGGAGCCGTAGCTTTTAGAAGTCCGTCTATCGCTTTGTCCTATGCATTAAGGGCTTTGGATCTGCCGCAGAAAACTCCTGTCATGATAAGCGCTCTTGCTCCGCGCTGGCAGTATTTGGCTCTTAAGGAGCTGGGGTATACTCCATTGGTTTTGGATGTCGCAGAAGATATCGGAATTGTAAACGCAGAGATAGTTCAGAATGGAATACGGGCAGGCGGCAGACTTCTTATTCTGCATGAGACAATGGGAATCTTGCCAGAAATAGATGAAATCGTTTCTCTTGGAATCCCTGTAATAGAAGATATTTCTCATTCCGTCGGAGCCGTTTATCCTGAGCATGAACAAGATGATGATGAAGTCCGTGTTAATGTGAAGAAAAATATACGTAAAGCCGGCACTGCTGGAATTTTTACAATAATGGGACTTGAGGAATTTGATTCTGTTACAGCTGGCGGCGGAGCTGTTCTTATTGCGCCGCAACGCAAAGACTGGATAGTCCTAAAAAAATACACAGATAATGCTTCTAGCACAGATATTCTTCCAGATATTAATAGTGCTCTTGCATGGGTTCAGCTTAAGGAATTCCCTAGAAATGAGCATGCGAGGAAGACTATTTTTGCTATTTTTCATCGTTCATTGATAAACGGAAAAAACAGAACATTTGCAAGACTAGATGATGAATGTTCTACGATTTGGTCCTTTCCTGTTGTCCTGAACGGAAGTTTTAAGGATGCTAAGCAGTATGCGGCAAAAAAAGATATTGAAATCCAGAATGCATATTCCAATAGCGTGATTTCTTTTCTTGAAGAAAGTCAGCTTCAAAATATAAAAGTTGCAAAATCACTTAGCTTAAGAACTGTCCTTTTTCCTCTTTATCCAAGACTAGGATCGCAGTCGGTGATGAAAATTGCAAAAGTTCTGGGAACATTGCCTTAACCCCTGAGGAGATTTTATGGTCCGATGCCTGATTATTGTAAACACATATAAGGAAGAGTCAAAAAAAATGGGTGCCGAAATGAAAGACTACCTTGCGACAATCGGCATTCATGGCGAGATTTTTCTTTTTAATGGATTTTCCGAGCAATACCCGTTTAGCGGGTATGATTTTGTGGTAACATTAGGCGGCGATGGAACTGTGCTTTTTGCAGCAAGAGGATGTGCTCCAGACGGAATCCCTATTATCCCCATAAACTTTGGAACTTTTGGCTTTATCGCATCTGTCCAAAAGGATGAATGGAAAAAGCAATTGCATGAATTCTTAGACGGCAAGTCTTTAATTGTGCATCGGAGCATGCTTCAAAGTGAGATAATCCGCGGAGGTACAAGACGTTTCTCAGCCACATGCTTGAACGACGTTGTTATAAGCGCTAAGAATTCCGCTCATACAATTAATTTTGATATAAACTATGGAAAAACACCTCTTGGCCGTTTCGTCGCGGACGGAATGATTCTTGCCACTTCAACAGGATCCACTGCATATTCTGCAAGCGCAGGCGGTCCAATAATAGATCCTTATATTGATGCAATGTGTCTTACACTTATAAATCCATTCAGTCTTTCAAGCAGGCCCTTAGTTCTAAGTCCAAAAAATGAGCTTTCTGTTGAAATCCTCCCAAGCAGAGTTAGTGATGTTATTATAACCGTTGATGGGCAGATTCCTAATGATCTTCACGTAGGCGATGTTGTGAAGATTCGGCAATCAGAGTACAAAGCTCTGCTTGTCGGCTGTACTCAGGAAAAATTCTATAAAGCGCTTCGTCAGAAGCTTAATTGGTCTGGAGGTCCTAATGCTTGAAGACTTGCGGATTAAAAATTTTGCTTTAATTGATAACGTGGATGTTGAGTTTAAAAATGGCTTTACGGTTCTCTCTGGCGAGACCGGAGCAGGAAAATCTCTTCTTATAGGTGCTCTTACATTCCTGCTTGGAGGAAAGGGCGGAGTTGAGCAGATACGCTCTGGATGCCAGATGGCCCAGGTGAGCGGATCATTTTATGTCAAAGGAGTTTCTGATCCTGTTGATATATCTAAAATCAATGAAGACGATATAAAGACTCCTGCTCAGTGGCTTTATGTCCATGGAATCGAATGCGAAGATGACAGGATCCTGATAAGGCGGATTGTTCGTGAAAATGGAAAATCTGCGGCATGGATTGGGGATGTGTCGGTCACTAGGGCAGAGCTTGCTTCTTTTTCGAATTTCCTTGTTGATATACACGGGCAGCATGAGCATCAGTCCCTTATGAGAGTTTCTGAGCATAGGAAATTCCTTGATTCCTATGCGGGGCTGGATGAGGAAGTTGAGAAATTTACACAGCTTTATTCGTCTCTTGTAAAAAAAAGAAAGACGCTCGAGGATTTGATTTCTGATGACAGAACCCGTGCTCAAAAAATTGATATTCTTCAATTTGCTATAAAAGAAATCTCTGACGCAAAACTGAAGCCAGGAGAGGATAAAGTCCTTGATGACGAGGAAAAGAAACTCTCTTCTTTTGAAAAGCTGTTTGAGGATATTGATGAGATAACCGCAACTTTTGACGGCAATGATGAAGGAAATGGTGTCATTTCAGCGTTGAAGAGAATTCGCACAACGGCACAGCACTCAGCTGATTTTGATAAGAATTTGGAAAAACTTGAGGAGCGGCTAGAAAGTGTTTTCTATGAGCTTTCTGATATTGCAGACGAATATTCCTCATACAAGAACTCTTTAGTGTTTGATCCAGAGCGGCTTTCTTATGTCCAGGAAAGACAGACTCTTATTTATAATCTTAAGAAGAAATATGCTTCTTCCGTGGATTCTCCAATTGAAGAAGTTATTAATTTTTCAAAAGAGGCTTCCAAACGGCTTGATGAGCTTAGTGGAGGAGAAAAAAACAAAGACCTGTTAAAAAAAGAGATAGATAATCTTGAAAAGCAAGTCTATGTATTGGCAAAAGATATTTCCGCAAAGCGCAGGACAACAGCGCAGGAGATGTCTTCTCAAGTTATGAGTGTTCTCCGGTCATTAGGAATGAAGAATACTGAATTTGCAGTGAATGTTGTTGAAAAGAAAGGCAATGAGCTTGAGCAGAAATGCGGCCCCTATGGAATGGACGATATTGAATTTCTTATTGCCGCTAATCCAGGCAATCCTCTTCAGAGTCTTGCTAAAATTGCATCAGGAGGAGAGCTGAGCCGTGTGATGCTTGCCTTAAAAACCGTGCTTGCAGGAAGTGACAATGTGGACACTCTTGTTTTTGATGAAATTGACACAGGAATTGGCGGAGAGGTTGCAGTGTCGGTAGGTCTTCATCTTAAGAATCTTGCCAAAAACCGTCAAGTTTTGTGTATAACCCATCTAGCGAGCATTGCTGTTTATGCCGATAATCAACTGAAGATAGCGAAAACTGTTTCTAAAGGAGTGACCAGTACCGAAGTTCATTCAATTGCTGGCGATGAGCGCATTGGAGAAATTGCAAGAATGCTTTCGGGAGATTCTGTAAGCCATGAGTCATTGGAACATGCTAGGGCTATGCTTCTTAAATTTGGAAGCTGAATATAGCAGTTTGTTTGGCAGGAGGAGATAAATGGCAAAACTTTCCACAGAAAGCAGAGAGCTTTTTAACATAAAGAGCTCTCCTTATAAAGATCAGATAAATGAAATTCTTGATAAGGAAAAAGATGTCTTAGTCCTGATGCAGAAAGATGGCTCTGGAGCAGGATATAAAAAACTCTTCTTGTGCGACGGGCAGATCCATGCCGCGACAATCTGGATGGCTATAAACAATCTTTCAGTTGAATTGCTTGGAACGAAAAACAACGATGCGCTTAACGATGCAAGAAAATGCCTTTACAAGGCTATAATTCACCTTGAGGATATTGTAAGCAGCTTTATCAATTGCCAGTACTCTGAGATTGAGGCTAAGGTTGCAGAAATTTCTAATACACCTTTAGAAAAAAGATTTTATCTTGTGAAGAAGCTTGGACTTGCAATCCGGCTTTTGATAGATGCGTTTGGAGAGAACACAAAATGGAGATGGTCCTTTGTGGAGTTGCAGGGACGGTTCTGCACCATTGCAAAGAACATGCTTGACATGAAGAAGGCCTGCAAGGATTATTTTGATCCTCGTTCTCCAGACTACGACAATACAGTTCTTTATATCCGCTTGATTTTAAAGCTTCTTGACCAATCGGCAACACAGTACCGCGACCGCTATGAGCTCTCTACTCACCGCATTGATGATATGCGTTCTGCGATAAACTATCTTTTAGCCTTGCGAAGACTTCAAATTCTTATAAACATGAAAGACGAGGCCGAGGAAACAAAGAAGAAGGCTTCCGTCTGGAACGAAAAAATGGAATCTGATCATAAGGCGGGGATTGCCAGCTGATTATGCTCAATAAAAAATTCATCCTTAAATTATTTGAGGGCTTTTCTATACAGCGTTGGAATGATTTAGTTAGGCCTTTTGAGCTTGTCGAGATGGACAAGGCTGCGGAGCGCATGGTCATTGCCTATATAATCGGAAAATATGAGGAATCGGCTGGGAAGAAAGTAAACTGGGAATGGATGATATATGCATCTCTCTTTGATCTTCTAAAAAAAATTGCGCTATGTGATATAAAAAGTCCTGTCCAGCAGATGATACGCCGCCAGTTTCCAAAGGAATATCTTAAGCTGAATGAATGGGTCTTAAAGCAATATAAAGATATTATTGATGATGAGGATTTATTCTCAGAATTTACTCTTTACATTGCCCGTACTGCCGGAAATTTCCCTATGCCGGATGAGCTTATGCTGTCCTATAGAATTATGCGGGCAGCCCACAAGTTTTCTTCTCTTCGTGAGCTTCAGATGATTGAATGTGTGAATGAGGAGGAACGGATTTCAAGGATTAAAAAAGATTTATTTGAGAATATACAGCAGTATCTTGACTTAAGGGGAATGCAGCTTTTGGTTACAAGGCAAGGGCCATTTGATTTTATAATGATGATTGAGCAGCTGCGTTTTCAGACAAGATGGAACCAGACACCACGTGTCCCAAAAACGAGCGTTCTTGGACATTGCTATTTTGTTGCTGCTCTTACAGTTCTTCTTCTTCGTGAGACTGGCGTAAAAATTCAGGGCAAACGTCTTTTTAATGATTTTTTCTCAGGCCTTTTTCATGATTTGCCTGAGTCAGTGACACGGGATATAATATCGCCGGTAAAGCAAGCCACAGACGAGCTTCCAAATATAGTGAAAAAAATTGAGGATGAGATTGTCAGAAGAGAGCTTGTGCCTCTTATGGATGGTTCGTATTCTGATGAGCTTATGTACTTTACAAATGATGAATTTTCAAACCGCATTCTTCTAAAAGATAATAAAGGGAAGACTGAAGTTCAGCATGTTGAGTGGGAAGAAATAAATGCGAAATATAGTTCTGATGAATTCAATCCGGTGGATGGCCGCACTGTCCGCTTGGCGGATCATTTAAGCGCTCTGATTGAGGCGGACAGCTCCATAAAATACGGGATTACAAGCGAGCATCTCCGCTCTGGAAAAGAACATACGCTCCATGTTTATAAGGAAGGCCAGATTATAAATGGCATTGAGATCCGAAAGATATTCAATGAGATTGTTGCGGACTGATAGTTATCGGGCCCTGGTCGTAGAAATGTAAAAAAAGTGTAATTTCTTTAGGTTTGACTTATATTAGCTTTTTCTGATGCCGAAAATATAAGTGCTATGAAGTCAAAAATCAGAAAAAGCATAACATCAGCTGTTTTATTCTCAACCCTTATTCTTATTTGTCCGGACTTCCTGCGCGCAGACACTGCGCATGTTGTTCAAGCTGGCGAGACTCTCTATTCAATTTCTAAAAAATATGGAACTACTGTTCAATCTATAAGCGAAGCTAACGGAATCACAGGAACTGATATAAAAATTGGCCAGAAGCTTATTATTCCAGGAACAGCCTCCTCTGGCAAAACCGACGATGTGTCCTCATCAGCTTTGAGCAAGAGCGCAGCCTCTTCAGCTTATATAGTGAAAAAAGGCGATACCTGGTATTCGATTTCACGTAATTTTTCAAT
>CAZURC010000006.1:0-38701 GCA_964623405.1 uncultured Treponema sp.
GAATTGAGATGCGATGAAAAAGCGTTTGTCATTCTGAGCGAAGCGAAGAATCTAGATATTTCGGCAGAGCCTCAACATGACACTGACCGTCATTCTGAAACAGAAACTCGTCATTCTGAGCGAAGCGAAGAATCTCTTGTCATAGATGTTTCGCATTCGCTCAACATGACACGGCCGAAAGATATTTCGGCAGAGCCTCAACATGACGTTGTTTTGGCGCAAGATTGTGATTTCGGCTACGAGTTTTTGGATTTTATCTGTGCGGTCAAAGTTGTATCAAATCTTGACGAGGCGATTGACTTTATCAACACGCACAATACAAAACATTCTGAATGTATCGTCACAAACGACAGAAGCCACGCGCGGCTTTTCCAGGCAAAAGTTGACGCGGCTTGCGTCTACGTGAACAGCTCCACAAGATTCACTGACGGCGGCGAGTTCGGCTTTGGCGCGGAGCTTGGAATCAGCACGCAGAAGCTTCACGTGCGCGGCCCGATGGGAATCAAGGCGCTGACGACGACAAAATACCTGATTGACGGCGACGGGCAAGTTAGATAGCCGCCATTTCCTCAATC
This sequence comes from uncultured Treponema sp., assembly GCA_964623405.1. Lineage (GTDB taxonomy): Bacteria > Spirochaetota > Spirochaetia > Treponematales > Treponemataceae > Treponema_D. Next base: position 576 of record CAZURC010000006.1, read on the forward strand.
AAAAAAATTGTTAAATTCTCTCTTTAGTGTTAAAATAGCCTTTAGTTGATTTTGGTCTGCAAACAGACCCAATAAGGAGTTTTTTATGGCAAAGAAAAGTGGTGGAATCAGTCTTTACCTTATCGGTATGATTGTTGTAGTTGTCGGGTGTTTCCTCCCGTTAGTTGCACACACAACTTTCGGTTTTGATGGCGGAAATGCATTTGGAGCTATTACTGATGGAAGCGGCGATTTAAAAGTTGCCGCAATTCTTGCTTTCGCAGGCGCAGTAGCAGGAATTATTTTTAGCTTTGTTAGCTTGAAAGGGATTCCTGCAAAACTTATTGCCTTGATTGTGTCGGTTGCCGGTGGAATCTATATGGTTATCAGCATGTTAAACCTAAATCCAGTCGCTAAAAAAGCCGCCAAACTTATAGGCAACGTATTTGGTTCTAAACCAGGACTTGGTCTTATTCTCATCATTATCGGTTGGATTATTGCAATCGTTGGTTATGTTCAGAATAAAGACTAATCTTTAAAAACGAACTTTATTTTCTTGAAACGGTCACTCATGTACTTAAACACTATAGTGGCCGTTTTTTTTACAATAAACTACATCAAATAAGAATTTTTCAAATCCATATCAAATCTAATATCATTCCCGCACACTGTAACTTCTGCATCTGCGCCTATGACAATAGGCATAGCAGGGTCTATATGGCCAATATCAGCATCAAGCACAAGGGGAACATTTAAATCGCCAAGTATTCCTGTGACAGCATTGTATTCATTTACTCCCATCACCTCCTGCCTGAATGCCGCAAGCGGCCGCCCAAAGACAAATCCTTTTGCATTCTTGAACCATCCGCTTTCCTTCAAATGCCAAAGCGCGCGCCTTATGTCCATCACGCTGTAATCGCAGCTTTCAAGAACCCAGATTACCTCCTTGTGCTCACGGTTAAAAACCTCTACATCCTCAAAGCGTGTTCCGCTCAATGTCACTATGCAGTCAAGGCATCCTCCAAGAAGAGTTCCGCTCATTTTTATAGTTTTGTCTGGAGAGGCAATCTCAACGCCTTGCTTTGAGGGAATATAAGCAGTGAGGATTTTTTCATCTGTCAGGATATATGGAGAAAGAGGGTCATCAACTTCCGCCTCAGGGTTCTGGAACATCTGATACCCTCTCACAACAGAGCTTTTTCCTTCAAGTATATTCCAAGCATCAATTTCGCTTTGCTCCCACGGCTTTCCAAAACCAGGCGCATTCTGTCCATAGATTGCGGCAATATTGCATAGAGTCACAAGCGGAAATATAAAGTTCGTATTGTCACTATAGCCCATAAACCATTTTGGCTCAGCCTTTTTGAGCTTATCAAAGTCAACATAGCTCATGGTCTCGCACATAAGCTCGCCGCCGCCACAGCTAAAAACAGCCGAAACCGCAGGATCCAGATAATAATGCATGAGTTCCTCGGCCGCAGTTTTAGGAGCTGTGGAAATGCCAAGCCCGTCATTTTTATAGCAGCACTCCCCTGCAACAACACTGTAGCCACGCGCCTTAAAACGGCGAATCGCCTCGTCAAAACGAAAAGTATAAGGCTCTGTTGTCGCGCCAAAGCTAGGGGCGACTATTGCGATAGTATCACCTTTTTTTATGGGCTTTGGAATTCTCATAATAGCTATTTGCTTAAATCAACAATGATTTTTACAGCCTCATCTATGCCTATTTTTGAAGTGCTAAGACAAATATCATAATAACGGCTGTCGCCGAATTCCGTATTTGTGTAGTATGAGCAATATTTGCGGCGCATTTTGTCAACTTTCGCCATCTCCTGCATTATCTTGTATTCAGGAACATCTTTCATCTTTTCTGCCTTTAATCGCTCCACCCGCCAATATGGGTTCGCATGGATGAAGACATGCAGGCTGTTGTCAAACTCCCTTAAAATTTGGTTAGCGTTGCGCCCTACAATCACACATCGTCCGTGTTCGCCGAATTCCCGTATTACCTCTTTCTGAGCCTCAAAAACCTGCTCATTTACAGGCGTGCTGTAGAAGTCAAAAAGAGCCTGTGAAAATCCAGACAAAGCAGGAAGCTTCTCATCATGCTCAAGAACTTTTGCAACATCCATGTCGATTTCTGTTGCAGCCTGCAAAATAATGCTCTTGTCATAGAACTCATAGCCAAGCTCTTCAGCTACACGCCTGCCAATTTCTCCGCCTCCGGCTCCAAATTCCCGGCTGATTGTAATAATCTTGTTCATCGCAAAAACTCCTCTTCCAGACTACAACACTTTTTCCAAGAAACTCTGAGTGCGCTTTTCCTTAGGATTCTTAAGCACTTCTTCCGGTGTGCCCTGCTCGATAATATATCCGCTGTCCATAAAGACAACCCTGTCTGCAACCTCGCGCGCAAAACCCATCTCATGCGTAACAACGACCATCGTCATTCCACCCTGCGCAAGCTCCTTCATTACAGAAAGAACCTCCCCGACCATCTCAGGGTCAAGCGCGCTTGTCGGCTCATCAAAAAGCATAATAGAAGGATTCATCGCAAGAGAACGGGCAATCGCCACCCGCTGCTTCTGGCCTCCGGAAAGCTGCTGAGGATGGCTTTCTGCCTTGCTCTCAAGCCCGACCCGTTTCAACAGTTTCATTCCCAGGAGCCTCGCCTCTTCCTTTGTCATTTTTTTTAGCTCTACAGGAGCAAGTATGAGGTTATCCAGCACATTCATATTCGCGAACAAGTTAAAATGCTGAAAAACCATGCCGATATTTTCACGAACCTTATTTAGATTCACTTTTTTATCAGTTATATCAACATCGTTCACGATAATTCTGCCTGAAGTCGGAGGCTCAAGGCGGTTAAGGCACCTCAAAAACGTTGACTTGCCGGATCCCGACGGACCGATAATACAGACAACCTCGCCCTCGTGCACATCAATTGAAATATCTTTCAAGACTTCCAGACTGCCAAAATTCTTGCGAAGATTCTCTACATGGATTTTTATTTTTCCATTTTCTATATCGCTAACGTTCCTCATTTTTCTTTAACCGCCTTTCTATAGCCTTTGCAATCTTGCTCAACGTTACTATTACAATCATGTACATGATTCCAACAATTGCCCAGGTCTGAAGCGACTTGAACGTGTTTCCGCTTATAGTCTTTCCCATATTTGTAAGCTCAGGATAGCCAATTACAGAAAGAATAGATGTGTCTTTTAAGGTGATTATAAACTGATTGATTATTGAAGGAATCATAACCTTAAACGCTTGCGGCAAGACAACTCTGCGCATTGTAACTCCATAGGAAAGCCCCAGGCTTCGGCCCGCCTCCATCTGCCCTATGTCAATTGACTCAATTCCTGCGCGGAAAATTTCCGCCATATACGCTCCGCAGTTCATCGCCAGTGCAATTGTTCCTGCCTGCAATGCCGGAAGCCTAAAGTTGTTCACTCCTGCAAGGCGGAATGCCTGAGGAACACCAAAATAGATAAAGTAAGCTAGTACAATCAGCGGAACGCCGCGCACAGCATCAACATAAATTGTTCCTATGATATTCAAGAGCTTGCTGCTGCTTACATTGCACAGCGCAAAAATCAGCCCTATAACCATGGCAAAAAGCAAAGCCCACAGACAAAGAACTAAGGTATACCCTAGCGACCGCAAGAGCATTAGTGAATAAACCTGAAGAATAGAAACCAAAGTATTTCTCCTATATTTTTCCCGGCGAGTTTAATTATAAACAAGAAAGCAGTGTTTCTCAATTATAAGGGCAAAAAAATCCCGTGCAAGGCTTTGTCTAGCACGGGATTTTTTATATAAGACACTAAAACAAATTCTATCTTAGATACTTGTCAAGAATCTGCTGATATTTGCCATTCGCCTTTATGTTCTTAAGTCCGGCATTGAACATATCAAGAAAGTCCTGGTTTACAGGATTCATAATCGCCAGACCATAAGGAGCGCCCTCGCTTTCCATTCCCGCAGGAATCTTTAACGCCAGACCGCCTGTCTTGATGTTATCCGCCATGATTGGCGTGTCTTCCACACAAGCCACACTGTTTCCGAGAAGAACATCCTGATACATTGTCGGAGAATCCTCAAAGACAGTAACCTTGAATCCATACTTGTCTTTAAGTGAATTTGCAAAATCAGCGCCGGCAGTTCCGTTCTTTACAGCTACATTCTTTCCAGCAAGGTCTTCGAATGAGCTTATTGTACTGTCCTTTGCAACAACGAATGTCTGGGTAGCATCATAATAGCCGTCAGAGAAAATCCATCCGTTATCAATACGCTCCTGCTTGATTGTCGCGCCTGCAATAAGAGCGTCTGCCTGTCCAACCTGAACTGCCGCAACTCCTGCATCCCAGCCCAAAGACTGAAGGTCATACTTGAATCCCTGGTCCTCTGCAATTGCAGCAAGAATATCAACATCAATTCCTACAAACTCGTTTTTCTCGTTCGTGTACTCAAACGGACGGAAAACTGTGTCTGTCGCAACAACCCAAACCTTGCCGCTGGCATCATCCTTTGCAGTCTTCTTTGCACAGCCGGTAAACGCTGCCGCAAGCACAGCAACAGCCGCAACTCCCGCTAAAACTTTTTTCATAAAAAGTCCTCCTGTAATCTGCTAAAGCTCAAGGGAATCCAACCCCTCTTATCGCCTAAGTTTTGAGAAACTCCCTTAATTAAATTATAAAGAATAGTTATTTCTTCTTCAACACAACCCGCTTAACTGTAAAGGCGAAAACAGGCAGTTCTAAGGTGAAATCAAGCTAATTTCATCCCGAAATCAAGTTAATTTCACCCTGAAATCAAGTTAATTTCGTTTTGAAATCAAGTTGATTCCACCCTGAAGCCAGGCTGGTTTTCATCTCCGGCCGCACTGAAACATTATCCGCCCCAAATGGACATCAAGTGTTTTCCATGCGACCCCAAGCTCTCTTGCAAGAGATGACTTTGTGCGCCCTCGTAAGATTTCGTTGATTATATAGCCATCCTTTGAAGTCAGCTTATACGTTGAGGATTTGCGTCCTTTTCGCCTCCCCAGCACTTTTCCTTCCTTGCGGGCACGGTTAAGCCCCAGCTTTGTGCGCTCAGAAATAAGCTGTCTTTCTATCTCCGCGCTAAGTCCAAATGCAAATGCAAGGACTTTTGACTGTATATCATCTCCGAGCCGGTAGCTGTCTTTTATTGTCCAGACTTTCACGCCGTTCTCAAGAAAATACTGCAAGACATTCATTATCATTATCAGTGACCGTCCAAACCTGGAAATCTCCGTGCAAATCACAAGGTCGCCTTTCTGCACCTTGCTCATCAAAACCTTGCCCAGCTTGCGGGTTTCCGGACGTTTTGTTCCGCTTATCTTCTCTTCTATCCAGGAATCAATCTTTAATCCGTTGTTCCGGCAGAATCTTTCAATCTCAAGCTGCTGGTTCTCTAAATTCTGATGGATTGTAGAAACTCTTATATATCCATACGTCATTTTCTCCTCCTCTGCCTATAGGCAGTGTTTGTCTTTACGTCTATTGACAACAAGTCTACAGACTTTAAAATAAAACTTGGTATGCTAGGAGGAACCGATGACAGACAAGAACAAGAATTCGCTTAAAAAGTTTTGCATCACAGCAGGAATCATTCTTGCCGCAATAGGCATCATCTATAATTTCTTTGCAGGCAATTACAACAAGATGGTTTCCCTAGATGAAGAAGTTTCCAGCGCATGGAGCCAGGTAGAAAACCAGTATCAGCGCAGGCTGGACTTGATTCCAAACCTCGTGAACACGGTAAAAGGCTATGCCTCGCACGAAGAGTCTCTCTTTACACAGATTGCAGAAGCTAGAAGCAAAGCTGGAGGAACTGTGAGCATAGACTCCTCTATAACAGATGATCCGGATAAATTTGCCGAGTATCAGAAGATTCAGGGCGAATTAAGCTCAAGCCTGCAAAGACTTCTTGCAGTTACAGAAAGCTATCCTGAGCTAAAGTCAAATGAGAACTTCCTAGCCTTGCAGGATGAGCTGGCAGGGACAGAAAACCGCATTTCCGTTGAGCGAAAGAGGTACAACGATGCGGCTAAATCATACAACACGCTAATTAGAAGGTTTCCTGCAAATATTGTCGCAAACATGAACGGCTTTGAGAAAAAGCCATATTTTGAAGCAGACTCACAGGCAAAGACCGCTCCTGCCGTCGAGTTTTAGCCAGTCTCTGCACAAAACTCAATTGCCATGAATAAAAAAGACAGACCTATTCTTTTTTCCTTTCTGTTGCTTGCTATAAGCATATTCAGCGCATCAGCAGAGCCTGTTATTCCACAGCAAACTGCCTGGGTTATGGACAATGCCCAGGTCATTGACAGCGAGACAGAGAATTCCCTAAACAAATATCTTGAGAATCTTGATACCCAGACAGGAATTCAAATCGCAGTCCTTACGGTAAAATCCTTGGAGGAAACTGCGGGCGAAGACACGACAATAGAAGAATATGCCGCGGCCGTATTTGAAAAATGGAGACTTGGTCAAAAAGATAAGGACAACGGCGTTTTAATTCTTGTAAGCATAGATGACAGAAACATAAGAATTGAAGTCGGCTACGGTCTTGAAAGCGTGCTCACTGACACAAAATGCGGAGTAATCATAAGAAAGTTCATTACCCCATCGTTCAGAGAAGGACAGTACGCAAAGGGGATAAAAAACGGCGTGGAAGCTGTAGCAGGATATGCATCGGGCGATGAAGAGTTAAAAACACAAGTAGACAAAATAGACGAGGACAGTGGCGGACATCTCGCCGCCCTAATTCCTTTTCTGATGTGGGCAATATTCCTTCTTATTGTAATCTTTTCAAATATTTTCGGTCCTAAAGGAAGAGGCGGTAATAGACGGCCTCCAACAGGAGGCTTCTTTGTCGGCGGAGGAGGCTTTGGCGGACACTCCAGAGGCGGATTTGGAGGCACTCACGGAGGATTTGGCGGCGGGGGCGGAGGTCGCTCTGGCGGTGGCGGCGCAAGCGGACGATGGTAGCATCCGCCGTGCTCACGCTTTAGCTTTAGACGCGCCTTAAATATTGAGAAAATACTGTCTTTAGGGTATTATTCTCTTATGTCTTACGAAGTAACTGCCACTAGACGGCGGCCGCAGCGTTTTGAAGACCTTGTCGGTCAGGAATTTGTAGCGGAAACATTTAAGAACGCAATTCAAGCTAAGAAAATTGCACATGCCTACTTGTTTTCCGGGCCAAGAGGATGTGGCAAGACTTCCACCGCAAGAATTCTTGCAAAAGCCCTTAACTGCGCAGAAGGTCCGACCGCATCCCCTTGTGGCCATTGCCAGCAGTGCATGGAAATCACAAAAGGCACTTGCACTGACGTAATCGAAATTGACGGCGCATCAAACACCTCTGTAAACGATGTAAGGCAGATAAAAGATGAGGTTCTTTTTCCACCGCAAAGCTGCCGCTACAAGATTTACATAATCGATGAAGTCCACATGCTCTCAACGTCTGCTTTCAACGCTCTCTTAAAGACAATCGAAGAGCCGCCGCCTTACGTAATTTTTATATTTGCTACGACAGAGCTTCAGAAAGTTCCTGCGACAATAAAAAGCCGGTGCCAGCAGTTTAATTTTCGGCTTGTTCCTATAGAGAAAATAAAGGAGCAGCTTGCTCTTGCCGCGGCAGAAATAGGCGCCAGCGCAGATGATGAGGCTCTGTACTGGATTGCAAGGGAATCTACTGGCTCAATGAGAGATGCCTATACTCTTTTTGACCAGGTTGCCGCATTCAGCGGCAATGAGATTACATACGATAAAATCCGCGACAAGCTTGGTCTTGTTGGGGTTGACCGTCTTAATGCAATATTTGAGGACTGCGCCAACGCTCAGCCACAGGCCGCCCTTGAAAAGCTGGACACTTTTCTGCAAGCAGGCATTTCAATTGAGCAGCTTATTTCCAATTCGACTGATTATTTGCGCTCGCTTCTTCTTATAAAAAATGGAATCACGAAAGATGCTCTGCTCGGTCAAAGCGCAGAGCGTTTTAGCCAAAAAGTTCTTTCTGCTTGGAACAGCGTGCAGATTGAGAGAGCTATCAGCATTTTCCTTCAGCTTTACCGAGACATCCGCTATTCTCTTAGCCCGCGCTATGAGCTTGAGCTTGCATTCAGCAGACTAAGCTGGCTTAAGGAATATGTTTCGCCAGTAGAACTAAAGCACGCTATAGACCAAGCCAAAAATCTCCTTCTAAAAGGCACAGACCCGCAAGGACAGCAACCTGATGCGCCTCAAAGAGTTTTTATTGCTCCTAAACCAGACAGCTCTCAGTCTTTTAGCCACGGCGGAGCTGAACCGCCTAATCAATCAGCGGCGCAGAAAGCTCCAGAAGAACAGGATTTCTCCTACACTTATGCGCCGGAAGACAGCTATCCTCCTCCGCAAGAATCTATGCCTGCAAAAGATGCCCCTATAAAAGATCTTGAGCAGCTTAGGAAGACAGTGATTTCAACTCTTTCCCAAAGTGAAAAGACCGCTATTCTTGCGACAACTCTAATACAAACTGGATTATGGTCAATAGAAGGCGAGACACTAAAGACAACAGTTGCCTCTGCTTTTACGCAGAGCCAGCTTCAAAAAAAATCCCAGGAAATCAGCCAGATTATCTCTAAGTATTATGGCAGTCCGCTGAATTTTTCTGTTTCAATAAAGCAGCCGGATTCACAGACAAGCATAGAGAATGCGCCAAAAGAGGTTCAGCTTTTATGCTCTATTTTCAGAGGACAGATTGTAGCAAAAGGTGAGCGCATGGAGAGCACTAGAAAAGAATCTTCTGCAAATAACCAGGAAACTCAAGAGAATGAGAACACAGACGATACGTCTATATCAAATGATATTAATAATGAAGTAACAGAGGACTACAGCGATGACTAATCCGTTTGACTTAATTAAGAATCTCAAGGACCTTCAAGGAACAGTAAACCAGATGAAGGAAGACATGAAGAACATGACAGCAACAGGCTCTGCCGGCGGTAACATGGTTCAGGTGACAATGAACGGCCAGTTTGAGATGACAGCTATAAAGATTGATTCTGTTGCGGTTGATCCCCGCGATGTCGCAATGCTCCAGGACTTGATACTTGCCGCCACGCACAACGCAATGGAGAAAATCCAGGAGCAGATAAAGGAAAAAGCAGGTCCTATGATGGGCTTGTAAGAGTACCTCTAAAAATAAAAATGAATGCAATCGATGAACTTACAGACAGTTTTTCTCGCTTGCCTGGAATCGGCAGGAAAAGCGCCGCAAGGCTTGTAAACTATATCCTAAAAGCCGACACGTCATGGATTAAGCGTTTTGCCCAGCAAATGTCAACCTTGCAGGACAAAATACATCCATGCTCAATCTGTGGAAGCTGGACGGAAAAAGACCCTTGCCCGATATGCTCTGATCCGTTGCGCGATAAATCTGTAATCTGTGTAGTGGAACAGCCTCAGGATGTAAGCACAATAGAAAATGCCCATGAGTTTTCAGGGCTGTTCCATGTTTTAGGAGGCGTTATTGCGCCTCTGGAAGGTGTCGGGCCTGACCAGCTGCGCATAAAAAGCCTGGTTGAGCGGGTAAGAAGCGGCGAAGTAAAAGAAGTTATTATCGCTACAAACCCGACTGTTGAAGGCGACACTACCGCAATGTACATTCAGAGAGTGCTTGCTTCGATATGCGATGTAAAAATAACACGCCTTGCAAGCGGGCTGCCTGTAGGCGGTGATTTGGAATATATAGACAAGCTCACCTTAGCCCGCTCATTCCGCGGAAGAAGCGCATTCTAAGCTAGATTGCGCTCAATGCGCTAGAAATATCAGCAATCAAGTCCTCAACATTCTCAAGCCCCACAGATAGACGCACGAGGTCAGAAGGAACACCGGCCGCGACAAGCTCTTCTTCGCTCATCTGCCTGTGCGTTGAGCTTGCGGGATGCAGACAGCAAGTGCGAGCATCAGCAACATGTGTCGCAATCATTCCGAGCTTAAGGCCTGCCATGAACTTCTCCGCATTCTTTCTGCCCCCTTTTACCCCAAAGCTAATCACACCGCAAGTTCCATTCGGCATATATTTTCTGGCTCTTTCATAATACTTGTTTCCAGGAAGTCCCGGATAATTGACCCAGGCTATTTTTTCATTTGACTCAAGGAATTTCGCAACTCTCAAGGCATTTGAGCAGTGTCTTTCCATTCTCACAGGCAGAGACTCAAGCCCCAGATTTAGAATATAAGCGTTGAATGGTGACTGAACCATTCCAAAATCGCGCATAAGCTGCGCAGTCGCTTTAGTAATAAATGCCCCGCCCTTGCCGAATTTCTCTGCATAAGTAATTCCGTGGTAGCTTTCATCAGGAGTGCAAAGCCCCGGAAATTTATCCTTATGCGCCATCCAGTCAAACTCTCCATGATCAACAACAGCACCCCCCAGCGTAGCGTCATGTCCGTCCATGTATTTTGTAGTTGAATGGGTAACAATATCCGCTCCAAACTCAAACGGACGGCAGTTTACAGGAGTTGCGAATGTATTGTCTATAATCAGCGGAACTCCATGTCTATGCGCCGCGTCCGCGAATCTCTCTATGTCAAATACAATTAGCGCAGGATTTGCAATTGTCTCTCCAAAAACCGCCTTTGTGTTTGGCCTGAACGCCGACTCAAGCTCCTCATCTGTGCAGTCAGGATCTACAAAAGTAAAATCTATGCCCATTTTCCGCATTGTAACATTAAAAAGATTATAGCTTCCGCCATAGATTGTAGATGATGCCACAACATGGTCTCCCGCGTTCGCAATATTAAAAACAGCAAGGAACGTGGCCGCCTGGCCTGAGCCTGTAAGCATTGCCGCAGACCCGCCCTCAAGAGCCGCAATCTTTGCCGCAACCATGTCGCATGTAGGATTCTGCAGCCGTGAGTAAAAATATCCGCTTTCTTTTAGGTCAAAGAGCTTTCCCATCTCTTCACTTGAATCATATTTAAAGGTGGTGCTCTGGATAATCGGCAGCATACGCGGCTCGCCGTTTTTTGGCTCGTATCCTGAATGGAGGCACTTTGTTTCAATCTTCATTTTTTTTCTCCTAAAAACCTAGTCTGCTATAGTTTGCTTATAGAAATCATACTTAAATTGAAAATCCACCTCAACAATAAAATATGCAATATTTTTTATTTTTTCTCTAAAGTCGATTTGCCAGGTTCCGATATGTTAAATATAGGGTGGTAAACCCGGGGACTACAGGGCGTTTCTTCTAAAACAAGACTGTAGTAATTCGACCAGATCTTACAAGGAGATAATATTATGGTTATCAATCACAACATGAGTGCACAGTTTGCACAGCGTTCTACAGGTCTTACGGAACTTAGCAACACTAAGAACATGGAAAAGCTCTCATCAGGCATGAAAATCAACCGCGCTGGTGATGACGCTTCTGGACTTGCTGTGTCTGAGAAAATGCGCGCGCAGATCCGCGGCATGAACAAAGCTTCTGAGAATGCGCAGAACGGCATTTCTTTCATCCAGACAACAGAGGGTTACCTTCAGGAAACAACTGACATCATGCAGAGAATCCGCGAGCTTGCAGTTCAGTCTTCAAACGGTATCTACACAGATGAGGATCGTATGCAGATTCAGGTTGAAGTAAGCCAGCTTGTCGCAGAAGTTGACCGCATAGCTTCCCAGGCTCAGTTCAACGGAATGAATATGCTTACAGGACGTTTCGCCCGCCCTACAGGAGAAAACACTGTTACAGCATCTATGTGGTTCCATATCGGAGCAAACATGGATCAGAGAACACAGGTCTATATTGGAACTATGTCTGCCGCAGCTCTCGGTCTGCGCAATGTAGGCACAGAAGAGATTATCACCCTCGGTGCTCCTGATGACGCAAACCGCGCAATCGGAACTATCGATGAGGCCTTAAAGAAAATCAACAAGCAGCGTGCCGACCTTGGCGCATATCAGAACCGCCTTGAAAAAACAATTGTCGGATTGGACGTAGGCTCTGAAAACCTCCAGGCTTCTGAGTCAAGAATCCGCGACACCGACATGGCAAAGGAAATGGTAGACTTTACAAAGAACCAGGTCCTGACACAGGCTGGAACAGCGATGATTGCACAGGCAAACCAGAGCGCACAGAACGTGCTCAGCTTGCTCCGCTAATTAAAAATATATTTAAAAAAGTTCTTGCAGAAAGGGCTGTCCATTCTTTTTGGACAGCCTTTTTATTTGCCATAGCACGTTGTGCATCCTGTTATTATCACATGTTTCTTTCCATCAGACTTGTTGAACAGACGGGCAATAAGATAACCATCTAACGGAACAGGGCTGCGGCACACAGGGCACATTCTCTGCACTCCGGTCTCCATCTGCGGATAGCAATGAGGGCAGCCTAAGATTGTCATACGCTGGTCAGGAGTATTCATAGGCCGGAATATACGGCTTCTCATATCCTCTCCTTGCGCAAGAGGAGTATTGCAGACAGGGCATCGGACAAAATCAATTCCTCCACTTTCCGTTTTCTGTGTCCTTAAATGTTTTTCAGCATATTCATCTTCCTTTTTTTTCAAGCTGCGTGTATAGAAATACCTTAGCAGCCAAACAATAAAGATTGCGACAGAAAACAAAACAAGGTAAGTAAAAAAATCTTTCATATTTACAGCCATAATATAGAAAATAAAGGCAACGTAAAGCGCTGGACATGTTAAATTTAAACTTTCATTTACATATTTCAAAATATTATTTTTGTTTTATAGATAGAATGATATAATAGGAAAACTTAAATAAATATTAAAATGTTGGGAGAGTTTTAAGTTGCCGGCATTTAAACGTACAAGGATTAGCGATGTTTCTTTTACAATGGACAGCAATCTTAATGTAACTAGCGCAAACAGAAATTTTGCCAGCCTTTTTGACATTACCGATGTCAAAATCAGCCTAAAGCCATTCCTTGATGAAACAGATATAAAAAACTTAAAAGACTTTTTGAATAATCTGCCGGAAGGAACGACAAAGCCTTTCTTTGTAAAAATGAAGTCTTCAGCAGCTACTGTAGATTTTACACTTGAGACCACCCGCAATCCTGACAACCTTTTCTTTGTAAAACTCTTTATCTCATCTTTTGAAAAAGAAGCATACATAAGCACAATGCGCCATAACCTTGAGCTAAAGAGCGTGCTTAAGAATTTTGACTGCTATTATTTTACATATAATGGAACATGGTTCAAACTAAAGAGCGCAAAAGAACAGACAAGCGTCTTTGTGGGGAAAATCTCTGAATTCAAAAACTATATAATAAGCAATTTCAATTTTGACCTTTCAACAAAGCTTGCCCAGGAGCAGTTTGAGACAATGCTCTCTGATGTGCAGAAGTTCAAGACAAAAAAATCCTACAAGTTCTACATGACTAACAAAAAACTGCTGATAATCCGACCTGAAACCTCTCCTTTTGAAGACGGCCAGCTTCTTGTAGGCACTATATTCGCAGAGGACAAAGCGCAGATTACAGAAAACTTCTATAGCAGGAACAACGACGGTCTCACGGACATGTTCAACAAGAAATCAATCACAGAGCAGGCCGTCCATAAAATTGATGTGCTAAAGGAGCCTTGCTCTCTCATAATCCTTGATATAGATAAATTCAAAGACTACAACGACACATTCGGACACGCTTATGGTGACAAGGTAATAGTAGCCGTCGCAAATGTCATAAAGGATGCGATGAAAGACATCGGCGTAGCAGGAAGAATCGGAGGAGACGAATTCCTAGCGCTAATCAATACAACAGACGAAGATGAAATTCGCAATGTCACAAAGAACATAAGAATGGGGATAACATGGGCGGTCAACAGCCCTGACCTTTCCACCGTCGTCACCTGCTCAATGGGAATCGCACGTTTCCCATTAAATGCTAAAAGCTATGATGATATTTTTAAGCTTGCGGACAAATGTCTTTATATAGCAAAGAACAAAGGCCGCAACTGTTATGTAATATACAAGCCGGAGCTGCATGATAAAATAATCATAAAGAACGAAAAACAGCAGGCTGTCAGGGCAAGCGGAAAAATCTACAATGATGATGCTGACACTCAGATCCGTATTATGGAAATGCTGAACACAAAGGAAGGAAGAGATCTTAACAATATCATTGCGCCGTTGAGAGAATACATGGGAGTCACACAAATCACGCTCTACAAGGCAGACAAGGATGGAAACCTATTGCCTGCTTATGAATCTGGCGGCAAAAGTGATTTTAGACAGCCTTACTTTAAAAAAGACTATTTCAGGCATTTTAACTCATATAATTTTCTGCATTTGGATAACACGACAAACCTTGACACAATCGACAAGGAATTTCAGACCATGTATTCAACAAACCAAGTAGCCTCGGTAATAGAATACGCAAGAAAAGATGAGGAAGGAAAAACATCCGCTCTCTTATGCTACGACATCTATAAGCCAGCGCGTACATTTGCAAAGGACAAGCTGGTATTTGCAATACTGATGGCAAAAATACTCACAAAAATCGTATGACAGTTTGATAAAACCTTGCAATCTTGTATTATTACACTGTATTCAAAATCATAAGGATATTAAGCAATGAAAGCACTAGTTATTGGTTCAGGTGGAAGAGAGCATACAATTGCATGGAAACTTGCGCAAAGCAGCAAAATCAATGAGGTCGTATGTGTGCCGGGCAACGGTGGAACTGCCGACGAGAATAAATGCCGCAATATTGCCGGCAATCCAATAGAAATCGCTATAACAGAGAAAGTTGATTTTGCAGTTGTCGGGCCGGAGGATCCTCTTGCAGAAGGAATTTCTGACAAGCTTTGGGAAGCAGGTATCCCCACCGTCGGACCAAAGGCAAAAGGCGCCTCACTTGAAGCATCAAAAGATTTGTCCAAGAGCTTTATGGCAAAATATGGAGTGGCCTGCGCCGCATCAAAGACATTCACAGATAAAGACAAAGCCCTTTCCTACGTTAGACAGCACGGAGCCCCAATTGTAATAAAAGCGGATGGGCTTGCAGCAGGGAAAGGCGTAGTAGTAGCACAGACCGTCGAGGAAGCCTCAAAAGCGGTTGTTGACATTATGGGCGGTGAATTCGGCTCAGCAGGAAACAAACTTGTAATAGAAGAATATCTCCAGGGAGTTGAGATTTCTGTGCTTGCGGCTGTAAGCATAACGGAAGAAACGGCGAGAAACGGCAAAGCATGTATAAAAGCTTTTCTTCCAGCGCGCGACCACAAGCGTCTTCTTGATGGCGCGAAAGGCCCGAATACTGGAGGCATGGGCGCTGTCTGCCCTCCATCAGACGTTACAGAGCAAACCATGTCGGAATTCAATAAAAGAATACTTGAACCTACACTGCGCGGTCTCATAGCGGAAAAAATTGACTACCGTGGATTTATTTTCTTTGGTCTTATGCTTACAAAGGACGGACCAAAGGCCCTCGAGTATAATGTGCGGCTGGGCGATCCTGAGACACAGGCAGTTCTCCCAATGATGGACAGTGATTTTGCAAATCTTTGTCTTGCTATTACCAGCGGAACCTTGTCTGACTTTGACTTAAAGTGGAAAGACGGTTTCCAAGTGGCTCCTGTCGCTGTTAGCGGCGGTTACCCTCTTAAATATCCAAAAGGCAAGATTATATCCATGGACAAGAAGAAAATCGAATCAACTCCGGCAAAAGTCTTTATCGCAGGAGCTGTAAAGGATGAGAAAAACGAGCTTGTGACTAGCGGTGGACGTGTTCTTGCCTGTTCTGCGCATGGAGACACATTTGACGATGCATGGAAAAAAGCCTACAGCGCAATTGCAAGCATAAGTTTTGAGGGAATGTTCTTTAGAAAAGATATTGGACTGCCGGGAGCAGCCGAGTCAAATTAAAGCCTAGCTTGCAATGAATTTCTTTCTTCTTTTCGCATTAAGCTTTATTCCTCTGCTGGCAGTTTTCTTTCTGTTTATACTTTTAGTCCCAGGGCAAAGGTTTCGCTATGCGCTATTGGCTTGTGTAGTAGGAGTATTGGCAGTTATTCCGGCCTCATTTGTACAGTACTATGTACTTAATCTGCCTATATTCCTTGCCAATACCGCAGTAAATCTTTTAATCACTGCGGTAATCTTTAACGGCCTTGTGGAAGAATCGTTCAAAATGCTTTTCATGGCGTTTCTCCCTTTCAAGAAACTTACACTAGCAGCATACTTTACCTGCGCCTTGCTATCCGGTCTTACGCTAGGGAGCTTTGAGTCCGCAATCTACCTCGTAAAAAAGATTGACGAGGCAACAGAGCCACTAGGAGCAACAGCGCTATACCAGCTTCTTGCATCCCGCGTTCTTACCAGCGTCCTAATCCACACATTCTGCGCAGGGCTAAGCGGTCTGTATCTATGGATGTTCAAGAAAAAACAAACTCACATAATGCCATTTGTATGGGCAGCCGCTTTGCATGGCATATATAATTTCTTTGCAGGATTCAAGAGCGGATTTTACTGGTTCTCTATAGTCGCAATTGCTTTCGCGGCGCTTGAATGCAGGATATGGTATAAATACAACAATTTGCCTGACACAGGTGTTGACATAAAACGCCGTTAAACATATACTTATTGAACATTGCGACGCGGGGTAGAGCAGTTGGCAGCTCGTCGGGCTCATAACCCGGAGGCCGTAGGTTCGAGTCCTACCCCCGCTATTAAGCTCTCTGATTTACACAGAGAGCTTTTATTATTTTAAATAAACTGCACAAAAAACAGCAAACCGCAGGGCTCGAAGCGAAATGAGCGGCAGCAAAAAAGCGAAGACTTGGAGCGTTTTTGCTGTAAATTGCCACGGATGGCAATTTAGCGAATGAAGCCGCATGGAATGAGCGAACATGATGTTCGCGATTGGAATGCGAGTCCTACCCCCGCTATTAAGCTCTCTGATTTACACAGAGAGCTTTTATTATTTTAAATAAACTGCACTCACAAATGAGACTATAAGCTATCTCCTCGCCCCCCCCTCCTCTTAAGTCTCTTTTAATAAAAAACTCTCCTTTATCAAAAATATGGTATACTAGAATATATAAGCTGCCCTTACAAGTACATGACATCAGCTAGGAGAGAGACAATGGAAAGCACCCGCTTATTAACAGATTTACGCAGAGCCATGGCCTTTATTCTATTCGCATTCGGTGTCATATCGAATTCGCTTGGAATGGTAAACTCTATACTTCATCATACAAACCTTCTGGCGCTTATTGCCACTGCGGCAAGCCTTGCCATTATACTAATTCTGTTTATCGTGTCTGCGATGACAAGAAAATACAATATATTTATCTTTGGCTCAGTCATAATAACCGGCTTTGTGTATTTTCCAATGGAATTCCTCATTACCAGCACGCCTTCCTCTTTCTTTTTATATATGTTTATCCTTCCAGTCTCCTATGGCATAGGCGTAACAAGAAAATACGACTATATCATACCGCTAATAAACTGCGCTTTTATAGCCGTCCTCCTATATCTTAGGCTTTCTCTAAACACGGCCTTTATCTACACAATTATCTATGTCTACTCCTTTATCGTTACGGCTGTGTTCAGTCTGAATGCCCAAAAATATGTAAGCGGAATCCAGGCGGAAAACAGGGAGTTTAGGAAAATGGCGGAGCGGGATGAGCTGACCAGTCTCTATAACCGTTATTACCTGCAGCGTTTTGTTGACTCTGAAGAAGAATGGATACCTATAATGATAGATATTGATTTCTTTAAAAGCGTGAATGATAAATACGGCCATGACGAAGGAGATTCTGTATTGCAAAGACTCTCTCTTATCCTGCTAAGATTCTCAAATGACAATCTTGTCATGTTCAGGTTCGGAGGAGAAGAGTTTTTGATTTTATCAAAGATGTCCGAGTCATCAACAGACAAGAAAATAATTGAGCTAATGGACACCATAAGAAATGAGCTTCACACTTCTGACGGAAAAAGCGTCACCGTAAGCATAGGCATAGGAAGAAAAGCTCCACTTAGCAACAACGCCATAAAGAGAGCCGACATAAATCTATACATAAGCAAAAATAACGGCAGAAACTGCGTTTCAAAGTCAAACCAGGTTTTCTACAGCTAGGCAAAAAAAGCGGGCAGCCGTTGCTGCCCGCGTAAGTATGGAAGCTATTAACTTCTACAGATTTACTAGCGTAAATCTGTAGTCTTAATCCAGTCCTGATCAGTGTAGGTGCGGTTCTCGCCGCCCATGCTCCAGATGAATGTGTAGTTGCTTGTTCCGCATCCAGAATGGATTGACCATGACGGATTTATAACCGCTTCGTCATTGTGCATTACAATATGCCGTGTTTCCTGCGGCTCTCCCATAAAATGGAACAGAACCTGGTCATCGGGCAAGTCAAAATAGAAATAAACTTCCATTCTGCGCTCATGTGTATGCGCCGGCATTGTGTTCCAGACAGAGCCAGTCTCAAGGTGTGTCATTCCCATTGACAGCTGGCAAGTCTCAAGAATATCCGGATGAATGTACTGGTTAATCGTGCGGTCGTTAGATTCGGCGGCAGAGCCAGCATGCACATGGTTTGCCTGTGCATAAGTAATAACGCGGCTAGGATAAGAGACATGCGCAGGTACAGAATTCATATAGAATTTCGCCGGATTCTTCTTATCTACGCTCTCAAATGTAACATCCTTTGTTCCTGCTCCAAGGTAAAGCGCATCGTAATGATTCACCTTGTATTCAACACCGTCGGCAACAACAATTCCGTCGCCGCCAATATTTATTGTGCCAAGCTCGCGCCTCTGAAGGAAGAAGTCCACTCCAAAATCCTTCATTGGATCAATGTTCTTGTCAAGCTTTACTTTTTTATCCACAGGCATGGCGCCAAGTGTTACAATGCGGTCTATATGACTATAGACTGCGCTCACATCATTCTTAATAAAAATGTTCGAAATTAAAAATTCCTTGCGCAGCTCTTCTGTTGTCATGCGCTTAAAAGGCTCTTTTCCTGTTGAGTATCTTGTATCCATTTTTGTCTCCTAAAGTTTATAAGGGCGTTGCGCCACAAAGTGTCGCCGGGCTTTCCGTGGTTCCGCTGCCGCTACATTGCCTGCGGCAACGCTGACGCGCCACTCCAATCCCTAACGCTTACTCTGAGATTGCATCCTTTATGCTGTTCCCAAAAGCCTTTGCCTGCTCGCCAATTTCCTTTCCGGCTTCCGCGGCGGCATCTCCAATCTTCTTGCCTGTCTCTGCGACAGACTTTCCGGCCTCGCCTACAGCCGCACCCGCCTCTTTTGCGGCAGATGTTTTCTCATCGACTTGCTTGGCCGCATTGTTTGCAGCCTGAGTTGTTTTTTCTGTGGCCTCTTCTACAGTCTGTGTCGCAGTCGTATCAGCCTTTCCAGAGGCAAAGACAGGAACCGAGACAAAAGAAACTGCCATAACCAAAGCTAAAACTGTTCTTTTCATAAACATTGCTCCTAATAATTCTAATTGTATTCTTTATTTGACTTTTTGTTAATCTTCGCGGAGATAGCGCTGGATAGCCTTCTGGTCAACTCTGCCTTGCAGCTTAAACTTTTTTACTGCCCAGGAAACAGCTCTGACACTTATAATCATGGCTATAATAATCCCCGCAAAAAGAAGAAAAGGAAGAATAACATTCACGGAGATTCCTCCGGCAATAGCAGGGAATCTTGCAAGGAAGAGCAGACAGCCGCCGATTAAAACAAATTCAATTGCAAGCCCCAGGACAATGTTAAAAAGCCCCACGAGCAGATTAAAAACCAAAGTTCTCTCTTTTGTTGTCATGCATGCGCCTTTTTAGATTCTGTCTTTTTTATTGTGAATGCGAACGAGACTATCAGCAGGATTCCGCATACAACGACAGCGGAATCAGCCACGTTGAATGTCGGCCAGCGATCAAGCCCGAAAAGCCCGTAGAACTTTACATCAATAAAATCAACCACGCCCTCAGGACGGAAAAAACGGTCTATAAGATTGCCGATACCGCCTCCGGCAATTCCCATTATTGCCCAGCGCTGGATTGAATTAAACTCATCATTCCTAAAATAAACAACTATCACAAGAGCAATCACAACCAACGGGACAACGCGGAACAGCACAGCTCTTGCCGTCAAAGACCAGCCCTGTCCTATGCTGAAAGCAATTCCCGGATTGCAGACATGTATAATTCTCAAGAAATCGCCAAAGAAAGACGCGCCGACAGAAGGCGGATATGTCAAAGGAATATTTTTTATTATGAGCTGCTTTGTAAGCTGATCAATTATGATTACAGCCGCCATAAGAATAAGCGGCAGGATTTTTTTTGTCGCAGGTGATTTCGACTTGAATTCTACCGCAATGTTTTCTGTATCCATAGTTGTAAAATTATAAAAGATAAAAACTTTATAGTCTAGCTAATTGCTCTCCGATACGTTCTCCAAGGATGGCAGAGCCGAATCTGCTTCGGAGGCAGGAAGAGACTCAATTGTCTTTAGGGCGGCATAGCGCGGAATAAAAAGAGTCTTGTCCCTTGCAAGCCCCTTTTCCCTTGCAAGCGGAATATCTGTCTGCTCCGCAAATCCTAGTCCTGGAGTCTTATATTCAGAAACCCTGCTCAGCACAAAGAAGCCTGCCTGAGAACCAGACGCATAATCCAGCACAGAGCTGATTGAGTCAAAGTCAAGGTTGTCAAAGACGAAATAAAGCATCCTGTCCTCGCCATACAGCTCCCGTGCAAGACTAAAAAGCGCCTTATACGATTTAACAATGTTTTGGGCGCATTCCGCAGAGCCAGCTTTTCTTGCTTCCGCAATTCCATTTCTCGCAACGAATTTCCGGATAAAGCGAAAGTTCAATACGCCTTCATAATACTCTATATCCCTTGAATAAAAATCCGCGGCGGCGACTGTGTATCCTTTCTGAGAAAGCAAAAGAAGATAGGGCTCATAATCACAAACCTCCGCCATCTCCGTTCCACAGAAAAGAACAAGAGGAGTGTTGTCTTTGCGCTCAGAAGCTTCATTTTCCAAAGCCTTGCGGTCAGGAGAAAACGTATAGAGTCTGCCTGTAGACCGGTAAAAGAACTCACGTGCAGGAAGAGCCCTAAAGCCCCTGCTCATATTCCCTCCGATACGGCTTACTGTCTTTACAGAAGAAAAATTGCCTGGCTCAAGTCTTACAGGCCTTCCCAAAATAATAAAAACTAAGGCGCAACCGGCAAGAGCAAGCTCAATAATTGAAAAAATCACAAAGCTTCCTGAATATTGGTCAATGTAAAGCCTGGCAGAGAGGCGGAAAAGAGCGCGGACATTCGCCGCAAAGAGCAGGAATGACAGAGCCAAAAGAAAAATATTAGGAACGGAAACTTCCCAGACAAAAATACTGGCAATAGAAACAGCAAAGGCGCAAGGCGCAAGGGAAGCGGCGGCATCAACTTTAGAATTCTTTACAAAGAAAACACGCAGACAACAGAGGATAATCAAAAGCAAGACCAGAAGCTGCGAAAGATAGCTATTAAACATATATTTTATTTATAATATCGTAAAAATGTGTTATACTCCATAGAGTATGCCGGCGGTCAAAAAAATAATACTTGATTTGTCAAAAGTAAAGATGGCTATAAGGGCAGGTATTCCACTGTCAATTACCACCTACACTCTTCCTCACGAAATGGAGCTTTACATGGATTCTGTGCTAAAAGCTTTCCTGGAAGAACTGAATCAAAATCAGATGGTCATCTATTTAACTTACTGCCTTAACGAGCTGGTCACAAACAGCAAGAAAGCAAACACAAAGAGGATTTTCTTTAGGGAAAAACATCTCGATATTACAAATCCAGAGCAATACGCAGAGGGAATGAAGACCTTTAAGACAGAAACCCTCGGCAATATCAAATACTATCTTGCGCTCCAAAAGCAGGCAGGACTTTATGTAAAGCTTATTCTGCAGGCTAGGAATAATAAGATAAAAATTGAAGTGCGCAATAACTCGGAGCTTACCGTAGAAGAATACAAGAGAATGCACGACAAGCTGAGCCGCGCGCAGCAGTACACATCCGTAGACCAGGCGCTTACACAGGTTCTTGATGACACAGAAGGCGCAGGGCTCGGACTGATAATAATGATTCTCATGCTGGAGAAGATTGGGCTGACAGAAGAGAACTTCCAGGTTATCTGCGAAAATGGAGAGACGATCACAAGAATCATCCTTCCGCTAAATGAGAAGACACAGAAAGACTTGAGCGTTGTAAGCCAGGAATTCGTTGACATCATAGATGACCTTCCGCAGTTTCCTGACACAATAATAAAGGTGAACCGCCTAATCAACGATCCAAACTCAAAGATGAGCGAGATTGCAATGCTTATATCAAGCGATGTCTCCTTGACGACAGACTTGCTCAAGCTTGTAAACTCCGCGGCATTCGCCCTGGCGACTCCATGCCACAGCATTGCGGACGCAGTAAAGCTAATCGGTCTGCGTGGAATAAAAAACATGCTGCTTTCAATAGGCTCCGTAAACGGGCTAAGAAATATGGGAGGAGAAAAGAAGAGCCTTTGGACACATGCTTATGAGGTGGCTTTTTACTCTTACAACCTTGCGCGTAATTTCTGCGCAGGAGACAGGGCTGTTATAGAAGACTCCTATGTATGCGGTCTTTTGCACGACATGGGAAAGCTTGTATTCGAGGCCGCGCATCCATCCTATATAGAAAAAATAAAGAAAATCTGCTCGCAAAAGGGAATCCCCGCAGAAGTATTTGAAAAATTGATTGCAGGGGTAAACCACGGAGAGGTCGGGGCAATGGTTGCAGAAAAATGGAACTTCCCGGACGTGATAGTCTCCGTAATCCGCCATCACCACGAGCCGGACCTTGCCCCTGAGACAACGAAAAAGCTCACAAGCATTGTCTATCTTGCTGATATGATTGCCCACTACCAGACACACGAAGTCGACTTCTATCAGTTCGACTCCGATGTCCTCGCAATGTTCCATATCTCAAGCGAGGAGCAGCTCCAGAAAATAGTCTCCCGACTCGCAGACGCCTTTGCCAAAGAAAGAAACTTGACAGCCTAATCCTTAAAGAGCTTCTTTATTTCTGAAGCATAGATTGTATTTATCTTATACCGGCTTACTTCCTGCTTTGCAGAAAGCTCCACACCTACCTCAAATTCCTTTGGCAGAACCGCAATCTTGTTAATTCTCTCGAACATCTTAAATCCGTTCTTTGCGTTTATCCGCTGGCTCACCTCGCCCTCAAGCAGCCGCTTAATCTCAGGGCTGCGCGCAAGGTCGGAGTATTTCTTATAAGGAAGTCCTGCCTCCTTTGCGAACTGCTCAATCTCTGTTTTTTCCGGAACAATCAGAGCGCCAAGATAACGCTGATCCTGCCCCACAACAACCGCTGTCTGGATATAGCGCGACTCCTGGATTTTCATTTCTATAGGAGCCGGCTCAACATTCTCGCCGCCAAGCTGAACTATAGTGTCCTTTATTCTTCCGCAAAGAACAATCTCGCCGTTTGCAGAAAGACGGGCCAGGTCTCCAGTATTAAACCATCCGTTCTCATCGATTACTTCTGCCGTAAGGTCAGGGCGCTTGTAATAGCCTTTCATGACAGTAGGTCCTTTTACAAGAAGAGCGCCTTTCTTGCCGCGCTTGACTTCCTTTCCTGTCGCCGGATCCACAACCTTCGCCGCAAGCTCACGGATAGGACGGCCGACATTGCCAAGAACCGGACGCGCAAACGGACGGACAGAAATAATAGGCGCAGTCTCAGTGAGTCCATAGCCTTCCACAAGCATAACACCGATTGCCCAGAAGAACTTGTCTATTGCCGGTGGAAGAGCGCCGCCACCCGCAACAGCTCCGCGGAAATTGTTTCCCATCATCGCGCGGATTTTGCGGAACACAAGAACTCCGCCAAGCAGCTTAATCGGATAGCAGACAAGCCACGGAATCACAAACGCCGGCCACTCAAGCCATCTTTTGTCCATGCCAAAGCGTGTTGTCCGGTCAAAAAGCGCTCTGTCCAGCTTTGAATGGAACAGCGCAATCGCAACAAAAAAGTTGAATATTCTTAGCGTAATTCCGCCAGTCTTGCGCATCTTGCGGTATATACCGTCATATACAGCCTCAAACACGCGCGGAACAGCGGGAATAACCTGAGGATTCAAATACTTAAGGTCAGCAAGGAGAACAGAGCCGATTGGCTTTGAATAGCACATTGTCGCCGCCTGTGAAATAATCACATACTCAACAGACCGCTCAAATGCATGCCATACAGGAAGCACAAGAAGCCCCCTGTCGCCAGGATTCAAATAAATTCTCTCGTCAATATCCTCAAGCTGGGAAAGAAAATTGCCATGAGAAAGCATTACGCCTTTTGGCTGCCCAGTTGTTCCAGAAGTGAAAATAATAGAAGCAATGTCGTCCCAGCTGCCCTTGTCGATTTCCTCATCAACACGACCAGGATTGTCCTTATTAAAGTCCGAGCCTTTCTTTAGGATTCCGCTGAGAGTGTAAAGAGAGACACCCTCCGCCTTGCACTTATCCTCAACGCTCTCATCCTGATTCTCAATTGCTATAAAGGCGTTTACCAGAGGAAGATTCTTCTTTATGCCAAGTATCTTATCAATCTGAGCCTTGTTCTCCACCACAATGATTTTCGCCTCGGCAAATGAAAGGATATACTCAAGGTCTCCGATTGTCGCATCGCAGCCGCGGGGAATATCGATTGCGCCTATAGAGAGCAGCGCCAGGTCTATCTGCTGCCATTCCTTGCGGTTGTCAGAAATAAGTCCGACATGCTCTCCTCTCTCAACGCCGATAGAAAGCAGGCCGCCGGCAAGGTTCTTTACGATTTCAAGGCCATCCTTGTAAGAGACGCTTTCCCATACATTCTCACCTATTCTTGTCATCTGGAATGTGATTTCCGGATACTCTTTTGCAGTTTGCCTGAACACACGCGGCAGAGTCTTTTCCATAAGAAGCAGCCTCCATAAAGTCGTCAGAAGATATTTCAAAATGACACATTTTGTAAAATTGTCAATGTAATGATTATAGTACTTATTTAAAATAAGTTCTAGGGCAAACCAGCCTACCTTAAACCTAGCTTATTTAAAGCCCAATGACAGCCGGCAAAGCCTCTAAGCACTGCGGGCAAGAAGAAATAGCAACCCGTGCTCAAAATAAAAGCCGGCAGGACTAATAAACGAAATTAACCTGATTTCACTCTGAATTTAACTTGATTTCACTTTGAAATTAAGCTGATTTCACTTTGAAATTAACTTGATTTCGCTTTGAAACTAAGCTGATTTTGATTAAGACCTAGCAGGGCTTTTGCCGACGGCAAAGGGAGGCAAGAAGCCTGAGCAGGCGGAGTCTTTTAGCAGAAGCCGGCATCTTGGATTGACAATGCCGCCTAGAGACATTAAACTAACAGATGTTAGTTTATGCGCTGACAGGGAGTTTTGCAGAAATGCCTGCGGAAAAAATCACACACGAGAAGATAATAAATGCCGTGCTAGACTGCGCATTTGTAAAGAGCGTAGGCGGAACATCCCTCGCAGACATAGCAGGCAAGCTGGGAATAAAAAAGGCAAGCCTTTACAATCACTTTGACTCACGCGAGGACATGATAGAAGCCACCGTCCGCTACTGCGGTGAGTATTTAGGAAAAATCCCGTTTATTCCGTCGGATATGGAAACAGAGGCGCAAAGATACACCGCCGGGACATTTTTCAAGAAGATTATGCACCGATGGTTCAACATAACAGAAAAGGAGCCTTTGCTGCAAATATACTCATTCATAGAGAGCGAGAAATACTTTTCTGAGCAGGCGGCCGGCATCGCAAGCTCATCAAGGGCGAGGATTGAAGAGCAGACACTATCCGCCCTGCAAAGCCTCGCATCCGCCGGAAAGACCGCGCCCTCAACAAAAAAAAATCTTGGCCTGAGAGCAAAGCTCTTTGCGAACTTGCTTTTCAGTGTCCTTGACAGCTATATAATAGAAAAGAAGAACTATATACGCACAAATCCGCAGTCTGGAGAAGGCGAGCTTTTTAATTCCCTGCCAATGGAGCCGGACTTTAGCGCCCTGGACTCGCTCGCCGCAGAATTCTGCCGGCTTTTGGGCTGACAAGGGGGCGTTGCGGGGCCCTCCCCGCACGGTGGGTAGGACGCAACGAAGTGCGGCCGTAGGGCGGTTGCCCGCCCTCCTTGAATTTTTACATTGATTTTTAACTCCATTAAGATTATTATTTAACTGTGTCCACATTGTTCATAGTTGGTACGCCGATTGGCAATCTTGGCGACATAACATTCCGCGCGATAGAGACTTTTAAGAGCGTTGATGTTATTGCTGCCGAAGACACTAGGCATACCTTGCAGCTCTTGACCCATTTTGAAATCCGCAAGCCTCTTATTTCGTGCAGGGCGCAGAATGAGAAGACCGCCGGACAAAAAATCATAAAGCTGCTGGACGAAGGACAAGATGTAGCTTATGCAAGCGATGCAGGAACTCCCGGAATAAGTGATCCTGGAGCTGTTCTTGCGGGGCTGGCAAGAGAGGCTGGACACAAGGTTGTTCCAGTTCCAGGGCCGAGCGCATTTGCAACGCTTGCGAGTGTTGCCGGAGCTGGCGGAAAGACATTGATTTTTGAGGGCTTTCTTTCTCCCAAGCCAGGAAGAAGAAGGTCCAGGCTCCGTGAGCTGCTTGCGACAGGGGATGCGGTTGTTTTATACGAATCTCCTTTTAGAATTGTTAAGCTCCTTACGGATATTGCCGATATAGATAGTGGACGTCGTGTAGTTGTCGGGCGGGAGCTTACGAAACTGCACGAGGAGATTATTGGCGGAACGGCGGCGGAAATGAGAGACGAGTTCTCTTCCAGGGACAAGGTTCTTGGGGAATTCGCGATTTTCATTTCTGGCAATAAAAACTCTCAACTTCCAAAAGAAGATGCCGATAATTAAAGAGTAAGGCAGGTTAAAAATGATGGTACAGAACATTAACGTAATCAACCCACTTAACAGCGTACAGAATACTCGTCGTGCTAACGAAGCAGAGAAGTTTACGCCGACATCTGCTCCTGATTCAATCAGTGTTTCTGACGAAGCAAAAGAGGCTGCAAGAGCATACTTTCTTAGCCATGTCGCCGAAGAGACTCCTGATGTCCGTTCTGACTTGGTTGCCGCAGTAAAAGAGAAAATCAAGGATCCAAACTACCTTAACTCAGCGGTAATTGGATCAGCTGCCGACCGCATCCTTGATTCCTGGGGATTTTAAGCTTAACGGTTTGCAGAAATGATAAGAAAAGCAGAACAACGGTTCTGCTTTTTTTGTTTGCTAAAGGGCGGGTTAATTGTATGGCTGATTTTGTTTTTAGGGTTTCTCCGAATGTTATTATTGCCTCATACTCTGCTAGCAGGCTAGGACAGTTCTCACAGGAATTCGGGAAGAGATTTATGCTTGTCATGGATCCTGTGCTAAGAGCCATAGGAGCGGCCGACAAGATTATAAAGCCTCTTTCTGACCATGGCCTTGACTATTTTATCTTTGACGAGCTGGAAGAAACCGCAGATACTAAGACCGCCGATGCCGCGCTAAAGCTTGCGCGCGCCTCCCAGATACAAGGTGTCATTTCCGCCGGCGGAGGAAAAACAGCTGGAATTGCCCGTGCTGTCGCCGCTCTTTTTTATGGCAAAGGTGACATATACAGCTTTATCGACGGGCAGGAAGATACTCCTAAGACCACATTGCCTTTTATCTCGCTTTGCACAACGTGCCGCGACCCGTACATTTTTACTGACAGGGTGCCTCTTGCTGACTCCAGAAGCAATAAGCTTAGATTCCTAAAAGTTCCAAACGGCCTATGCAAGGCGGCTGTCTTTGACCCGAACCTTTTTGTAACCCTTACAGAAAACCAGATCCAGTCCATGTCCCTGGAAAGCCTTTGTCTTGCGGCAGAAAGCTACTTGTCGCAGAAAGCTAATTTCTTTAGCGACATGCTGGCAGAAAAATCCGCCCAGCTTATTCATCTTGCGCTGGATGGCAGCGAGTCTCTTTCCGTGTCAACTCCAAAGGAAGAGCTTTTGGCCCAGGGCGGAGCTATGGCAAGCATAGCCTCAAGCGCAAGCTCATTCGGACCGGCGGGGATTCTTGCTCTTGCCATAAATGCGCGCTTCAAGATAAGCCGCTCGCTTGTAACTTCAATTCTTTTTCCTTATGTAATAGAGGACTGCGCTAAATTCAAGTCGGAAAAAACCGCAAGGTTCGCCAAGTCATTCGGCATTGCAGAGCAGGAAGATGCAGCCACCGCGGGAGCGCTTGCAGAGAACATAAGGCAGAGGATGGCAAAGGCAAACCTTCCTACCAGGCTAAAAGATCTTTCCATAAGTATCGAGCAGCTTGCGCTAGCGGCGGAGGATGCTGGAAACTCAGAGTATATAAATTCCCTCCCGCGCTCAATGACAAGCGACAATCTTTTTGAGCTTATAAAGGCGGCTTTCTAGCAGATGATTGACCCTGGAAAACTAAGCCAGCTTTCGGGCGGACAGAAACGCAGAAAAATCGCGCTTACACTTGGCGCGCTGGAACGGGACATTGACGGAGTCCCTGAAAAAGGCAATGAGTACAATTACAAGACAATAAGCCGCGAAGACTATATAAAGCGGATAATTGAAATAACGCTAAAAGACCCGCAGATGCCGGAAGATGCGGCAAATGAGCTTAAAAAAGAGCTGGCAAAGTCTCCGTTTGATGAAAAGCGGGCTTGCAACCTTGCGCGCAACACAGTCCTAAAGATAATCGGCACTTTCCCTGCGGAGTGGGATTTGATTATCGCGCCACATCCTATAAAAGACAACAGAACAGTAAACCAAAGGGATTTTTTTCCTGGAACATACATCTATGCAGAGGATATACGCTCACCTTTCAATCTCGGCTCTATTTTTAGGACAGCAGAGGCTATGGGAGCTGAAAAAGTCCTTACAAGCCCTATGTGTGTGCCTCCTGACCACCCGAAGGCAGTGCGGAGCGGAATGGGATGCATAGAGACTCTAGGCTGGCAGAAGATGAGCCTTGAGGAGCTGGACACTTTCTCTAAGGAAAACAACATTCCCATCTTTGTGCTGGAAACCGGCGGCACTCCTATTGAAGAGTTTAAGTTCCCGCAAAAAGGAATATGCATAATAGGCTCGGAGGAGCTTGGCGTAAGCCCTGAGGCGCTCAAGAAAGCCTGCTATGGCTGCGTCTCTATTCCAATGAAAGGCCTCAAGGCAAGCCTGAATGTAGGCGTTGCGTTTGGAATTCTTATGCAGAAATGGGTTGAAGCCCTAACTGGCGCGCATTAAATCCTTACAATCAAGGCCTTGCTCTTCTTGTCGCGGGCAATATCACCTTGCGCCGGCCGTCTTATATTTATCAAGTCGCCGTTTTTTGGATGAACTCCTGTCTCGTCAACGGCAAGCACTAGCCCCATGTCGCTGCAGCAGTAATACCCGGACTTATGCATCTCTGGAAGCTTTATATAATCGCTGGCGACACGCAAAGCAAGTGTCTCATCCTTATCCTGGACTGTCTTTGCCGTGCTCTGCTCACGGCGCGCAAGAACATAGCTTAGGACTGCTCTTTCTTTTGGCAGCTTTGCATTCTGGGAGAACTTAAGAAGAGACGCAGGCGCATCGTCTGTCTCAAAGGCAAAATTGCACCATTTTCCGCAGGGATTTGATGATGTTCTTCCCTGCATGGGGCAGTCCTTGACATGCGGGCACGGGCTTACAGGCAGAAACCCGCGTCGGATAAACGCATCTCTCATCAGGCTAACAAGGCGCGCTGAATGAGGGTCTCCAGGCTCTACAACCAGAACCGTCTGGCAGGTATTTTCCTCTATTTCTTTCTTAAAGTATTTTTCTATAGTTCCGGTGTAGCTCTTTGCAAGATAATCCTGCTGCATTGTATCTGTCTGAGAAAGCTCGTTAAAGACATTCGCGCAAGTTACAAGGGAGGCTGTCTCCTTTATCGCTGTTCCTACAGGACCTTTTACGCGGACAATCTTCCACGGCACCTGGCTGCCAGAGGCTGTCCTCGCCGCGATAGAAAGATAAAGCTCCTCTCCCGCAGAAAGAGCGCTCTGGCTTAAATCCATCGCATAGAAAACAAGTTTCCTGTCCCGAAGCTCCGGATGCGCAAGCCAAAGGGCAATAGGAACAGTAAGGGGGCCGGAGCCAAGATCAAGGCATACATTGCCGTCCTTTAGCGGAAACGCATTGCCTGGAAGATTTGCAAACAGACGAACAAGGCGCACTAAGTTCCACCACATAAAATAGCTTATATACGCTGAAACAGAGCTTGCATCATTCATATAGCCAACACGGCGGCTTCCTCTGTCGTCAGTAAGCTGATGGCTAAGCTTCTTTATCTGCCCCGGAAGCAGTGTCTGCTGCTTTCCTGAGAGTCTCATTGTCTCTGCGGCAATCGCGCCAAAATTATCCAGTATAAGCCTTGCGTCCTTAGGAACATTGGCTAAAGAGAACATTGGCTTTGTATTTGCATGTATATTGACAGAAAGTCTTGAAACAAAAGCTTTCTTTTTTTTGCTTTTAGGAGAAAATGGCTCCTCTTTTTCCATGCCACGTTTCTTAGCCTCGCCTTTTGCGGAAAGCCTTGCCACATTCTCAGTCTTATGCCGCCTTTTTCCTGCGGCTTTCTCATACCATTTTTGCTCTTTTCCTACTGTTTCTTTCATTTATGCACCGATTTTATTTTCTGTATTTGCGCACAATCATATAAAGCTGGCTAAGCTCTGCCCTTATTCCGCGGATTGCATCAAGAGCCTGAGCATTCGCATCGTAATTGGCGATTTCCCGAATAACCTCATCTCTTGCGCCCTCTATTGTAAACTTGCGCTCATTAATCAGGTACTTTATGCGTAGAATCAAGTCAATGTCGCGCTCGGAATAGACTCTTCTTCCGCCCAAGTCCTTGCGCGGAGCGAATCCAGGGATTACCTCTTCCCAGTAGCGCAGAATATGAGACTTTATTCCTGTCAGCTCCTCAGCTTCTCCGATTGAATACGTCACAGAACCACCTTACTCCGAAAAGCGGGTCTCCCATTTTTTGCGGCTGGCTTTCATTTCCAGCATAACGGGAATCTGGTCAAAGCCCAAATCCTCGCGGATCCTGTTCTTTAGGTATGTCACATAGCTTTCTGGAACATTGTCAGGGCTTGTGGCAAAAAGCCGGAAGGCTACAGGGTTTATGCTTGTCTGCGTCATGTAGCGGATCTTAAAATGAATAGCCTTTGTCGCCGGCGGAGGATAACGGGACAGCCAGTCTTGCAAGGCCTTGTTCAAGGCAGAAGTCTCGACTTTTGTTGTAAGCTGCTTATAAATACGCACAGCTGTTTCCATCAGCTCCTTGACCCCATCTCCGTTCAGGGCGGAAAGGCGGAGGATTGGAGCAAACTGCATCTGGCCAAACATATACTGGATATACTCAACTGTGTCCTTGTAGGTTTTCTTTGTCTGATCCTTTAAATCCCACTTGTTGAGGACAAATATAATCCCGCGACCTCGCTCGAATGCAAGCGAGCAGATTTTCTTGTCCTGATCGGCAAGCCCCTGCTCAGCGTCAATCATAAGAAAAACGATGTCGCACTGATCCAAAGTCTTAATCGCCCTGTTCACGGAATAGTATTCAACATTCTGCTTTACCTTTGTCTTCCGCCTTATTCCGGCAGTATCCAGCACCTGGAATTTCCTTTTGCCCCATACAAAGCTGCCTTCTACAACATCTCGTGTAGTTCCAGCGTAATCAGAGACAATTGAATTCTCGGAGCCGGTAAGCCGGTTAGAGAGAGTTGACTTTCCTGTGTTAGGCTTGCCGACAATCGCTATTTTTATTACAGGCTCCTCAACACCTTCCTGCACATCGCTAAAGTCAAGACGAGAGACAATAGACTTGGACAGCTCGGAGATGTGGTCGCCGTGCTCTGCGGAAATAAAGAATATCTCCTTGAACCCATATTGAAGATAGTTCCAGCTCACATCCTCGCCGGAGCCGCCCTCGCACTTGTTTACAGCGGCAATCACTTTGTTCCAATACGGCCTAAGGAGATGAATAAACTCCTCGTCCTCTCCTGTGATTTTTCCGGATTCAAGGAGAAGAAGAATCAAGTCGGCGCGCTTTATCACTGAAAGAGATTTCTCCACAACAAGGCTGTCCATCTCACTCTCGCGGCTTGCAGGATCACGGTCAAGCTTAAAACCGCCGGTGTCTACAAGATGAACGGGATTGCCGTCTATAAAAGCTGTTCCTTCGACAGGATCACGTGTAACGCCCGGTGTTGGATCCACAATGGCAAGCCGCTTATGCATGAACCGGTTAAAAAGAGTTGATTTTCCAACATTCGGTCTTCCGGCGATTGCTACCGTAGGCAAATTGATATAAGACTTGCCCGGGGAAAAATCCGGGCTTTCTGCGGACTCCTCGCTCTCCATGCTGTCATCGGAATAAGACAAGCTCTGCTCTTCCTGTGAGAGCAGCTCCGTGGCAAGAGGCTTTGGCCTAGAAAAGTCAGGCTTTTGTCTTTTGGCTTTTTTGACCTTCTTCATAAGTTGTATTTTACAACGAATTCAATTGTTTTGACGAGATAGCTTTTAATTCTTTTACGGAATATTTTGAGAGCAGCTCTTTGACTGGGCATATCATCTTTGGGCTCATGCTCAGGTTCCTTATCCCCATGCCGGCAAGAACAAGAACGCTGGACTTGCGGCTTGCCATTTCGCCGCAGACAGAAACATCAATTCCTGCTTTCTTGCCTTCTGCAATAGTATTCTCTATCATTCTTAAGACAGCAAGGTGAAATTCATCATAGAGAGGCGCAACAGACGCATTCTCACGGTCAACGCCAATTGTATACTGCGTAAGATCGTTAGTTCCAATAGAAAAGAAATCGCTCACCTTTGCAAGACAGTCCGCAGTAAGAGCCGCAGCCGCAGTTTCAACCATGATTCCGACAGGAACATCGGGATTAAAGTCAATCTTTTCTGATAGAAGCTCCTCTTTAACCTCATCCGCAATCTGCAAAGTGTCCTTAACCTGATCAACATCGGTAATAAGAGGAAGCATAATCTTTAAGTTGCCGTAGACACTGGCACGGTAAAGCGCACGAAGCTGAGTCTTAAGCTGCATAGGATTCGCAAGGCTAAGACGTATCGCCCGCAAACCCATCAGCGGATTCTTCTCTGGATTTATGTGTATTTCCGGAGAATTGATGAGCTTATCCCCGCCCGCATCCAATGTGCGTATAGTCACAGGCTTGCCGTCCATTATCTGCAAGACTGACTTGTAGACCTTGAACTGCTCCTCCTCGTTGAATAGGTTTGAACGGCCTCCATCACTCTCGCTCATAAAAAGGAATTCTGTCCGGAAAAGACCTATGCCATCCGCGCCTTCTTCCAGAGCTAGCTTGGCTTCTTCCACAGTGCCGATATTCGCAAAGATTTTAAATTCCTCTCCGTCCCTTGTTCTTGCCTGGACATTACGGAATTTTGCAAGAGCCGCGGCATGAGCCTTGTCATCCTCAATTTTCTTTCTGTACTCAGCAAGGGCATCGTCTTCCGGCTCTGATATAACTTCCGCCTTGTCGCCGTCCACAACAACAGTCTGTCCTGTCTGAATCTGAGAGACAATGTTGTCCAGGGCAAAGACAGCAGGAATACCATAGTTGCGCGCAAGAATTCCGACATGGCTTGAGATCCCGCCTTCAGTAAGAGCAAGACCTGCTATCTTGCGCTTTGAAAGAACTATTGTATCGCTGGGATTTAATTGAGTGGCGACAATCACCGCTCCATTCGGCACAGTTTCTATGTTGAAAGGATGAAAGCCAATCATATCGTCAAGGACTTTCCCGAAAATATCGCATATATCCTGCGCACGCTCCGCAAGATAATCGTTTCCGCTGGAGCGCAGCTGTTTGGCATATTTCTCGGTCTGACGGTCAAGGACAAATTCAATATTAAGACTATGTGAGTAGAATGAATCTTTAAGCTCCTTGAGGAACTCAGGGTCGTTAAGCATCAGGAAGTAAGTCTCGTAAAGCTCGTTCTGAACCTTGTTATCTTTTGTCTCCTGGATTTTCAGGGAAATGTCCGCAGAAACAGATGCAAGAGAGCTCTCAAGACTTGCCCACTGGCTGTCATGCTCATTCTCCGCGATAATTCCACGCGGAATAATACGTTTTTCGGACTCAGGAATAACAAAAGCCTTTCCAATTCCAATTCCCGCCGAAGCAGAGGCACCCAAAAAAACATTCATATCGATTTTATTTTAACTTCCTGCTCCCAAACTGTCAAACGACTTGGAAAATTACGAATAAAAAATGGAAAAAAGAGAAATTGACCGGTTATTGGCAGTCTAAGAACATGCGCTCTTTTATACAAAATATGCTGTTTTCCTACAAAATCATACTTTGCCGTTATTTTGCCAGCTTTTAAGATAAGCAGCTATGAAAAAAAATCCAGGGTTTAAAGTTAATGCTAAGGAAACTCTCTGCATTGAGGCTTGTACACGGCCGTGCAGGGAGAATATTTAAAAACATGTTTACTAAATAAATGGAGGAAAACATGAAGAAAGCAAAGTTGAGCAGAATAGCTGCTCTTCTTGCCGCCGGCGCGCTCTTGCTCGGCGGAATGTTTATGTCGTGCTCTGACGGCGGAGACGACGGGGATGGAGAAGAGGAAGAAAAGGACAAAACAGGCATTGTGGACTACCGCATTGCGTTGACCTTTGATTCTGAGCCGACTGTCAACACAAGCAGCACCGGTAAAGTCTATCTTTACAAAGAAGCCGCTTCGTCGGAATCCAGCGGACCTGGAAGATACGGAAAACTCGTTGATACCATCAGTCCTAATGAAGGCGAGTCTGCCGCAGATGCGACTTACTACACAGGAGCAAGCTCTACTTCCGGCAAAATCGGAAAGATTGCCGTAAAAGACAACCTTTTGTATGTTGACGGCAATGACCTTATTCTTGTGCCTCACACGAACGAAAATGGATATTCGCTCCTTGAGCCAAACACGACATACTTTGTTGCTGCCGACTCCGGTGTTATCTCAGGAACACTGAATGGAGCTTCCTTGACATCAATCTCAGACAACACTGTGTGGACATTCAAGACAGGTTCTGAGCCGACAATTTCTAGTTCTACAATTAATGTAAAACAAGACGGAACAGGAGACTTTTACACAATTCAAGGTGCTTTTGACTACCTGCGCTATCATGAAAAAACAGGCGACTGGACAATTAACGTGGCGGCAGGAACTTATCACGAGCGTCTTTTCTACTATGGTTCTGCAAATATTACTCTTGTTGGAGAAGTTGCAAGCGGAACTGTTGGAAGCGATGTAAAAGTGAACTGGAAGAACGCTGATGACTGGGGCGACGGCGGAGCTAGAAGCCGTGCTACTTTCCTTGTACAGGGAAGCGGAAACATGGTTATCAAGAACATGACATTCACAAACACCTATGACCGCACAAATGACGGCGATGACGGCTCTACACAGGCGGAGACAATCAGCTATGACTCAACAGGGAATCTCGTTGTTTACAACAGTTCTTTCTATAGCCATCAGGACACTCTTTATATTGGAAAGAAAGGAAACCGCTCATGGTTCTACAAGTGCTACATCGAAGGCGATACAGACTTTATCTGGGGATATGCCGATGTTGCATTGTTTGAGGAATGTTCTCTTCGCATGGTCCGCGACACAGCCAAGAACAATCAAGAGGATATAATTTTCGCCTCGCGCGCAGATGTAGACCAGCCTGCAAACAAGGGATTTGTTCTCTTGAACAGCACAGTTACAATCGATGAAGGAGTTACTGCATACTACGGGCGCAACTCTGAAAGCGACACTAACGCAACTATCTTGAACAACAAATTCTCCGGAGAAGGAACATTAAGTTCAAAACTTTACAGCTCTAAGCCTTCTAAGGAAATCTACGATATAAACGATGACCTTGCTATTGGCTACAAGGACTACAACAACACGATGAACGGAACTGTTGTAGACACTTCTAGCCGTCTCGATGGATGCGGCGACCTTGCGGCACGTGTTGCAAACCGCGAATACTCAGGACGCTATGTAATCCTTAACCGTGGCTATAACTATTCTAAAGAAGTGTATGAAACAGCTTCTATATGGGATATTTCTGCCTATGAGACAGAGTTCAGCTCAACAGAAGATAACTCTAAGAGCCAGATTTTCATTGAGCCGGTTGCTACAAAGAAAGTTGTCGGTGGAAATTCTGTAACACTCAAAGCCTATGACATAAGCGGAAATGATGTTACTTCAACAGCTACATGGTCACAGGAAGAGACAAAAGATGATGAGGCTAATTATCCAGACACGATAGTGGCTTCTCTTGAAGCGGGCGTTCTTACGACAAACAAGACGACATCTGGAACTGTAACTGTAAAAGCTACAAGCGGAGACTTTACAGACACAGCTTATGTCTACGTTATCCCTACTTATGTTTCTGTAAACAAGGTTGAATTTGCTTCTGACACAATCTCTTCAAGCAATCTTTATGCACTCAACACAGTAACAGCAACGCTTTCTGCGGAAGATACAACAAAAGAGGTAAGCGACACAACTGTCACTTGGACAACAAGCGATGACTCGATTCTCAAGTTCTACAACAGCACAGACAATGCGCTTGTAAGCACAATCACAACTGCTTCTCCAACTGTTCAGGTTTACGGAGCGGCTTCCGGCACTGCTACAATCACAGCGACTTCTGCTGACGGCCCTGCTGGAACATCAAGTGCAATTGAAGTTTCTTCTAAGGTTGCCCAGTGGGATCCTTATGTAGGCGCAATCCAGGTGAACACAGACGTTCAGAGCGGTGTTGTTGGAACATACAACACAATGATTATTGATGCCACAACAAACAATAAAGCCAACAGCAAGACAGCGAAGATGGGGCTTAAGGTTGGCAACACCCGCATCCAGACGCGCAATGTAATTCTGAGCATCCCTGTTACAGGAGACTGTGATATTGTTGTAAAACTTGAGGCTGCTCCTACTACAGCGGCGACAGCATCAACAGCAAGCGGGCTTAACTACCAGGGACTCTATGCTGACGGCACAAAGGTTGTATGGGATGACGAGGCTCTTGCGTACACAATCAAGTTTGACTATGAGACACAGGCTGTTTCAGGAGACAAGCTCGAGGTGAATGCTTCTACAAAGGGCGACAGTACAGGTGACTTCACAAGCGCAACTTCTTACGCTCAGCTCGTGTTCGGCTCAACAGATGTCTATATCTTAAGCATCACACGCACAACAGACGGTCAAAGCTACACTTATACAGATCCTGTAGCACTTGATGCTGAAGTTGCATTCTCAGACACAAGCGATGTCACACTTGACCTTAACGGAACAACAACAGCAACACGCACAGCTACAGTAACTGGAGCAGATGCTGCAAAGGCGACGGTAGAATACTCTTCTAGCGACAAGGCTGTTGCTACAGTAGATTCTTCTACAGGAGCTGTAAAAGCGGCAGGCATTGGATATACAACAATATCTGCTGTTATCCCTGCTGATGACCAATCAACAACATTCAAGAGCGCTTCTTATAATGTTTATGTTAAAGACACAACAGCTGTTGCGGATTCTTACAAGGTAAAGCTTACAGAGATTAAGACACCGCAGACTGCCGCAAACTATGACTTTGGCGTTATCTCTGGAACAAAATGCTACTGGAATGATTCGTCACACGGCTGGGCTGTAAATGACGGCGGAACTGTAACATTTGCAGTAAACGGAGCAAGCACAGTTAAAATTGGCGGATGCCAATATGGAAAAGCAACAACGCTTGCACTTTCTGACGGCACAACAACTGTAAGCGGTTCTTATTCAACAGACTGCTCTGCTACAACAGACCTTGAATGGACAGGAACTGCCGCAGCAACACTTACACTCACAGTGAGCGGCGGAACGGCCTATATTCCGAGCATCCAGGTAGTATCTGCAAGCGCAGAAACAGATCCGAAATTTAACACGGTTTATTCTTACGAGCTTGAGACTGTACATACAGGAACATACAGCTCTGACGACGGAGTGC